>JADFYO010000063.1 GCA_015233015.1 Nitrospirota bacterium | reverse complement strand
CCAGCAGACAGTCGTAAACATTGATGTTTACATCTTCTATCTCTACATCTGTCGGTATCAACAGTTCCTGCCCGCATTCAAATAGAGCCTTCACTGCCTCAAGATTTATATCCATGTCGTTTTTTATTAGAGTGGGTGTCAGGTCTTGACATGTGACATAGCGGAAATGGAGAGAAAAAAGCTTATAGTTTTTCGGTCAGTAGGCGCGGCTTCCACGCTGTGCAGTAAGATGTTGTCCCTTTTCCCCTGTCATTATTTCACATGTCACATGTCAAGACCTGACACCTGTGGTCGATATGACACCTGTGGTCGATATTTTTTCTTCTTTAGTTTTTTCCTTGTGACATTGATGAACATATACTCCAATTGTTACTACAATTGCTAAAAACGCAAGAACAGTTTCAATTTTCCATGATAATATCTTATTGAAAAAAGCGCGAATACCTGCCTTTTAGCACCTCCATCATCTCGTATAAGAATAGAACATTATAGCATAATTTCCTGAAATTGTATGTCATGACAGGTGTCATGTCTTGAAATGTTCTATATGGGAAAAAGGCAGCGAGGCAGATTTATCTCCGGCACTCGCTATATTCTACCTCGTTTCGCGCTCACGCATGGGCCTTCCCGACAAATCACTATACAGCGAGATAATCGTGTCTATCATTTTATCCTGTGAAAATATTGCGTTATATCTTTCACGGCAGTTATTAGAGAAATATCGATAGACTTGTTCATCGGTTGAAATTGTCTCTATTGCCCGCTTGAGTTCCAACGCGTCTTTTGGCTTAACGACAAGCCCCGTTTCACCGTCCTGATTTACCCAGCTCACGCCTGTCGGGATGTTTGCCGTTATCAGCGGTTTCCCAAAAGACATCGCCTCAACTAACGCTATCCCGAATGCCTCTGAACGCTCTGTCGAGGGCAGGCAGAATATGTCACATGCCTCGTAGTATGAACCTATGTCCGAACCCCTTATGCTGCCCGGTAAAAATACCTTGCCCGTGAGCCTTTTTGCTGCGATGGATTGCCTTAATTTGTTTAAAAGCGGCCCGTCTCCTCCTATGACCACTACATAATCGTCAGAGAGCAACCCCGCCGCCTCTATCAGATAATCAAATCCCTTGTAATATACCAGTCTGCCCAGCGCATAGATAATCGTTTTCCCCTTGTAACGGTCTCTTATTTCGGCAACCTTATTTTCATTTGGCTTAAGTCCTGATGTTTTTATCCCAAAGGGGATGACTACCGTCTTAGCGGCATAGCCTCTCAGATACTCAGAACTCTCCGCATATGCCCCGCTTGTGGCTATGATTGCATCCGCACAGTTCAAAAGCCACGATATCAAGGGTTGAAGGGGTTTTACCAGATACCTCTGCTTTATTATGTCGCTGTGCCAATGGACGACTACCTTGCCTTTCGGCCTGTAAAGAAACATTGCCGCCGCTGCAAGCGGGTCGGGAAAGTGGATGTGAATTATGTCATAATCATCTTTTATCAGGGAATATTTTCTTATCAACTGAGGGGAAAGCGAGGTTGAAAATAATTTCCCGTACGATTTCGTCCTGTATATGTTGTATTGGCCGACGGTCTGCAAAACATAGCTGTTTTCGCTGTTAGACCCTAATACGTCACATCTGATATTACGGGCATTTAAGCCCTCCGTAATATTTAATATTGCCGTCTCTATCCCCCCTTCAATCGGGGGATAGGATTTCCCGAACTGCAGTACCCTCATCGCAACTCCTCAATTATCTCAAGACAGCGCATGGCCGAAGCCCTCCAGCTAAACCCCGCCAACCTTCGGGCAGCATTGTCTGTCAGGGTCTGTCTCAGCCGCGCGTCTTCAACCATAACCTTTAACCCTTCTGCGATACTGTCAACATTATATGGGTCAACGTAGCAGGCACCTTCAGCGCATACCTCCGGCATGGAAGACGTATTCGACGTCAGAACCGGACATCTGCACGTAAGGGACTCAAGCAGCGGTATTCCAAACCCTTCATAAAGAGATGGATAAGCTAAAAACATTGCCTTACTATAGAGCGCGGCAAGTTCCTCATCGGTAACATAATTGAAAAAGCGGCAATTGCCGTCTGTCATCTTCCCTATTAAATCCCCATGACTGCCCGGAAATACCTTGCTCGAATCTCCTACGACAACTAATTTTATGCCGTCAAAGCGGCATGACTTAAAGGCGCGGATGAGATTGTAAAGATTTTTCCTGGGGTTCAGAGAAGATACCGCAAGGATATAATCCCCTAACGGCTCAGCAAAACCTTCTTTGGCCCTTTCAGCAAAACCCTCCGGTACGCCGGGGCTTATGACCTCTATCTTGTTTTCCTGTATGTTCAGATATTTTATAATCTCACCCTTAGAAAAATGGCTCGACGTAATGATTTTTATGGCCTTATGCGCAAGCCTGGGAATAAGGGCGCTGTAGAGGCGGCGCACCCTCTTGCCGTACCACTGCGGGTTCTTTAAATAAGCCACATCGTGGATTGTTAACACAAATGGCTCATAAAAAAAAGGCGATGTCTGCGTCAGATTAAATAACAGCGGGTTCTTATGTGTTTTTAAATATATGGGCAGCTCAATCTGCTCCCACAGATGCCCTCTCAGGCTTCCATACTGCAACACATCTAAATCATTGAAAGTGCCGGCCGGCCCAGACTGGCTTATAAGAGTAACGCCGCTCAGATGCCTCGATATTTCAAGGGCATATCTCTGCACTCCGGTAAACGGCTGCGTCAGAAACCTCGCGTTTATCACCACATCTCTTCTCACGTTCTTACATCAACCCTGTGCCGCGGCCTAACAGTGCCGTCCTTGATTTCGCCGGTGAAGTTATGTGTTTGCCTAACACTTCATCGCCTGTTAATTCTTCTATGCCAAGCCTCTTTCTGTTTACGCTGTCTATTACGATAGTGCAGCCGCTGTCTTTCAGGGCGGCACGAGCATTTCTTAACTCATCCTGAACTGATTGTTTAGTGCGTTCTTCAATTTTTTCCCAAAATCTGTCCGGCGTCCCGGTATTTATGTACTGCGCAATATTTGAATCGGCAAGGATTATCCTCTCCGGCAAAAGCCAGAGCGCCCAGCGCAAAAAGAGATTCACTTCGTGCAGATTAATCGGCGTCGTCAGATATTTCAGATTTACCTTACATTTCCCGTGTCTGATTAATTCCTCTGCAAACGATAACGTCTTACTAAGCTCCAGACCCGTTGTTTTCTTATATGTCTCCGGCTGAAACCCGTAGATTGATATAACGACTCTGTCAAATGTTTCATTAACAAAAGGGACGATGCCCATATCCGCACAGCCGTTTGTCAAAAGCATAATATCCATATCTGGATAGCGCCTTCCGATTTGTGCCGTCCAATCGAGAGACTTCTTTTGAATCAACAACTCGCCTCCCTGAACGGCTATGGTCATTGGTCTTAATTGTTCTATTATCCTTGTCAACGAAGAATACAGGTCATACTTTGCGTGCCATGACGGGGCATCGACAGAACACTGCGCGCATTTGGCGTTACATAATAAAGACATCTCGATGTTTATGAAGAAATAGCGCTTTTTATCGTCACGTGAGGCCCGTCTCAGTGTAAAACTATCGCATGAGCAACGGGCGTGAAATGCGTCTATCTTCTCTATAATATCCACATCGTTAATATGTCCGATTATCAAATCATCCCTCAGCGTAACGCAGCATGGATGGATATGACCGTCGCTGTGGATAAACATCTCATGGAAATGGCAGGGCCGGTACCTAAGCTCTTTGTTATGCTTCAGCGGGATGTCCATCGTTTGGCTGGTCTTAGTGGTAATCCTTAAAATTATATTGGCATCATCGCTCAATTTCTTATCCAGTAAAGCGGAGACATAGTAACCGCAGTCGATGCTGTCAGGGTAATCAGGATAGACCTTGTGGACGTCCATTCTGGCACCGCCATATGACCCGCCGGCTATGAGCTTACTATCCGAAAACACCTCCACAGACCTCACGCCGTCCCGGGCGATAGCCCAGCCGTATGCCTCCACAACGTCGTCCATAATTACGGCGCTGTCGCAGCAGCTCAATATTTGTTCACTGTTATGATTTAGCATTTGCTATGAACCACACACCTCTTCATAAACTTTTAGGGTATCGATGGCCGTCTGCCGCCAGTTAAATAGTTTAGCACGTTTTAACCCTTTCTCTGCAAGACTTGAGGCATAGACGCTGTCAGACAGGATTTCGTTCATAGCATTTTTCAGCTCTTCCACTGCCATTGGCGGGATAAGCACTCCGGCGTCGCCGACAACCTCCGGCAGTGAAGACGCGTCTGAACATATTACCGGTGTGCCGCACGACATTGCCTCGAGAGGCGGAAGACCAAATCCCTCATACAGCGATGGGAACACAAACATCAGAGCGCCGTTATATACAACCGGCAGGTCTCCCTCAGCAACATAGTGCAGATGATACACGGCGTCAGCAAGCCCCTCTGCCGCTATCTCCTTTTGAACAAGTTCGAAGCCTATTCCCGGTTTGCCGACAAGAACGAGCGGCGGGATGTCCCCGGCATTTTTTGCCTCTGCTCTGAGGCACGAGTACGCCTGAAGGATTGTTGGAATATTCTTACGAATCTCGAACTTCCCTACGTAAAGAATGTATTCACGCGGCAGGCGCAGCCGTTTGAGGGTATCTTCTATAAGTTCAGTATCATCGATTACCCTGAACTGTTCAGATACGCCGAGGGGAACAACCCTTATTTTCTCCTCGAAGCCGTAGCGCCTGACGATGTCCCTTTTTGACGCCTCGGAGTCGGTGATTATCATATCCGCCTGTGGAATTGACCATCTGTATGAGAACCGGGCTATGGTGCGAAACTTCCTGCTGCAATACTCAGGAAACAAAACGGGAATAAGGTCATGTACCGTTATTATCAAAGGACACATCTTCTTTAACGGTCCGCCAAAGTTATATGGGGCATGGAAAATATCAATTTTTTCTTTTCTTATCATTCCCGGTAAATTTAATATGTTCCAAAAGAAAACCCTGTGCCGTAGCGATGTGCGCACGGCATAATCCTCAGGAACCGGGGCAGGCATCTTAGTCAGGCTATTATGAAACAGGATAAACTTATGCGGCGTATTGAGCAGCGAAAACTGATGCAGGAGTTCCGCCGCATATATCCCGACGGCAGTCTTCTGCTCCACAATCCGGCACGCGTCAAATCCTACCCTCATGCCCTGACGCCTCTCATCACATTCTTAAACAACATCACATCGTCGTCTTTTACTATCCTCAACAACCAGATACAGCTGAAATATATAATCGTACCCGCTCCCATTCTCAACAATATATGATAACCGCCAAGGACATTGACACAGTAACCCATAAAAAGAGCGGCAGCGGCGGCCCTTGCCACAACGCTGACAATCTCGCTCGTCTTCCCATATTTAATATACTTACTGATGATAATGGGATGTATGACAAAAGGGATAAATTCTGTTACCAGCATCGTCACACTCGCCCCGACAATTCCATACCGGGGAATGGCAACAGAGTTCATCGCTATGTTTATCACAGTACAGAGACATATTACATAAAATGTTATCTTTTGTTTACCTATTCCTACCAGCGTGTTGCCGTATAGATCGCTCAGGTACATGAAGAACATCTGCCAGACAATAATTCTCAACACAATTGCCCCGCTCCTGAAGTGTTCTCCAAACAGGAAGACCATGATGTCCTCTCCAAGCACACTGCCCCCGACGGCCAACGGCAGTCCGGCCAAAAACAGATATTTCGCCGTTTTGGAAAATGCCCTTCTAAGCGTATCGGCAGAAGCTGCGTACAACGTGCCAATCATAGGGAACAACGCGGCAATTACCGAACTCGGGAAAAACAACATCGCCCTTATCAGCGAATCGGCGCTGTTATATAATCCTACATCGATATCCCCCTTAGCCTTGGACAGGAAAATATTGCTTATTCTCAGATATATAATCAGGACAAACGAAGAGAGAAATATGGGAAGGGTCTCTTTCATCAGATATTTCGCTAATGCTAAATCAATATTGAAAGACGGCCTTATTTTATTTCTGGATGAAAAATATATATTGGCGGCAAGGGCGGCGCAGCCAGATAAAAATCCAGAGACCGCGATAATATATATGCTTTTATGAAGCAATATCATCGAGATGATGTATATCGCGCTTGAGGCCTTCCATATAATCGTCACAAAGGTGGTAAACTCCATTCTTTCAAAACCGTTATATATGGCGATAAAGCCGTTATTCAGGGTCGAGACAACTAGTGAAGCCCCGACGATGTAGGCAATAAGGGCGGTTTCCTTAGGATAACTCAGGACATTTATAAAAGCCGCAACCATTAAATAAGCCAGAATACCCAGGGCAAGTCTTAATGCAAGGGTTGTCCCCAGGTAAATATCAGCCCTGTCCCTGTGCTTGTGCACCTCTCTGGTAGTAATGGCCACAAGGCTGAAATCCGCAATAACGTTGAAAATCGCCACAAACGATAAAGCAAACGAATACCTGCCATATATTGCTACGTCAAGATATCTTGCCAGATATACTTCGACTAAGAAGCTCATCGGGTAGGTTACAATTTTCGATAAGAGCAGAAAAAAAGTATTTCTGGCAACTCGATGAGCTAAACCGGTCATGAATTATGTCTTGGTAAATTATGTCTTAGTATCATAAAGCCGTTCAGACCGGAGATTTTCTATCTGTCCCATACCATCCATGGCGCCGTTGACGCAGTGCAGAGGTCATTGAGCAGCTGGTAGTCGCGGGAGGTATCCATTGGCTGCCAGAAGCCTTCATGGCAGTGGACCATCATCTGCCCCTTGCTTACCAACGTGCGTATAGGTTTCTGCTCCAGCACCACATCGTCGCCATCATCGATATAGTCAAAGATTTCTTTACGGCATACGAAAAAGCCGCCCGATATAAGACCTCCCGTGGTCTGGGGTTTTTCGTTGAATTCTGTGGCCATTGCAGTGTCATCAATCATAAGCTCACCGAACCTTCCCGGCGGCCTTACGCCGGTTACAGTCATTATTTTGCCATGAGATCTGTGAAACGCGATAAGTTTGTTTATATCGATATCCCCTACCCCGTCTCCGTAGGTCAGCATGAAATCTTCCTCGCCGGCAAGGTATTTTTTTACCCGTTTTAGTCTTGCCCCGGTCATCGAGTGATGCCCTGTTTCGGCTAAGGTTATTTTCCAGTTTGCCTCGCCGTGCTCATTATGATAGACAATCGATTTATTAGTACCCAGAGTAACGGTAAAGTCGTTGGTGTTGGCCTCGTAATTAAGGAAAAAGTTCTTAATTACATGCCCCTTAAACCCAAGACACAGTATGAATTCATTATATCCCCAGTGGGCATAGTATTTCATGATATGCCACAGTATAGGATACTGCCCGACATTGATCATCGGTTTGGGGATATTGTCGGAAACATCTCTTATACGGGTGCCATAACCACCGCAGAGGATTACCACTTTCATATCAGACCTCTTGGTTTCATCGTTAGACCTCTTGTACCTCTCATCTTAAAAAGAGGTTTTATTGTATATAATTGGCAGCAATATGTCAATCTGAACCTGAGAATAACCTGAGAGTATTATTTATACCAAGTTGCAACCATATGAGTAAAATTATCATTCCTGCTTTCCAGATTGTGTAATAATAGCCATTAGCCGGAGCAGAGAAGCCGCCGAATGGCGGCTACAGGGGTGAAGCAACCGTGTTGTCAAGTATGTTTTATTATCTATACTCCGGCTTCTGGTTTAGTCTGCGACGAAGTTGCGGGGTTTGCCTGCACCTTTTGTCGGGCCTATCAGGCCGTCAACCTCCATTATCTCCACAATCCTTGCCGCACGGTTGTATCCTATCTTAAAACGCCGCTGAATTGATGAGATAGAGACCTCCCCAACTTCGCGGGCATATTTTATGACTTCACTATAAATCTCGTCCTTTTCATCAGATGAGCCGTCATCGGAGGCTCCCGTCTCCGCAACAACCAATGAGTCAAAAAACGTGTGGTCGGGGGTGCCCTGAGATTTAGCATGGTCAACCACCGCCTTAATCTCCTCTTCTGTCACGAAAGCTCCATGTACCCTCTGAATCTTTGCCCCCGGACTTAGAACCAGCATATCGCCGCGCCCTAAGAGTTTCTCTGCCCCATGCGTGTCCAGAATTGTCCTTGAGTCCACCTTAGAAGATACCATGAAGGCTATTCTCGATGGGAAATTTGCCTTGATTATGCCCGTTATGACATCGACCGAAGGGCGCTGCGTGGCCACAATCAGGTGCATACCCGCCGCCCTCGCCATCTGCGCCAGACGCACTATTGAGTCTTCCACGTTCTTGGCCGCCGTGAACATTAAATCCGCAAGCTCGTCTATGATTATCACTATGTAGGGCAGTTTGTCGTCTTCGGAGACTGAGGCGTTGAACATATCGATATTCCTTGCCCCCTGTTCGGCTATCAGCCTGTAACGCCTCTCCATTTCGATGAGCATCTTTTTTAAGGCGTCCGATGCCTCCTTAGGATTGGTTATCACGTTTGAAACCAGATGAGGAATACCTTCATAAATGGACAGCTCGAGGAGTTTCGGGTCTATCATCAGCATCTTGACCTCCGTCGGCTTGGCCTTATATAAAATACTCATTACCATGGAGTTGACCGCAACGCTCTTGCCTGAGCCGGTAGTGCCGGCAACGAGCAAATGAGGCATTCGCGCAAGGTCCTCCACAATGGGGTTGCCGTATATGTCCTTACCGAGGGACAGGGTGAGGAGCGAGCTTTTCTTTGTGAATTTATCAGAGGCTATTATCTCCTTCAGGCTTACAATGTTTCTGTGCTCATTGGGGACTTCTATGCCTATGGGCGTTTTGCCGGGGATTAGGGACACCCTGACCTTTATCCCGCCCATGGCGCGGCCAAGATCGTCTGACAATGCCACAACCTTGCTGATTTTAACACCCGGTGCAGGCTCAAACTCATACATTGTGATTACCGGTCCGGGGTGTGCCTGAGAAATCTTTCCCTCGACGCCGAAATCGGATAGTTTTTCACGTAAAATTGTGGCCGCCCTTTGCAGCTCGTCCTTCGAGGTCTCCTTGTTCTGCGTCTGAGCCGCGCTTAACAGCCCGAAGCCCGGCAGAGTGTAAACACTGGCTTCATAGGGGTCTTGCCTGAGTTCTCTTTTTTCAATTCTTTCTATTTTGGGAGGGGTGTCTTCAGGGGGAACCTCCTCGGGCGTGTGGGTGATTATTTTAAGCTCCAGTGGTTCGTCTGCCGTCTCTGTTACCGGTTCCTCTGCCGGCTTGATTACAGGCTCAGTTTTTTCTTTATTCACGGCCGAATTAACAGCCTGTCCGGCATCCTGCGGCTCCGCGATGGTATGTGCAGTCCTTCGCATCAGCAACGCGGACGAATTAAGCGGCAGCATCAGCATTATCGATGTAAACAGGGCGGCAAGACTTACCAAAAATGCCCCTACCATAGAAAATAACGTATCCAGTATGTGTGTAATGGCAGACCCGACAAGCCCGCCATTTATAAGATTCGTATCAAATATCCCTGAAGAAAGCGAGAGCACCATAGAAAAAGACACAATGAACATCATCATCCCAAATACATTCTCAGCCCTTCTCTTAGCCCCAAGCAGTCTTCTGATTCCATAAATGAATGCCATCAGCGGTACTACAAACGCGGACGTCCCGATGACTGAAAGCGCCGCGTCAGAGAAATAAGCCCCCACAACGCCGGCATAGTTTCGCGCCTGAAGGTCAGTGTATGTAAATGGCGAGGGGTCCCATTTATCATATGAAAACAGGCTCACGGTGCAAAATACGGCAAACAAGGCGGCCAAAACGCCCCTTATCTCGTTTCTCTGATGATTTACGGTTTCAGCCATATCCAGGCTATTATTATAGCAGCGAGGGCAAATCTATAATAAACAAAAAATGTTAACGAGAACCTTTTCAGAAATTTGAGCAGCCACGTAATAGCAATTAATCCTGAGACAAATGAGGCCGCAACACCGGCTATGAAAATCTTCGGGTCTATCGCCTCAGCCTTGCCGTGAAGGATGTGAATGCCGTGGAGCACCGCAGCACCGGCAACTATCGGCGTTGACATGAGAAATGAAAAACGGGCTGCCTCCTCCCTCCTCATTCCCAGGAAAAGGCCGCCGGAGATGGTTATCCCGCTTCTGGAGACACCGGGTATTATGGCTATTGCCTGACAAACGCCTATAATCGCCGCGTCGAGAACCGATATGTCGTCAACTCCGGTAATTTTAATGCTTCGTTTCTCGGCAAAATACATCACTATGCCTACTACTACCAGAGAAGCGGCAATTATCCACGGGCTTCTGAGATGCTCATCGACATACTTATCGAGGAGTTTTCCTGCAACCGCCCCCGGTATTGTGGCTACGATAAGGAACATGAGCAGACGATGTTTTCTCAGGAGTATGTCAAGCCAGTCCTTGAAAAAAACCACCAAAAGGGCAAAAAGCGTACCCACATGGAGGGCTATATCAAAGGACATCGTGTCAATTACGCCTTTCCAGCCCAAAAACCATGGCACAAGGATCAGATGCGCGGTGCTGCTTATAGGCAAAAATTCGGCAATCCCCTGCACTATTCCCATAATAATAGACTGCAGTATCTCCATTACGTACTACCTCCATTTATCTTTCATTAATATTTCAATATTTGGGGCTTAACCGGCATGGCTCAAACCGGCACGATTACCGGCATTATCATAGGTCTTTTGTCCGTCTTATTTCTTATATATTTCTTCATCGCGCTCAGGATTTTCGCGTGCAGGACGTTCATATCGCCGCGTGCGCCTTCGTCTGGATTTGCGGCAATAGAGAAGATAATATTAGCCGCCTCCTTTGCCATGTCTCCGGTGTTATGCTCAAAGATAAAACCCTTTGTGATGAATTCAGGGCCTTCCTCAACCTTGCCTGTTTCTTTATTGACCGTCAGGACGACGATGACAAAACCGTCCATAGCCAGCCTCCGCCTGTCTTTGAGCACCATGTCGCCGATGTCGCCAAAGCCCTTGCCTTCGATAGATACGCGCCCGGCCGGTACGCTGTTTATGCGGGAGGCGCCCGTTTGCGACAAATCAAGGACGCAGCCGTTTTCCAGTATAAATATGTTTTCGCTGGGGATGCCGAGACCTTCGGCCAGTTTGGAATGATAGACAAGGTGTCTGTGTTCGCCGTGAATGGGTATGAAATAACGGGGTTTGACAATGTTTATCATCAGTTTCAGCTCCTCCTGAGAGGCATGTCCCGAGACATGCACCTGGGAGATCTTATCTGATATGACGTTAGCGCCCCGCCTGAAGAGGTGGTTTATAATCCTGCCGACAGCGCGCTCGTTTCCCGGTATGGCCCGTGCCGAGATTATAACCGTGTCCGCAGGGGCAACCTTTATGTGTTTGTGCTCGTTCATAGCAATCCTTGTAAGCACACTCATCGGCTCACCCTGGCTGCCTGTCATTATGATAACCGTTTCATTGGGGGCAAGGGAGTTAATCTGCTCAACCTTCAGCCATGGGCTGCCGCTCATTGTCAGATAGCCAAGGTCCATGGCAATCTTCGCGTTAGAGATGATGCTCCTGCCGCAGAGAATTACCTTCTTGTCAAATTCGGCGGCAACGTCTATGGCCTGCTGTATTCTGTGGATGTTTGACGCAAATGTGGCTATGATAATCCTGCCGCCGGCCTTAGAGAATATATCCTGAAAGGCGCGTTTAACTACCTTTTCCGAAGGGGTAAAGCCTGGTTTTTCGGAATTTGTACTGTCTGAAAGCATGGCAAGGACGCCCCTTTCGCCATATTCGGAGAAGGTGCCGAAATCCAGAAGCTCATTATCGACGGGCGAGGAGTCGAACTTGAAATCCCCCGTGTGGATAACCACACCCGCGGGGGTAGTGATGGCAAGCCCCACGCCGTCGGCTATGCTGTGCGTTACCCTGATGAATTCCACTACGAAATCCCCAAGCGTTACCTTATCCCTGGGCTTTATCCTTACGAAGTTGATGTTCTTTACGTTATGTTCCTTTATCTTGTCTTTAATCAGGCCAAGCGTCAGAGTAGTGCCATAAACAGGGACGGGTGCGCCTAGGTCGCGAAGGAGAAAGGGCAGCGCCCCGGTGTGGTCCTCGTGGCCATGCGTTATAACAATTCCCCTGAGCTTTTTCTTTCTCTCTATGACGTAGCCGTAGTCCGGGATAACGAAGTCAACTCCAAGCAAGTCATCCTCCGGGAACATCAGGCCGGTATCGACAATAATCATGTCGTTTTCAGTCTCGAACAAGGTCATGTTCGCGCCGATTTCCTCAACCCCGCCAAGGGGTATTATCATCAGTTTATCAGACAGTTCGCCTCCCTGTTATATATCATTTTATAAGCATTTCCAACACCGCCTTCTGCGTGTGAAGACGGTTTTCTGCCTGGTCGAATACTGCGCTTTGGGGACCCTCGATAACAGAATCGGTTATCTCCTCCCCCCTGTGTGCAGGCAGGCAATGGAGCACTGTGCAGTCTGGTTTGGCGTATGACATGAGCGCATCATTTATTTGATAGGCGGCGAATTTCAACCTTTTCTCTTCGCCGTCTTCCTTGTCGCCCATGCTTACCCATACGTCTGTATATAGGACATCGGCGCCTGCCGCGGCCTCTTTTGGGTCGCGCACAATGGTTATCCTGCCGCTGGTGTCTTTAAGCGCCGGTTCATAGCCTTCCGGCGAGGCAACAGTCAGGGACATGTCCATGAGCACCGCCGCTTCGATTAAGGAGTTCGCCACGTTGTTGCCGTCTCCTATGTAGGCAATTTTAATACCTTTAAACTGCCCCTTTTTTTCTTTTATAGTCATCAGGTCGGCAAGAATCTGACACGGGTGGTGTGTATCGGTAAGGCCGTTTATCACGGGGACAGATGAGCACTCGGCAAACTCTGCCGCGATCTTATGTTCGAATGTGCGAATGACTATACCGTTGAGATACCGTGAAAATACACGTGCCGTATCGGCAATGGTCTCGTCTCTGCTTAACTGGCTCTCGCCCGGCCTGATATAGAGCGGCTGCCCGCCAAGCTGGTATATGCCAACCTCGAAGGAGATTCTCGTCCGGGTTGAGGTCTTATAAAACAACATCCCGATACTACGCCCAAGCAGGGGCTTATTGCCCACCGCCTTGCCGTTCTTAAAGTCCGCTGCCCTTTCCATCAACGAGGCGATTTCAGCGGCTGTGAAGTCTTTTATAGTAAGGAAATCCCTTTTAGTCTTCATGACAGTCTCTCCATGACTTCCTTTAGTATGCTTATCAGGCGGTCAATGTCCTCCTCCGTCACAATCAAAGGAGGCATGAATCTCAGCGTGTTTCCCGCCGCACAGTTAATTAATGCCCCGCGCTCAAAGCACGCCTGAACCACCATAGCGCACTCTCTGGTAAGCTCCATGCCAATTAAAAGCCCCTTTCCTCTGATATCCGTGATTATCTTAGGGAACTGTTTCTGTAATTTCCCGAGGGAATTCACAAAATACTCCCCCATTCGCCTGCACTCACTGAGCATGATGCCGTCCTCGAGCAAGACCTCAAGTGTTGCAACGGCCGCGGCACACGCCAGAGGATTGCCGCCGAAGGTAGAACCGTGGCTTCCGGGGGTGAAGGACTTTGCCACTTCATCCCGTGCAAGAGTTGCCCCTATTGGAACGCCGCCGCCAAGTCCTTTTGCCAGCGTCATGATGTCCGGCTCTATGCCGTACTGCTCATAGGCAAATAGTGTCCCTGTCCTGCCAATTCCGGTTTGTATCTCATCGAGGATCAATAAAATCCCAAGTCTTGTGCAAAGGTCGGCAACATGTTTTAAATAA
Organism: Nitrospirota bacterium; assembly: GCA_015233015.1. GTDB lineage: Bacteria > Nitrospirota > Thermodesulfovibrionia > Thermodesulfovibrionales > Magnetobacteriaceae > Magnetominusculus. The sequence goes on along the minus strand of JADFYO010000063.1, from coordinate 6,663 downwards.
TCGTCCGAGACCATCTTTACGCCGCCCTCGCCCTGTATCGGCTCAAACATAATGGCGCAGGTGTTCTCATCTATGGCTGACTTCAGGGCTTCGTAGTCGTTAAACGGGACATAGGAAAAGCCCGGCATGAGCGGCTCAAAACCGGCGTGGAACTTGGGCTGCCCGGTGGCTGTCAGGGTTGCCAATGTGCGGCCGTGAAAGGAATTTATCGCGGTGATAATGCCGGTCTTATCCGCGCCGAAACGCTCTTTCGAGTGTTTTCTTGCCAGTTTTATCGCCGCCTCGTTTGCCTCAGCCCCGGAATTAGAAAAAAATACCCTGTCCGCAAAGGAATAATCACATAAGAGCTTGGCCAGCTTTATCTGATGTTCGTTAAGGTAAAAATTCGAGACATGCACGAGCTTCTGTGCCTGCTTCTGAATGGCAACGACATGTCTGGGATGGCAATGTCCCAATATGTTTACGGCAACGCCGGCCATAAAATCCAGATACTCCTTGCCGTCGGCACTCCAGAGCTTCATCCCTCTGCCCTTAACAAACACAACCGGAAAACGCTTATATGTGTCCATCAGGTACTGGTTTGAGTCATCCAATAATTTCTTAACGTCCATCTAAATCCTGTCCTTTCAGGCCTTCTTTAACAGCAGCCGCCAAAAGCGGAAACATTATCTCATGGTGGCCTATGAGATTAATAGCCGCCCCACTGCTGCCGGCCGGTCTTTTCAGCACATTGACCTGTGCCCTGTAGTGGTTTATAAAGTCCATGTTTATCGCCGTAAAGCGTTCAATCTTATCGCAGCCCGAACTGCCGGTATTTCTTGCCAGATTGAGGGCCTTCATAAAGACCTCCGGTATTATCACGGCAGAGCCGAGGTTTATGAACACCCCCCCTTCGAGCACTCTGAGGAGCGTGGCAAGGAGGCGAAAATCCCTCAGGCTTCCCTCGCCTATTGCCCTTCCATCTGCCTCGGGGTGCATGTGTATGATGTCCGTTCCTATAGCGACATGCACCGTCACGGGCACTTCTAACTCACATGCGCGCGCGAAGATGCTTATTTCTTTATTTTTAACCGCCTTGTCATGGAGCAGGAATGACCCAACCGCTTTACCAAGTCCAAGACCTTTATCCACACCGTTGACAATCGCCCTGTTAAGCATAACCCCTGTCTCTTCGGCCATGCCAAACATCCCCTTACACAGCTCAGCCGCCACGTCCTCAGAGGTGTATCCGGCAAAGGCAAGCTCGAAGTCATGAACGATAGATGCCCCGTTTGTGGCAATTGCGGTTATCACACCGCTCTCCATCAGATCGATGATAACCGGCGACAGACCGACCTTAATCGGGTGAGCGCCCATGCCCAGAATTACCGGACGGCCAGCTTCGCGCGCTTCGGAGATGCTCGCCGCCGCGCGCATGAGATCTGCCGCCGCGAGTATGTCGGGAAGGCTTGAAAGGAACTCCCTGAATAGTCCGCCGCGCTCATACGGCCTTCCAATCTTATCGAGGGCGACCTTGCTTTTTCTGCCGGCCAGAGAGTATCTCTTTACAGAGAACACCGCGGGGTCCGGGGCAGCTGCCTTATTTTTACCGCTTCCACTGTTTACATTGTCTGACATGGCTCAATTTTAACATAAAACGATTGAAATAGCATATATGTTCAAAGTGGGCTTCATTCAGGGTGTTTACAATAATCTGCCTGATTAGGATATAATAACAGCGGTCTGTATATAATACTAAATATTAAGGAAGGTAACTATGGTATCTGGGGTATCAGGGGTGTCTGATTTTCACGATGGGTCGCTGACCCAAAAGAAGCCTTACGCTATTACGCGCGGCAAGGTCATTTTCGATTTTTCCCTTATGTACTGCGACACCCCGTCAAAGCTGCTCCAGAGCGAGCTATTTACCATGATTCTCAAGGGGTTTATCGAACGCATTGAAAATAAGCAAAGCAGGGTCTTTACATTTCTAAAAGAAAACGTCCCGTTAAGAAGGCGTGAATCGCTCACAAAATATATGACAAGCCTCTTCCGCCTCCTTGCAAGCCACACGGCCGCCGAGATTATCGTCATGAACAGCCAATACTACGACGTACTCTCAGACAAGGAATACCTGCTTGAGTTCATCGAAGAGTTTTATAGCTACTGGCGGCGCTTCGAGAGATTTATGTATATCGAAGCCCCTAAACGCTCCCATTACACGCAGCAGGGCATTCACCATGCCCAGTTCATCAAGCTCCATGTTGAATTAAAGACCATAGTCCTGGAGACCTACAGACACGTCAGGGAAAACCTGCTGGGGTCAAATCCCCACGTTTACCGGCAGCTGCCGGCAGGGGCAAACATGGGCATACTGCTTGAGAAGATAGACTGGAAATGCCCCGAGGGCCTCAGCTTTATCAAAGATGTTGCCTTCATCCGCCTTGCCATTATGGAGTCGCCGTTGATCTTATACCCTAAGATGAACACACGCAAGGGGTCATTTAAAGAAATATTCGACCTGAAAGAGGACATGCTCCTGCTCATCCCCGAGCAGTGGATGTGCTATCCGGCGAAGATTGGGACGCTCACGGCGTTCATATATTTTCACAGGGATTTCATATCCCAGGGACTGTCGCTGTGTAACCTCTTTGAAATCGCCGAATACGAGGACATCGAGGAAAAGGCCCCTGATATTATGCTGTTTATCGGCCTTAAGAACATTGACGTTTCAGGTGAGACCGTCTTCTATGAAGATAGAAAGACCGGTACACTTATTGGAATGATAAGATATGGCGAGGAGATTGACTATTTCGGATATTTCAAGAAGCTGCCGCTTACGCTTCACAACATAGTGATGCTGGAGCGGGGGCGTCTGCCGCTGCATGGGGCAATGACATCGTTGACTGTTAAATCAGGCATGACCGCCGGCGTGGTAATCGTAGGGGACAGCGGGGCTGGGAAGTCCGAGACGCTTGAGGCCCTCAGAACGCTGGCCGATGAACACATTCGCGACATTAAATTCATATTTGACGATATGGGCTCCCTGAATTTCGACGATGAGAAAGGGATTGCCGGCTACGGCACAGAGATAGGCGCGTTTGTCAGGCTTGACGATTTACAGCCGGGCTATGCCTATGCGGAGATAGACCGGAGTATATTTATGAGCCCCGACAGGACAAACGCCCGCCTCATTATCCCAATTACCACTTACTATGATATAACGCGCGGCTATGAGGTTGACATAGTGCTCTATGCCAATAACTATGAGCAGGTGGATGAGACACATCCGGTTATAGAATTTTTCAATTCCCCTGAGGATGCCCTTACAGTATTCAGAAACGGCGCAAGATTTGCTAAAGGAACGACAGATGAAAAGGGCATAGTAAACACATACTTTGCCAATCCCTTTGGTGCCCCGCAGCGAAGAGAAACGCACGAGGAAATAGCCATCGCGTATTTTAATAAGATGTTTGCACTGGGCATAAAAGTGGGGCAGATAAGGACAAGGCTTGGCGTAGAGGGATACGGTCAGGAAGGCCCGCGCGCGGCGGCAATGGAGCTGTTTGAGGTAATTAAGGGGCTGGGAAATACAGATAGACAGAATCTATGAAGAGATGCAGCCGAATGAAAGTTTGCTGATTTGCTGTAAATACTTCGAAAAGGCATGTGAAATTAAGCACTCAAACATACCGTTAGTAAAGATACCAGACGAAAGAGCCGGGTTTGTTCGATGAGGATTATGATAACTGTGACACTCGAAACAGGTAAAAAGGAGGCTGATTATGAAGACCTTTGATTTTACTATGGTAATATGGAAAGAAAAGGAAGGTTATGTTTCAAAATGCCCTGAATTAGGTGTGGCAAGCTGTGGGGATACTATTTCTGAGGCTACGTCAAATCTGAAAGAGGCCATTGAACTGTATATAGAAAACGCGGAAACACTTGGTATACTTGAAGACATTGAAGAAAGCCTCACAAGCAAGGAAAAATTCACATCCCATCTTGAAGTAACTTATGCCTAAGCTGCCTGTTGTATCCTCAAAACAGGTAATCAGGGTGCTTGAAATAAGCGGGTTTCATAACGCGCCTAAAAGGGGAAAAGGCAGCCATATTGCTTTTGTAAAGACTGAATCAGGCAGGACGCGCCTCGTGATTGTCCCTGACAGAAACGAGATTCCTAAGGGGACGTTACTTGCCATATTGGAACAGGCTGGACTGACGAAGGATGAGTTCATTAGCCTGATTAAAGTTTGACAAGGGGAAAGTAAATTCAGGACAAACCCAATTATTGACACTTGGCTTCCATAACCATTTATAGGATGTGTCCCTTTTAACCTATCGCATTACAATGTGAATTTCCTCTTCTGGATTGCTGGTTAAGGTAAAATCTTCTCGATAAAGGCGTCCGCTTCTTTCATAGCTTCATTGACTATGGGTGTTTGTGTTATTAAGCCTCTGTAGTATCCGGCAATATGTAATGTTTCATACAGCCTGTCAAATTCCCTGACGAGCTTGCCTGTCTTGGTGACCGATAGGTGCTTTTTTATAGCGGCCAAGTACCCGTCAACTGACTTTGGCAATTCTTTACGGGTAAGACCCTTCTTTATCAGGGCTTCGTTAATGGCTTCCAGTATGGCAAGGTAGGCCGTGCCAAACGCTTCACGGACAGGCTTCTTGTCAAGGTAGATATTGTCTTCAATGGCGGCGGCCTTGAGCAGACCCCTTGCGTTTTCCATGTACCGCATTGCTTCCCCTGCTGTGTGTGTCTTAGACGGTCTCACTGTTCCCATACTTAATTATACGCCTTCCATGATGTCCGTATCAATTATTAAATACTGTGAGCACCTTAACTGTCTCATATGGCCACTGAACGTTTCCCCATTTTAGGTTTTTTTTCAATTTTGTAATTTGAATTACATAGTGCATGTAATTCAAGCTACAGATTCATCCCTAATCTATCTGTTATCTTAAAATCAAGTACGCAGTTAATGGGTCAACAAGAAGGCTCTTAGAGTCCTTCAATAAACGCGCTATACAGGAGGTTCAAGATGGAAGCCAACAGGAAGGTAAACTACTTTAAGTCATGGATGAAAGGCTGGAGTGTCTTTTTGGCGTTAGTATTAATTTTTTTAGCGACGCCGCTATTTGCAAACATTAACGAAGGGTTAATAGCCTATTATCCCTTTAACGGCAATGCTAACGATGAATCAGGTAACAATCATAACGGCGTTGTGCATGGGGCTGCTCTGACCGCGGACAGATTTGGCAGGGCCAACAGCGCATACGAGTTCAATGGCACAAGTGATTATATCCAGGCCTTATCGAGTTCGTCTTTAAATCCGGGAAGCGGAAGTTTTACTTATGCCTTCTGGATTAAGACACGCTACCCGCAACTTGGATATATTGTCGGCAGATATGACCAATATAGCAGCTCCAATGTTTGCGTAAATACAACATGGGGGATACAGTTCAATAATGCGAAAACACTGTTCGCCTATAACAGGGATCCGAATTCATCTGGCAGCTGTTCGCAGCAGATAATTAATATTAACGCCCTGGACGACGGCAATTATCACTTCATAGCGGTTGTCAGAGACAAGGCGGCCGGGCTAATCCGCTATTACATCGATGGCAGCCATGTCGTCGATCAAACGGATTATTCAAAATCCATAGTCGTAAATACTCCTTTGAAAATTGGAACACATGGCACATGGAATACTTATTACAAAGGGGCTATCGATGATATACGCATATACAACCGCGCAATTACTGAAGCCGAAGTGCAGGAGCTTTATATCGAACAGCCGCCTGTAACAGGTACCGCCGATCTGGTAGTCCAGGACATCTCACGAGATCAGTATTATTACTATGTCACGTACTGTAACCGTGGAACTACCGCCACAACCGGAACTCTTACTGTCAGTATTACCAATGTTGCAAGCGGACAATCGTTTCAGACAAATCCGTTATATCCTTACAGCGTACCTGAGCCGGGAACATGTATGGTTACAGGCGGGATTACATGCGGTCTGATTGGAGACACATCCTGTACTGCCGCAATGTCGGTCTCCGCGTATGTTGACGATCAAAACACTGTCCCGGAATCGAATGAAACAAACAACAGTCTCACCAAAACTTTCAGTGCATCTAACTAGCTGTAACGCAAGAAGGTATGTAAAGCCCGGACGGTGTTGCCTGTAATGTAAAAAAAACAGGGGACACCGTTTGAGCTTGCCTAAGGGTTATCGATTCATCGGGAAATGCGAAATAAAGGAGCATCCTTCGACAGGCTCAGGATGATTCGACAGGTGGTAAAGATTCAACGGCGATGTTGTCTCTGGGCTCAGGATGATTCGATTGCTCAGGATGATTCGCTTGCTCAGGATGATTCGATTATTATAGGAATATCCTTACTTCTATGAACACATTTTAGTATTAGATAGGTTTTGATTTCGTTTCCCATATTATTTTACAATAGGCGGAGAAAGACAATCTGCAACAGGAGGAATGCAATCATGAGAACTGGAATCTTAAGAAAAAGCATAATCACTGCCATAGTTTTAATACTAACAGTCTTATATCTTAGCATGTCAGCATATGCGGATGTATCCGCAATTGCGGCGTCATACGGGAAACTGCCGATTGCCTTCGAGGCAAACGAAGGGCAGGTTGACCCTAAGG
>JADFYO010000062.1 GCA_015233015.1 Nitrospirota bacterium | reverse complement strand
TGTCAATGCCGCCGGTCAGCGTCATCCGGGCCATCATGGTTGAGGATTACGCCGTTACCGCCGTTTATTCCCCGTGACGGGGAGGGTATTATAAGCGAGGTTTTGGCGAAGAACAAGGGGGGACAGAACTGCCCCCCGCTTACAAACTTATAGCCCGCACGATGTTAAACGGCCTCTACAGCCTTTACTTCGGGCAGGTCGGACTTTAGTTTTGCCTCGATACCACCTTTTAAAGTCATCATCGACATCGGACATGACCCACATGCCCCCATCAGCCTGACCTTGACTATGCCATCACTTGTTACGTCAACCAGCTCTACGTTACCGCCGTCTCTTTGCAGGGCCGGCCTTATCTGATTCAGCGAATTCTCCACTTGTGCTCTGTCTAACATTACTTATCCTCCTTGCAGGTTTTCTGTTATAATTAATTATAATATAAAGATGCGGGAAATAGCTAATTTTAAGAAAATTCTAAGCGAGGCCCTGGAGCTCCAAAAAACACTGGCTGCGAAAGTAGAAATAGTAAGCCTGCAAAGAGAAATTAATCTTCTGGCAGGCGCCGATGCCGCCTTCTACGGCGATAGCGTGATAGGCAGCGCGTGTCTGTTTCAATATCCTTCGATGAATAAAATAGACGAGTTTATCGTGACGCAAAAAAATGACTTCCCCTATATACCCGGGTTTTTATCCTTCAGAGAGGCCCCGGCGCTTATCGGGGCAATCAGAGGACTAAGACACAGACCCGACGCGGTAATCGTCGATGGGCAGGGAATAGCCCATCCAAGACGCATTGGGCTTGCCTCTCACATAGGAGTGCTGCTAAACATGGTAAGCGTAGGAGCCGCCAAATCAAGACTTATCGGGCATTATGAGGAACCGGGCCGGGAAAAAGGCAGCCGGAGTTATCTGTCTGACGCCGGAGAGCGTATAGGGGCAGTCCTCAGAAGCCGCACGGGTGTAAAACCATTGTTTATTTCCCCCGGGCATCTTATCGACATCGATGGGGCGGTTGATATGATAATAAACTGCCTGCGGCAGTACAGGCTGCCAGAACCGGTACGATTTGCGCACAACGCCGCCGCTATTTATAAGAGCCAACTGAAGAGGGTGTCAGCGCCGCCGCCTGCTGCCGAATGACTCATAGAGAAACACCGCCGCAGCGGCAGCAGCGTTTAAACTCCCCGTTATACCGCTCATAGGGATAGAGGCGGTAACATCTGCCATGTCAATAATGTCAGGGGAGGCGCCCGTGGCCTCTTCACCAAACACTACGGCAAAGGGCCGGGCCATATCCATGTCTCTGATTTGCGTGCCGCCCTCCGGCACGGTTACGATAAGACATATGCCTCTGTCTTTCAGCCACGAGACCAGTTCCTGCTTTTCCGCATAGACCACGGCGAGATTAAAAATCCCCCCTGCCGAGGCCCTTATGGCCTTTGGGGCATATGGATTTGACGTGTTTGGCAAAACAACGACCGTGTCCGTGGCAAACACCTCAGCCGTGCGTATAATAGCGCCAAGGTTCCCAGGGTCTTTAATCCCGTCACATATGACTATTTGAGGGATTTGTGCGTGCCCTGCCACACCGATGTCCTCAAGCCGGAAGTTCCTTCTTGCCCCTATGCCGGCAATCCCCTGCGGTGCCTGAGTATCGGAGAGTTTTTCCATTGCCTTGGGGGATACCTCGTCCGGCGTCACGCCAATTGCCTTTAATCTTTCTATGACGGGGGCATTGGCGTCTTTCATGGCGAAGTCATAGGTGTAGAAAACCCTTTGTATCGCAACTCCGGCATTGAGTGCGGTAGTAAAGAGCCTCGTCCCTTCAATAAAAAAGGCGTCGTTCTTGTATCTGCCGTGGTTATTTTTAATGTGAACGGCGTCTTTTATTTTCTCGTTTGATAATGAGGCTATCATAATTCTTAATAGACACAACTGAGTGCCTTGGTTTACAATAAACGATGTTTCAGGTATTTGTCAAAGAGTCGGCATATGAATATGCAAAACTGAGAAAAGATGTCTTTGAAATGATGGCCTCCATCGAGGAGACCTCGTCGGTCAGGATAAGTGCCGGAGCGCGAGTGCTTATTAAACCCAATTTACTTGCCTCGGCACCTCCCGATAAGGCTGTGACAACCCATCCCCTGATTATTAAGGCGGCGGCAGAGTATGTCCTCGAGAAAGGGGCACACCCTCAGGTCTCAGACAGCCACGCGTCATTTGCAAAATTCTCCAATCTAATAGAAGACTGCGGGGTCGCCGGGGCACTCAATGGCCTTCCCGTGGAGATTAAAGAGTTTACGGTATCGAAAAAAGTTCTCTCCACGCGCAATGGAAATAAATTCACGCCTGCCTCCCGTTATAATACCCTGGAGCTGGCTGAGGACGCCCTCGCGGCAGACGTAATAATAAATTTACCAAAACTCAAGACCCACACGCAGATGGGCCTCACGTTGGCGGTTAAGAATCTCTTCGGATGTGTCGTAGGAAGGAGAAAACCGCAGTGGCATCTTAATCTTGGCGAAGACAAGGAGCTGTTCGCCGGCCTCTTAGTAACTATATACAGTGCGCTGAGGCCGGAAATCAATATTATAGATGGAATTCTTTCTATGGAAGGCGACGGCCCAGGCTCAGGCGGCATTCCCAGACAACTGGGGGTTATTATGGGCAGCGGGAGCGCCGTGGCTTTGGATATGGCTGTCTGCCGGATGCTTGGACTTGGCAGAATGGCTCTGCCTACCAATAAGGCGGCATACGATATGGGTCTTAACGATGAGTTCACGATTTCAGGGGAAATGAAATCAGTGGAGAATTTTATTTTTCCAACCCCATCTGGTGTAATCTTCGGCCCGCCTTTCATGAGAAAATTCATCAGGAATAATCTGACGTCTCACCCTAAGAATATAGAAAGGCTGTGCAAACTCTGCAATGAATGTGTAAAAATATGTCCGGCACAGGCGATAACAAACAACACGAAGAGACTGCATTTCGACTATGATAAATGTATCAGATGTTACTGCTGCATAGAGGTATGCCCGCATAAAGCTATCAGGGTTCACCAGCCTCTTGCTGTGGCAGCCATAAAGAAAATCGCGAAGGCGTTTCCATTCAAATAGCCGGGACATAAGGAATTTTATTAAAAATCAGCTGCCCTTACAGACCTCCACTGAGCGCACATCGATACAGAATTGAGAATTTCTCAACTTGAGTATTTAGCTAAAGGTGTGATAAAATCAAAAAGCTCATTTTTATGGGGGATGTGATTATGATTAAGGTATGTTTCTGGGGTACAAGGGGGTCGCTTCCCGTCTCGATTACGGCAGATACGGTGAGGGCAAAGCTGCACAGGGCATTGAAAACCGCGAGAAATTTTGACGTCAGTACAGACGAAACTATCGAGACCTTTATAAATGAGCAGCTGTCTTTTTCCGACTGGGGCAGCTACGGCGGCAACACCTCGTGTGTGGAAATTCGGGATAACAGCGAGTATGTCCTTTGTGACGCAGGAAGCGGGTTGAGGGATTTCGGCAACTTTATAATGAAAAGCGGCAGGGGTAAAAACAGCTGCGTTTATAACATCTTCATATCCCACCTGCACTGGGACCACATACAAGGGTTTCCATTTTTCACCCCCGCGTTTATCCCCGGCAACAAGATAAATATCTACGGATTTCACACAGAGCTTCGGGAAACATTCATCAGACAGCAGGAATACCCAAACTTTCCGGTGCCATTAAAGATAATGAGGGCGGCAATAGACTTTCATGTCCTTGAACTGGAAAAGGAATATGAGATAGCCGGTTACAAGGTTACGGGAATGAAACAAACCCATCCCGGAGATTCCTATGGCTATAGTTTCGTAAAAGACGGCAAAAAGATAGTCTATTCCACCGACTCTGAACATAAGGACAGCGCACTGGAACTGATAAAATTCTTTGACGGCGCCGACCTGCTTATATTCGACGCCCAGTACTCGCTTTTAGACGCCATCGATACAAAAGAAAACTGGGGACACTCAAGCAACATACTCGGTGTGGAGCTGTCTGTAAATGCAAACGTTAAGCGTCTCTGCCTGTTCCACCATGAACCCGCATACAGCGACGAGACCATCGAGCAGATATATAACGATACCGTTGAATACAGCGAAATAGCATCCCCTGAGCATCCGGTAAAAGTGGATATGGCATATGACGGCCTTGAAATAGATATTGTTTAGACACTGCTATCGAACATTGGCGTCGATCCATTCAGAGATGCACCCGGCCCAGTACGCATGCAGTATATGGTTTGGATGACCAAAGCCTCCGACACTCAACCCGCTGCCTTTTCCCCCGCTGCTCTTCCCATAGTATGGATGGGCGCAGTTTATGTATTCTATCCCCTGGTCTTTCATAAATAAACTCAAACGCGCGTCATCGACCAAAACGGCAACGACAAATCTTGACTTCGGCACCACAAAGTCCCTCATCTGCGTCAGGACATGTTGGGTTACAAGGTGTGCCTGTTCCGGGCGCTTTCTGAGTTTAACTTTAAGCCATCCCTTGTGGAGAATTGCCATCAGCACGGAGTGCCGCTCAAACGGCCACGGCTCTATGATGCTCAGGGGGTGAAATTCCACCCTGCCTCCGGTCAGCTCGGCGTGAGGAGAGGACAGACTCTTCCCTGCGGCGTCTTTCAGAGCGGCAGCCCATGAGGCTGAGGCAACGTTTCTGTCTTCATGGGCAGGTATGTAGCCATAGATTACCAAATCGGGGGCGGTGGGGGAGGCATTGAACATATGCCTTGTCATCAGAAAAGATTGAACCGTACCATAGCCGCCCGTGCCATAGTTGTCGAAGGCAATGCCGGGGTATTTATTGTCAAGCAGATAACTGAACGTCTCATTGTCTCTTACACCGTAGCCTTGCGTGAAACTGCAGCCGATGAGCAGTACCCTGGTTTTTGCCGTTTTTACCGGTTGAACACGGTTAGCCCTTCTGCCGTCATTCCAAAATGTCATAGGAACATGCCCGGCTTCTGTAGAGTTATAAACACCGCCCCTGTTTATCCAACCCAGCGTTGGATGAGGCGCCGCCCACGGCCTGTTGAACATGGAGATATTATTAGACCCGATGCCTATGGCACGGGTACCGCCCTCTACGATTAACACGCCGGCCGCTACCGATATTAAAAGAAGAAGGATATTTTTTTTCATACATAAAAATAACATGCAACGCGCCCGCGCTGCAACCCAAATATCAGCCGGAGGGATAAATCCCTAAACCGCCGCTATAATTATAACGTTACGAAAAACGCAGTTAAATCTTTACCTGACAACGTTTTGCGCCATTTGCCTCATCTTTTACCCACAAAACGTTTTTTTTCATCCTCTCTCCCCATCCCTTTAAGTCGTTGGCAAAGGTCGGGCAATCGGCAACTACTTCCAAAACATCGCCAGCCTTCAACTCAGTACGCAGCTTTATTGTCATTTGAAGCGTAGGTTGAGGGCACTTCAAACCTTTAAGATCCAACACCATAGTAGCCATATTAACCTCCTTGTTTCAGTTTATTATCACTCCAGCAATTCAGCCTGTCCATAGGGCCTAACTCTCTGATAGTATAAACCATTTCATTCATAATTTTGACAAATTTATCTCCATCCGCCGCAGAGACGTAATCAAACCTGCACCGTTCATTCTCTATTCCATGCTCACTCAGAATCCGTAACAGCATTCGGTGGCGCTGCATCGCATGGTAATTACCCTCTTTGTAGTGGCAGTCCCCTAAATGGCACGCCAATATCAAAACACCATCGGCTCCCGCGCTGTATGCCTTTAATACAAATTGCGGGTCAACCCTCCCGCTGCACATTACCCTTATGATATTTACATTAGGCGGGTAGCTCCTCTGTAACCCCCCCGCTTTATCCGCCCCGGCGTACGAACACCAGTTACATAAAAAACCGACTATCTTTGGTTCAAATACAACGCGACCATCGTCCTCGCTCATTTCAGAACTCCTTCTATCTCGGCAAATATTGCGTCATTCGTAAAATGGTTACTACTCATAGCGCCGGAGGGGCAGGCGGCAACACAAATTCCGCACCCCTGGCAGAGCACCTCATTTACCGATGGCCTCTGTGTCTCGGCATCCAGGAATACCGCTTTATATGGACACAAAAACAGACAGACCCGGCACCCTGAGCACCTGTCCTTATCCACTGACGCGGTCAGCGGTTCTATCTCAAGCTGCTTTCCCGCTATAAGGCCGGAAAGCACATAACCCGCCGCGGCCTGTCCCTGATTTACCGCCTGTGCAATATTCACAGGCGACTGGCACGCGCCCGATATATATATCCCCCGCACTTTGGTCCTGACTGAATCGAGCCTTCCATGAAGTTCCTCGAAAAATCCATACATATCCTCTGTTATATCAAGTACTCTGCTTAATTCACCAATGTCCTTCGAAGGCACAACCGCAGGACAGAGCACTACCATATCTGCCCTAATCACACCCGTCTCCGGCAAACCTGTTTTTATCCCGATACAATCACCCGTGGAGGTTATCTCTATTGTGTCAATATCGGAGTATCTTGTAAACACCGCGTTGGGATTAGATAGTGCCCGCTGGTAAAGGGCATACTCCTCTTTGCCGGGATATACAAGTTCTTTGTAGAGATGATGTATTTGAATGCCGGGGAGCCTGTGTTCTATCATAACATTGAATTTAAAGGCATTGAGACAGCAGATGCCGGAGCAGTGTTCATTATGGTTACTGTCAAGGCTTCCAACGCAGTGGACTATGGCTATGGTCTCAGGTGTCCTGCCTGAGCGCGTTCTCAGTTTACCGCCTGTCGGGCCGGTTGATGAGAGCAGCCTTTCAAACTCAAAAGACGTGTAAACATCGGCCACTGTGCCGGCCCCCAGTTTCGGGATTAATCCGGCGTCGAAGAGCGACGCCCCAACGGCAACAATCACTGCCCCCACATGTCTCTCTACGATAGTTTCCTCGTCGTCATACCGTATTATGCCCTCGCCCAGAGGACATGCCTGCTCACATAGCCTGCAGTCCTCACCCTTTGCCCGCAGACACGCCTTCATATCTATAAATGGTACATTTGGCAGCGCCCCGGCAAAGGACAGGGATATGGCCTTTCTGTTGTCCATTCCATTATTGAATTCATTCTTAACGTCAACGGGACACACCCCGATGCAATCTCCACACCCTATGCACTGGTTCAAATCGGCATAGCGCGGGGTCTTCCTTATCTTTGCAATGAAATTGCCATAAAAGCCGTTTAATTCCACAACCTCGGACAAGGTAAGCAACTCTATGTTCCCGGCATACTCACCGTGTAAAACGTCATTTAAAATAGGTTCCAGCATACACGGCGCACATTCGAGATTAGGAAATACCTCCTCATAGAGCGCGGGCTGCCCCCCTATTACCGGTCTCTTTTCGACAAGCGTAACCTTCCTGCCTGTCTCTGCTATGGTCAATGCCGCCTTCAGGCCGGCAGGCCCTGCCCCGATTACCATGACATCTGGAGACATATCTATAGATTTCCTATGCAGCGGTTTATGAAACCTCACCCTGCTTACAGCGCCCTTTATGAGGGATGACGCCTTTGTCGAGGCTCGCCCGACACCTTCGGTTACCCAGGCCACCTGCTCTCTTATATTAACCATTTGCATAAGATATGGATTCATTTCGGCACCGGAGAGCACCCGCATAAAGGTTTTTTCATGGTCACGCGGGGAACAGGCGGCAATGACAATCCTGTCGGGCCTTTCCTCCAATATATCGTCATGGAGAAACTTCTTGCCGTCCTCGGAGCACATCAGCTCATTTGTCTTGAAATATGCCACATCTTCCAGGCTGCCAACTACCGCCCTGACCCGCTGAGAGTCCACCTTATCCGATATGTTAGAGGCGCAGTTACAGAAATATACCCCTATCTTCATACGCTTAACCTCTCATGCGCAGTTATGTTCCAACTGATACATGCGCTTAAAATGTCATTAATAACGCGGGGCAGGGAGTTTTCCACATCCACCGACAGCTCCTCGCCAAATGTGAAGGCATCCTTTGCCTCTATTGCCCAAATGTGTATTTCAGAGGGCAGGGACATACCGAGCATTCTGCCCATATCGAGGGCCATAGGGAACGTCATGTCGTGGCTGCTGCCACAATTTCTAGTATGCGCCAGACTTAAAGGCGTTAATCTGTAAACCGTCCCGGGGGCGTTGTCCCCGGTTATGATTGAATCGATAATAACTGCCCTGTCATATCCGGTTATCTTGTCCAGAAGGGCAATACCACCGGCATAAACCTCCGATACCGAGATGTCAGAGACACGCAGCTTTTCGGCATTCAGCCTTTCCCTTATCAGCCGCGCAGCCCTCGGGCCTACGCCGTCATCGCAGAGAATGGGATTTCCAAGCCCTATTATTATCGTTTTCAGTTGCTCCGCCTTCGTCATTTTCTTCTGAAAGTCCTGATAACCCCGCCATCGGCGTTTCTGACGTTGACAATAAGAGGCATTTGCCCGGGCAGCGAGTGGGTAGCACATGAAAGGCACGGGTCATATAGCCTGAAGGCCATCTCTATCTTGTTTAACAGCCCCTGTTCTATAATCTTTCCCTTTGTTATGAGTTTCTCAGCCGCCCGTTTTATAGACAATGTCATCGGGGCGTAGTTATTCGTTGTGCCCACAATCATGTTGACCATAGTCAGCACACCCCTGCCGTCGCTTTCGTAGTGATGGGTAAGGGTGCCTCTTGGGGCCTCGACACAGCCAATGCCTTTACCAACTATACGCTGTGGCATTACCCTTACATCGGGGGATGTTATCTCCGTGTCAGCTGCAAGTTCAAGCATACGTTCGGCCGCGTAGAGAAGTTCTATCAACCTTGCCCAGTGGGTAGCAAGCCTGTGGTGGATGGGCTGATACCTGCCGTTTACTCTTTTAGCGCCCAAAGTTTCGTACATCCTCTCAAAGTGTTCCTGCGCCCTTGAGGTAGGCATTGAGTCCGACACGTTCAGTCTCGAAAGCGGCGACGCCGCGTATATCCCGCTGTCTATACCGTCAACAAATCCCTTCCAGCCAATATTCCTGAGATATGGATATTTCAGATATGACCATTCCTCGACACGCTCGGCTATGTGGCTTACGTAATCTTTTGGATGATACTTAATAAATTCATTCCCCTGGGGGTCAACTACCCTGACCATGCCGTCATAAAAGTTTACCCTGTTCTGAGCATCCACAAGCCCCATATAGTATGTCTTGTGAATATAAATATCAGAGACAATCAGCTCGAGATACGCGGGGTTTTTAAGCACAATATCGTCAAATAGCTCAAGGGTGAAGAGGGCAAAGTCGATGTTTTCCCTTGCTATTGCCTCAATCTCAGACCTTTCCTGTTCACTGACGGTCTTACTCCAGCCGCCGGGGACGCCGGCAGCCAGGTGTATTGCCCTGCCGCCAAGCATCTCGATAACGTGGTGGTTTCTGGCCCTGCAGGCGATTACCTGCTTCGCCGCGTCAAGGCCGGCCTTCTTGATGACGCCAAGAATGTTTCTCTCGGCTGGTGGGGCGTCCGGCCCAACGATGAAGTCAGGCCCTCCGAGGGCATAGAAATGTGTAGTGTGGTCGGTGATGAAAAAGGCCATGTAGAGGAGTTCGCGAATTTTCTTTGCGGAGGTGGGCGGCACAACTCCGAATAGTTCATCGAGGGCCTTAACCGAGGCCATATGATGGGCCTCAGGGCACACGCCGCATATGCGGTTTGTAATGACCGGCATATCCTCGGCAAGTCTGCCTACGCAGAACTGCTCAAAGCCCCTGAGTTCCGGCACCTGAAAGTATGTATTTGCAACGTCGCCATTATCGTCAAGGAATATCTCTATCCTGCCGTGCCCTTCGAGCCTTGTTATCGGGTCTATCGAGATGCGCTTCATGGGCGTCTGCCTCCGAGAATGGAGCCTGCGAGGCTGAATTTATAAAAAGTCCCCGAATAATCCGGGATTGAATCCAGGATGAGGTCAACGCGTCTGGCCATTTCGTCCTCGCTCAGGCCTTTTCTCTCGCCGGCATCTATCATGGAACCAAGCACGGCTATCATCTTAGCCCCCTGGTCGAGGACCCCCTCCGGAGGGCCGTAGCAGCCAATACATGGCATATTCACTTTTGGACAGAGCGCGCCGCAGCCATCTGCCGTGGCTATCCCCATACAAATCACCCCCTGGCTTATCAGACACGGTTCCGGTGCGGGGATTATCTCATATGTGCGGTAGAACCGGCTGACCTTCCTGTGGGTTTTATCTCTCGGGCACTCACGGCACACGGTGGAACTTCCTGCGCCGAGAATGCTTCCTTTTGGAGGCAGGGGAGCGCCTTTAATCAGCTCTTCTATAACATGCCACACCTGTCCGGACTCCGGCGGGCAGCCGGGAATGGAGTAATCCACCTCCACGACCTGCGAGAGGGTTCTCACCCTTTCATAAAATGCCGGTATTGTCAGCGTTCCCTCAGGCACCTGGGTCTGCGGCTTAGGGACTATTCCATTTGGATTATCCACGGTTGGGTTATCTATATAGATGGACTTAAAATGGGCGGCCATTGTGTGCATGTTACTAAGTCCGGGGATACAGCCCTCATAGGAGCACGAGCCGAAGGCGATGAGAACCTGAGACTTCCTTCTCAGCAGACGTGCCATCTCCTCGTTTTCTTCAGTACGTATGGCTCCGTTAAAGAATGTTACGGCAATTTCACCGTCAGCAAACTCTTCAATATCTTTCTTTTTTGTATCGAGGAGGCACGGGCAAAAACAGAAATCAAAATTAGCGGCTACGTCGAGAATCTTTTCATTAATATTGACAAGGGCTACCTCACATCCCCCACATGAGGCAGCCCAATACATTCCTAACTTAGGTTTTGTATTCATATGCCCACCATTTGATAATGAATTCTCCTGATAAAGAACACCTCTTGCCGCACCTCTTGCAGTCTGAACATTTCGAGTTATTCTATCTTATAACATTCATCTATGTCAATAAAAAATTGACATTGCCGGTTATCCGGCGGTATAATCCGGGGTAAGAAATCGTTTATTGGAAAATGATTATTTTAGGCGGGACAGTGTAGAATTACGAAGTACCCTGCCGGAAACAGGAGGGTGCATTAGAAATGAGGAAATCGATGATTTTTAAAAGGACTCATAAGGTTGTACTTGTTTTATTTGCCGCCATTGCGGTGGTGAACTATCTCTTTACCGTTTTTAGTATCCGCTATACGGGAGTGGGCATGGGAATTGCGCCGGAACGGATTTGGGCCTCGGCGTTAGCCCTGAACTGGCCTCTTTGGGTTATGCTTGCTGTTTTTTCACTGGTTTTGTTTGGAATTTTAGATAAACTCATAAACAAACCCCTCAATACCGTCATAGACTATGCTAAGAAACTTGTTGAGCACGACTTCAGCGCCAAAATCGATCTTAATACAGAAGACGAGTTCGACGCCCTGTCGAGCAGCCTTCAATTTTTAGCAATTGACATTACGGCGATATTTGACCGATTTGAGGAGACAGTCGTTGAGCTGGCCGAAAGGGATGCAAAACTTACCTCGGTTTACAACTACCTCGAGACCGTCATTGACAATATGGCTGACGGCCTTATGGTTGTCAATGCCGCGGGGGAAATCACGCGCATCAACAAACCGCTGGCCTATTGCTTTGGCATTAATAATGTCTCCGAGGCCATAGGCAAAATGGTAGAACAGGTCTTTGGCAAAGAGATGTCCCGGCTGTTTAAGCAAAGCATTGGCGTAGGCTTCGGCGTGCCTGTAGCCACGGACATCGAGCTGTCCTCATCGATGGTGCTCAAGGCGTCGTCCACCGTTGTCCGCGTGCATGGGCGTGGCAGCTCCGAGAAGCAGGGACATGACGTAAATGACGTTGTCATCATAACCAGTGACGTTACCAGAGAGAGAAACATTGACAGAATGAAAACGGACTTTATATCTACTGTCTCCCATGAACTGAGAACGCCGTTAACATCGATTTTGGGGTTTACCGAGATTATTCAGGAACGCCTGAAAGACCAAATCTTCCCCAACCTCCCCGCGGACTCGAAAAAAATCGCCCGCTCGATAAAACTCATCGAAGACAACATCGGCATCATTATCGGCGAGGGGATACGCCTGACCAGCCTCATCAACGACGTCCTCGATATTGCCAAAATGGAGTCGGGAAAGGTTGACTGGAAAAACGAAACCATCCAGATAGAAGACATTATCAAGCAGGCGGCGAAAACCACAAGATCCCTGTGCGACAAGGCCGGACTTGAGTTCACCATGGATATAGAGCCTGACATGCCCCCAATCATAGGGGACGGCGACAGACTTGTTCAGGTAGTAATTAACCTTCTCTCTAACGCCATCAAGTTTACGGCTGACGGCTCTGTCACCTGCCGTACCTGGCGGCAAGGCTCAGAGGCAATTATAAGTATCAGCGACACAGGCATCGGTATCAACCCGAGGGACAGAGAGTCCATCTTTGAGAAGTTCAGACAGGTTGGCGATACCCTCACCGACAAACCAAAAGGTACCGGCCTCGGTCTTCCCATCAGCAAACAGATAGTTAACCACCATAAGGGGCGAATTTGGGTAGAGGGCAACACAGTCAGTGGAAGCACTTTTTTCTTTACGCTGCCGCTGTCCCCTGAGGATTCCTTTAGATTAACCACTACGGATCTCGATACCCTGATGAAGACAATCCGAGGCGGTACCGCCGAGGCCAGAACCAGCCTTTCAGAGAGCTTAGACAGCATGAACGCAGAGGGCAAAAACATCTTAGTGGTCGATGACGACGAAAACATACGTGAACTCCTGACTCAGGAACTCCAGGGCCAGGGCTACAACGTCAGAACGGTAAAAAACGGCATGGAGGCCATTAAAAGCATCAAAGAGACGCCTCCTCATCTAATCATTTTAGACGTTATGATGCCGGAGATGAGCGGTTTTGACGTGGCTGCCGTCATTAAAGGCGACCCCGCAACGGCAAACGTGCCTATCATTATCCTGTCTATTGTCGAGGACCCCGAACGAGGACGGCGTCTCGGCGTTGACCGCTACCTGACAAAACCTATCAACAAGGAACTCCTGTTTAACGATATCAGGACACTGCTTGCCAGCGGCACCTCAAAAAAGAAGATCATGGTCGTGGATGAGAACGAATCTAATGTCCAGACGCTGACAGATGTGCTCCTTGCAAAGGGCTATTCGGTCGTTTCCGCAACCGACGGCACGGGAAGTATCGAAAAGGCGCGTGCCGAAAAACCAGACATCATTATCGTTGACGCTATGCTCTCGGAACGCGACGAGTTGGTCAAGACCCTGAGATTTGAAAAGGAGTTCGAAAATGTCTATTTCATCTATCTCTATGGGAAGGGGAACCCTAGGTCACATGAAAAAGGGGAATAGGTGTTTAAGTCCAGACTCTTTATAAAATATTTTTTCACCATTTTTATCATACTTGCCGCTTTTACCTTAACAATTTACTTCTATTCCAAGACCTTTATAAAAAGGGACGTCTTTGAAATAGAAAAATCATCGGCCAGGCTGGTACTTAACAATGTATATGAGATGGTGCGCAGTATCGACCACGACTTGCAGTCATACAAGGCGTCTGCCCTTCACTCAAAGAGAAGGGAACTTAAAAATGTGATATTGCTGGCAGAAGGCTTCATGAACATTATTGAGGAACAGTTTGGCGGCATCTCACGTGACATCACCGAAAAAAGGATATTGGAGACAATCAGCCGCTTCAGATACGGAAATAACGATTACGTCTTTGTCTTCGATACTAACGCATTAATCCTTGCACATCCCGACACGAAGCTTATGGGGCAGAATTTGTTGTACTTATCCGACGTGGACCGCAGACTCATAATCTCCCCTATGCTTGAACGTGCCCTGAGAGAGGGTGAAGGGTACCACACCTATAAGTGGAAAAGACTTGATTCGGAAGATGAACCCCTGGATAAGCTGACATACTTTAAGTATCTTCCCAAACATAAATGGATTTTAGCCACCGGTGTGTATATAGATGACATAGACAAGGCCGCAAATGCTATGATGAGTGTTGCCATCGAAAACCTGCGAACGATACTTAGGGATGTGAAAATCGCAAAATCAGGCTATGTGTTTATCTTTACCTCAAATGATAACTCGCCCCCAACTTTGCTGGTCCATCCAATTAAGGACAGGGAGTCAACAAGCATGGAACATCACATAGACCCGGTGACAAACGTGTCATTGTACGAAGAACTTACCTCCGTTGCGGATAAGCCGGACGGCCTGAGGTATAAGTGGGACAAGCCCGAGGACCCCGGTCACTTTGTTTATGATAAAATTTCCTGGGTGCGGTTTTATAAACCACTCGGCTGGTATATCGGCACATCCGTCTATGTGGATGAACTGCGAAGCAGCTCACGGGAAATGGGCAGGCGCGTACTGGCAACTGCATTTTTTACTATAATATTTTTAATATTTTTTGGGTATCTATTCTCGAGAAGAATGGTGGCCCCCCTGAAGAGGCTTGCGGAAATGGCGTTACGCGTCAAAAGCGGCGACTTAACGGCAGCAATTGACATTAAGCGCAACGACGAAATAGGCATTCTTGCCGATGCCTTTAACAGCATGGTGGAACAACTAAGGGACAGCTTCGCCTTGTTAGACGCAAAGGTGAAGGAGCGTACGGCTGAGCTGCAGACCGCGTACGATAAACTTAAAGCACTCGACGAGCTGAAATCCGCATTCCTGTCTAACGTGTCCCATGAACTTCGAACGCCTCTAACGTCAATATACGGGTTTGCGGAGATTATAAAGGAGTCTTTTGAAAACAGAGTATTGCCACATGTTAATATGGAGGGCAAAAAGATGGAGCGCTCGGTAAGGCAAATAAACGAAAACATTGCCATTATAATATCGGAAAGTGAGCGTCTCACGTCCCTGATAAACAACCTGTTAGACCTCACAAAAATGGAGGCCGGCAAGATGGTTTGGAAAAGGGATATTATTAATGTGCCGCATCTGCTAAACCATGCGGCAAGGGTGACATACCCGCTTTTTCAGAGAGAGGATTCTGGAAAGTTTGTCATAGAATGTGAAAAAAATATTCCCGGCACCGTGGGCGATTATGATAGAATTCTGCAGGTGGTTATAAATCTGATTTCAAATGCTATGAAGTTTAGCACAGAGGGCGATATAATTCTAAAAGCCGCGTGTTGCAGCGATGGGCAGCTTACGATTGCCGTGTCAGACAAAGGTGCGGGAATACCCCCGGAAGCACAGGAACAGGTTTTCGAGAAGTTCAAACAACTGGGTGACACCCTTACGGATAAACCAGCGGGGACGGGGCTTGGGCTTCCTATAAGCAAAGAGATTATCGAGCATCATGGGGGGCATATATCGGTCAGCAGCTCAACGGGGCAAGGCAGCACTTTTTCTTTCACTCTGCCTGTTATCCATGCAGATGAGAATTAACTTATGATGAGAGGGGAGGTTTTAAGTAATTGGCAATTTGTAATCTTAAAAAACTCTTTCTGAGAAAAGACATCATTAAACTGATAGACAGTCTCACTAAAAACATGGGTGTGAGCATCTGCATAGAGGACAATGCCGGTGCTACACTCTACGGCTCCGGCGGCAACAACCGGGTCTGTCTGCCTATAACCGCCAGCGGCCAGACTGTGGGGTTGGTTTATGCGCATGACGGTAGTAAGATTGCCGCATCGGCCTCGTTACTTAATTATATAGTAGAGACAGAGATGCAGAAAAAGGCGCTGGCTGCGGAGGCGCTCGATAAATACGGCGAACTTACAATGCTTTATGATTTTGTTGAAAAGGTCAATGCGTTTAATGTTAAGGAGATAGCTGACTTTCTGATAAGGCATGTGTTGGAGCAGATCAAAGCGGATAATGTGTCTGTCATGCTTTTAGACGAAGTAACCGGCTTGCTGAAGTTAGTAGCCGAGGGCGGCAGCGTAAGGAATATCGCGCGTGCCCAAATGTCGGCCATTGGGATTGTCGGCAGTGTAATTAAATCCGGCAAGGCCGAGATAATAAACGACTGCCACGCCGACCAAAGGTGTGAAATGGACACAGGCAGTGTAAGTTCTATAATATGTTCGCCGGTAAAAGCAAGAGAAAAGGCGCTTGGCGTTGTAATTGCGGGCACCGTAGAGCCTTACAACTATAGTGCGGACGACCTTCATTTTTTCTGTACATTGGTGTCTCAGGCCGCATTTGCCATGGACAACGCAAGACTTTACGAATCTCTTAAGAAGGCCTTTATTAAAACGGTTAACACGCTTGCCGAGACAATAGAAAAAAGAGACCCATACACCGGAGGCCACACAAAGCGGGTGATGACCTACAGCATCGCTATCGCTGAGATACTTGGCATATCGGCGGGGGATAGGGAGAGGCTTGTGCTTGCCTCAGTCCTTCATGACATTGGAAAGATAGGCATCAGCGACCATGTGCTGCGTAAGACTACCAAACTAACAGACGAGGAGTTTGAGGAGATAAAAACTCACACAACTTGCGGGCAGGAAATATTAGCATATATAGAGGAACTTCAGGGAATTATTCCAGGCATAAGATCGCACCATGAACGTTTTGACGGCAGAGGTTATCCCGATAAACTCAAAGGGTTGGAGATTGACCTGATTGCCAGAATAATAGCCGTTGCCGACACCTTCGATGCTATGACATCAGACAGGCCATACAGAAAGGGTTTACCATTTGACACAGCCCTGGAGGAAATGAGAAGATGCGCCGGAACGCAGTTTGACGCAATGGTGGTGGAGGCATTTTTCGGGGCGGTGGAAAATCACAGGATAAACCCGGAGAACAACGAAGGATAAATTAAGGGGGACAACCACAATGCCAAAAATCCTGATAGCAGACGATGAGCAGCACATCAGAATGCTTATCGAACAAACCCTTGAATCACTCGAGGATGAGGGGGTAGAGATACTCAGCGCGCAAAACGGCGCCGAGGCGCTTGAATTAATAAAAGAAGAGAAACCGGAGCTTGTTTTCCTCGATGTTATGATGCCAAAGATGAATGGGTTCGATGTATGCAGTGCCGTTAAGAACGACCTCGGTATGAAAGGCATATATATCATAATGTTAACAGCCAAGGGCCAGGAGTTTGACAAGGAAAAAGGCAAAGAAAGCGGCTGCGATTTATACATCACAAAACCTTTCAGCCCCAAGGAGTTGAAAAATAAGGCAAAGGAAATACTTGGACTTTAATTAAGCTATTCCCTAGTTATGCTATGGCATATAATAATCGTGGCGTTGCCTATTTTAAAAAAGAAGAAGGCGGCAATGCGATAGCAGCTTAGAAAGCAGGTCTATTTAAGAAAGAATTTAAACATGACAGCTATAGAGGCTATAAGTATGCCGATTTGACTTGCCCAGAAAGCCAACATCCACCTGATAGAATCTACTTTGGACTTGTCTATTTCGGATTTTAACTCAAATCTCAATTTATCGAGGTCGTCTTTTGTAGCTTGGCGGAGAGCTTTAATATCATCCTTGGTCGCCATATCCTTTATATCATCCTTGGTTGCCATATCCTTTATGTCGGTCTTAGTAGCTAAATCATTGCGCGTATTAAGGCTTACCTCACTGAACACAGCAAGAAGAGCATCGACGCCGTCTTCACCGAGCCTCTCTCTTAACACCCGTGGTATCGTTATCACACTCATACCGCTATTATACCGCCCCTAAACCTTTCTGTCAACGGTGTCATCCAAATCATGTCACACCTCCCGCCTGTCATTCCCGCCAACGAGCGGGAATCCAGAGAACCCACTACCGGGCCGACACCAAATTATGCCGCCGACACCATGTTATAAATAATATTTATAAGTTTATAAAAATAATTTATTTGACATTTTTCTACCCCCCCCCCCCCCATAATACATTTGTGATGATTTAACGTAAATCTGGAGATGCGAATGGATTAAACGCTGGTTTCATTAATTTATAGAATTCGGGGTGTTGATTAACTTTGCGTTTTAATTATTATTTTGGGAGGATAGTATGTCGTCTTTAAGATATAGTACGGGTAACTTAAAGCTATGTAAACGTATAGTCTCTGTTGTGGTTTTATTACTAACAGTCTTTTGTCTCATCTCTGCGGCGTTTGCTGGGGTATCTGCCGGTAAATCGTCTTCATCAATACAAAGCAACATATTATCCATAGGCAAGCATGGAGAATTGGGTTCTGATACAGCGAACATATGGACATTTTCTAAACAAACAGGTGCTGGCAGCCAAAATTGGAATTCGATAGCGTCCTCATCAGACGGGACAAAGCTCGCTGCCGTGGTTTATTACGGTTATCTTTATACCTCAACCGATTCAGGTGCTACTTGGACAAAGCAAAATGGTGCTGCCAGCCAAAATTGGCAGGCAATAGCGTCCTCATCAGACGGGACAAAGCTCGCTGCTGTAGTAAGCGTCGGTTATATTTATACCTCAACCGATTCAGGCGCTACTTGGACAAAGCAAACTAGTGCTGGCAGCCAAAAATGGAAATCGATAGCGTCCTCATCAGACGGGACAAAGCTCGCTGCCGTGGATGATAATGGAGGCTATGTTCATACACCAACCGATTCAGGTGCTACTTGGATTTTAAATGCTGATGCCCTTAATTGGCATTCGATAGCGTCCTCATCAGATGGGACAAAGCTCACTGCCGTGGTTTATGGCGGTTATATTTATACAGGGGTAGCTAAAGCGGGTTCAACTAACTCTTGGGTAACAAGTGATAGTGATAATTTTACTGTAGCCGCAGCCACAGACGTGCGTATTATTCTGGGACTAAAACTAACAGAAAATTATGGAAAATGTGCTCCTAGCGCCTCACATGTGTTTTCAAAAATAACGGTCAATAGTGATGGCTCTTTCTCGGCAAGTGATAGTTGGACTTCCGGTTCCTCGACGAGTTATTATAGCTACACACTCTCCATAAAGGGCAATTTTACAAGCAGTTCGACGATAACTGGTACTTGGTCAGCCAAAGGTAATTATGATCTTTGGTCATCAACATCCATGTATTCTTGTACAGACAGTCAAAGCGGAACATGGTCAGCAAGTCTAACAGGTTCAACCCCTACTACAACATCGACATCAACTTCTACAACAACTACAACTGCTCAATCCACAACCACTACCTCTGCTGCACCTACTACAACAACCACGACTACTACTGTTGCTCCTACGACGACTACGACAACTGTTGCGCCGACTACAACAACGACTACAGTCACCCATACGACAACCACTACTACGGCTGGACCTACTACAACAACTACTACTGCTGGGCCGACAACAACGACTACTGCACAATCCACGACTACGACAACAGTATCTCCTTCTCCGTCTGCGGAAACTTATTCTCTTGCTACAAAATGGGGTAGTTATGGCTCAGGGAATGGTCAAATTAATGAACCTCATCGTATTGCAATAGACAGCAGCGGGTATGTTTATATTACCGATAAGAATAACCGGGTTCAGAAGTTTACAAGCGATGGGACTTATGTTTCACAATGGGGTAGTTATGGTTCGGGCAACGGCCAGTTTAGTACACCTCAAGGTATATCCGTCGACAGTAATGGGTATGTTTATGTTGCAGATATGTATAATAACCGAATACAAAAGTTTAAGAGCGATGGGACTTATGTTACAAAATGGGGCAGTTATGGTTCAGACAATGGCACGTTTTATGACCCTATGCCTCTAACTGTCGACAGCAACGGGTATGTTTATGTTGCAGATTTCTATAATTACCGAATACAGAAATTTAAAGGCGACTGGACTTATGTTTCACAATGGGGAAGTTATGGTTCAGGCAAAGGCCAATTTAATGCCCCTGTTGGTATAGCGGTAGATAATAGTGGATATGTTTATGTTGCCGATAGAGATAATTATAGAATACAGAAGTTTACAAGTGGCGGGACTTATGTTACACAATGGGGCAGTTATGGTTCGGGGAATGGTCAGTTTGGACACATAGAAGGTTTATCTGTAGACAGCAGCGGGCACGTTTTTATTGGCGATATGTCCACTGGCCGAATACAGAAGTTTACAAGCGATGGGACTTATGTTACACAATGGGGCAGTTATGGTTCAGGGGATGGTCAGTTTCAGGCTCCTTATGGTTCAGCAGTAGATAGCAGCGGGTATGTATATGTTATTGATGGAATTAATAACAACGTTCAGAAATTTAAATCATCTGGGTCATCCGACAGTACCGCCGCCACGGCGGCATTCAATGCAATCTATACCCAATATGCCTCATGGTTTGGCTCAACATCCGGTAGCATACAGACGGGAACATCATGGGTAGCCTATTACCAATTATATACTAATGGTGCTTTCCTTGTAGCCGGTACAGATGGAACCCTGTACGTGTATTATAATGGTCAGCTTACAAGTTTAGGGCTAACATGGCAGACATTAGGCAAAGCAGCCACAGAGATTACCACAATCTATAATCAATATGCCTCATGGTTTGGTTCATCATCCGGCGGCATAGGCGCGGGAACATCCGGCTCATTAACATACTACTATCAATGGTACACCAACGGCGCAGCTCTTGTGGCATGGACAGACGGGTATATGTACACTTATTATAACGGCACTTCGTACCCTTTC
>JADFYO010000061.1 GCA_015233015.1 Nitrospirota bacterium | reverse complement strand
AGGTTTTTTAGGGCGTTAGGGCTAATATAATCCCCTCGCAAAGGGAAATAAACTCTGAACCCCCTCACAAAAATCCCCCACAAACCTGAAACTGAGACCGCGGCTCAATTTGATGGTGGATTTAGGAATACCCATCGCCTTGATATTTTGCTACATCTTTGTCCGGGTATGTAACGCCGCCTTTTGCAAGGGCTTCTCTTGATTCTGCAAACTTCTGTTCATGGTATTTATCAAGATCCCCTTTGTAATTGTCAGGCGTGGCAAATTCACTGTGATATACTTTTGGCCTTTTACCCTTTTTCACTTTTGCCTGTAGCTTCTGGATAAAAGCCGATTTTGACTTTTTCTTCGCACATCCCGGTCTGCTTCCCTTAAACAAGCCGGTCTTTGAATCCTGAATGTAATATTCATCATTAGCCATTTGCTGCCTCCCTGAATAATTGTTTTATAGTAATCACGCTAATAGCATGATATAATTATTATAGCAATACAACATGAATTATTTGTCAAGAACTATTTTGTGTTATTTCCTGTGCTGTATCAGTGCTGTCATTCATCAGAATCACCCCCAGCTTAAAATATTTGTAGAATTTGAATGAAATTATTGCTATACTTACGGCTATGAGATTGAATGCGTTGCGCGATAAGATTATCGAAGGCGGTAGGATAAGTAGAGATGAGGCCGCCGTGCTTATTAACGCTGAGGGCACGGCCTTGTTTGATCTCTTTGCGGCGGCCAACTCTATACGGGAATATTACAGAGGCGATGCCGTAGATACATGTTCGATATTGAGCGCGAGGGCCGGTGGGTGTTCGGAGGACTGCGCGTTTTGTGCCCAGTCGTCAATAAGCGCCGCCCCCATTGGCACGTATCCGCTTAAACCGCTGTCTGCTGTAAAAAAAGCCGCCCTCAAAGCAGCCAATAACAAGTCAAAACGCTTCTGTGTCGTCACCGGCGGGCGCAGTGTCTCTGACAGAGACATTGATAAAATTGCCGCGATGGTCGCTGCCATTAAGGAAGCCGGACTTTCCCCGTGCGCCACGCTTGGATTTATTCGGGCTGACCAGCTTAAGATTCTGCTGGATGCGGGCCTTGACCGCTATCATCATAACATTGAGACCTCTTCAGCCTTTTTCCCTAGGATTTGTACCACGCATTCTTTTGATGATAAGCTGCGTACTATCGAGATGGTAAAAGCGGCGGGATGCTCTCTTTGCAGCGGGGGAATATTTGGCATGGGCGAACAATGGGCAGACAGGCTTGATATGGCATTCTTATTGAGGGATTTGGAGGTGGATTCGGTGCCGGTTAATTTCCTTACGCCGATTGAAGGCACGAAAATGGGCGGCAAGCCACCGCTTGACCCGCTTGAGGCACTGAAAATTATAGCCGTTTACAGATTTATCCTCCCCAACAAGGAGATAAGGATATGCGGCGGCAGGCTTCAAACGCTTGGACAGCTGAATTCGCTTATATTTATGGCCGGTGCCGACGGGCTTCTCATTGGCAACTACCTTACCACGCAGGGAAGGGCTGAGGCAGACGACCTGAACTTAATCGCCGCCCTGGGGCTGACGTATGACTGACGAATTGACAACCCACTACAGCATTCGCATGAGGGCATCTGACGGCGGGCGCCACATCTCCGGGGCCGAGGGCATATATAACGAAGGACTGATTGATGACAATACAGTTGCCCTTATTCACAGGGCGTTAGCCCACCCGCGCGGCAAGCCGGACAGCATTACCGTAACAATTGAAAGGCTCGACGGCGGGGAAATCAGAAACATCTCAACCCTGCCGATTTGTACGTGTGCGATTACAAACGAAAAGGCGGCGCGTACCGCCGTTTATACGCTGTTAAATCACGCGGGCATCGGCACTGATATAGTATCGGCTGCCCTGAATATTATCGAAGATGGGGCGCAGCTCAGCGGCGCAGCCCTCGTTGACGCCGTAACAGGAGAAAGGCTCGACGCCGAATCTCCGGGCGGCGTCAGGGTAAGCCGGTTTGGTATAGAAGACGCGGCACTATCAGAGTTTGAGGCGGAGTTTGAGACTTTGACCGGCGGTTTGTTGCGTGAGACACGCGTGCTTGAGGCCGTCATGCTTGCCTCTAAGAGTGCCTCATGCGATGGTGTGATCGCGGAGGTCTGTATCTCTGACAATCCCGATTATACGACGGGATACGTAAGCAGCCGTCGGCTTGGCTACGTTAGGATCCCCAATATTAAAACGGAAGGGGACGAGAGGGGTGGCCGCATATTGTTTATCGATAAAGGTGCGGATATTAACGCCATTGTCAAGTACCTGCGGCACACGCCTGTGATGATTGATAAATTCAGAGGGATTAATGGCATAAAGGAGCTGTATGAGCTTACCGGTATTGATAATAGTTAACCCCAAGGCGGGGACATTTAAGGCAGACAGGCTTCAGATTGCGGCAGCTACGTTTAAATCAGCCGGGTTTGGGGTTGAAATATATTATACGTCCAAAACCGGAGACGCCGAGGCCAGAACAAAAGAGGCCGTAAGCCAGGCATACGCAATGATAGTGTCCGCCGGTGGTGACGGCACTATTAACGAGGTGGCTAACGGGGCGGCGTTTTCACAGACGCCGGTTGGAGTGCTGCCTTTTGGGACTTCAAGCGTGCTATGTAACGACCTCGGGCTGAAGGGCGACATCAGGAGTGCCGTAAGAAGGCTGATAAACGGCACGGCCTATGACGTGTCGTTAGGGAGAATAAAGCAGATACCATTAAAGGGGGCGGCCCCGAAGCGGACAAGATATTTCATCGAAATGGCCGGAACGGGGTTCGACGCTGCGTCGGTTTACAAGCTCAATAAGCGGCTGAAGGCATACGCCGGCGCCGGTGCTTATATTTTGAGCGGGATAGGCTGCATTGTTAATCACGAATTTGACAAAATGACAGTGTCCATCGACGGTGGTTTTATTACCTGTAATACGGTTATAATAAGCAACGGTGCGTGTTATGGGGGCAATCTTCGAATGGCTCCAAAGGCCGATATCAGGAGACCAGCTCTGTATGCCACTATATTTCGTTATTCGGACAGATTAGAACTCCTTGCGGCGGTAGCGGATGTATTCCGTGGCAGACACGCGGTAAATAAATCTAAGTATGTGGAGCAGGTTGAGTTTGGGAAGATGACAGTAGGGGATGGTTCTTTTCATATCCATGTCGATGGCGATTACCTTGGAAGGACGCCCATGGAAGTGGATATTGTTGAGAAGGCATTGAGGCTCGTTTATTGAGATGAAGATTAAGATACTGATAATCATACCGGCGTTCAATGAGGAGAAATCCATAGGGCGGGTAATAGCCAGGATTCGCGAAACTGTGTCTGAGGCAGATATTCTCGTGGTAAGCGATGGTTCTACTGACAATACGGCGGTAATTTCCAGCGGACTGGGTGCCCATGTCATTCAACACGCGTTTAATCTTGGATATGGCGGCGCTCTTCAGTCAGGGTTCAGGTTTGCCTTAATTAAAAATTACGACATAGTGATAACGATGGACGCCGATGGCCAGCATGACCCTGCCTATATTGAAAACCTTTTAACGGCACGGGCACGCGGTGAGGCAAACGTAGTCATAGGAAGCCGTTTCAGTGACGGCGATTACAAGGCCGGGATTTTTAAAAGAGCGGGGATTTCTCTGTTCTCGGCAATAATACGTTTATATACGGGAAAGACGATAACAGACCCGACATCGGGATTTCAACTCCTTGACAGGTCAGTGCTGGTATATCTGTCGCACGGGGACAATTTTCCACTGGACTACCCCGATGCTAATATGATTATGCTTCTGCATAAGAAAAAATTTATAATAGTGGAGACGCCGGTAAAAATGACCAACCGGTCAGACGGTATATCGATGCACAGCGGGATAAGGCCGCTGATATATATGATAAGGATGTTCCTGGCGATACTTATGGTCATATTAAGGAGAGATTGATAAAATGCGGGACAAAATTCTGAACTTGGGGCTTATCGGGCAATGTCACTAGGTGCGCGCTTATTTATCATACTGACGGGGCTTTTCATCTTTTTTATAATATTCGAGTTGGTGAGGAGAAGGAAGTTCAGAGAAGACCTCTCGATTTTATGGTTTGCCGTCGGTCTTATAATAATTGCCGGGGCGTTTGCCGATAAGTTAATAAACGCGCTGGCGCGCTTTTTAGGCATCGGATATCCGCCTATTATTATAATTATCTTTCTGATGTTGATACTGACAGTATCGCTTATGTATTTTTCTCTGCTGATTTCAGAATTAAAAAGCAGGATTAAAGAGCTTACTCAAAAACTTGCATTTATCGAATATGAACTTGATAATAAGAGGGAGAAATAATTATGGGAGATACGGCAGTTTAATATGAAATACCTGGAACAGCTTAATGTTTTAAATATATTGCTCGTACTTATAGTTGTGCTTATGGGTGTTTACGAGTATCATGATTTCACAAGGAAGGACAACCTCAAGGTATCTCCCAGTAAAAATATGAGGCTCGATACGGGGGAGGTAAAACTGGACTACGCGAGAAAACTCCTCGCCAGAGGCGATTATATGGAAGTAACAGAGAAAAATCTATTTCATCCCGACAGAAAACCAGTAAAATCCCAGACGGACGCCCCTCTTCCTGAATTTATCGTCTATGGCACGATCTCCGGTGCCACGAACGCCGCTTTTGTGGAAGATAAGAAGAGTCCATACTCTACCGCAGGCAGAGGACAAAGACAGAGAATGCTTCATCAAGGGGATACCCTAAGTGGTTATATAGTCAGCAATATTACGACAGAATACGTCGAATTCACAAAAAACGGAGAAAAACTCATCGTAAAGGTAATCGACTTCGAAAAGAAAAAGGTAAGGCAGCCCGGCGAATCGACGAAAGCTGCCGTTGTGCCTCCGTCACCCCCGCCTCCACATATACCGCAGCCGCCGATAATTCCCATGCAGACCCCTCCTGTTGCTCAGATGCCGTCTATGCCTGCCATTCAGATGCCGGGTGCAAAAAGTCCTGTGCCGCAAATGCCTCCTATGCCGATGCCTCCCGTACCGGTGCATTGATTATTGGTTGTAAAAATGTTATAGACTAATTTATATGACTTTGGTATAATCTAAATTACAATGTGGCATAGACATGGATTAATCCTGAAATGCCATTTAAGAAGATGTCACTGAAAAAAAAACATTTATGAAAATAAGGGGTGTGCTGCCGGGGGATGTACTGCCATTGAACGAGCCTGTTTTTTCGTTTTGGGCGGGGCTTGCGGTAAGTTCGTCTTGCGTGATGAGAGTAGGTGACAGGGCCAATGTGGCTTAATCTCATATTAATATTTGTGTTTATCTTTTTCAGCGGTTTATTTGCGGCCTCAGAGATAGCCGTCATAACTTCCCGCAAGTCTATGATAGAGACCTTCCTCAAAGAAGGAAGCGTCAATGCGGCTGCCCTGCTTGCGCTAAAGGAAAACCCCGACAGGTTTCTTGCCACCGTGCAAATCGGCGTTACCATAGGTGCCGCGGTCTCCTCTGCCATTGGCGGCGCTATGGCTGTCAAGGTGTTTCAACCAATAATTGCTTCTATACCGTTTAAGATGATTTCCCTATCGGCCGAACCCATAGCGATAGCGATAGTTGTAACCTTAATAGGATATTTTTCACTAATCTTTGGCGAGCTGGTGCCAAAATCCATTGCCCTTATGTACCCTGAGAGAATAGCTCTTATGGCAGCGAGGCCGATAACCTGGTTCTCCCGAATCAGTTCGGTCATAGTAGGCATTCTGACTAATAGCGCGAATATAATCTTAAAACCATTCGGTAAGACTGCCTTCACGCAGAGGGCCTTAATCTCTCAGGAGGAGATTAAGCTCCTCATCAAAGAGGGAAAAGACGGGGGGATATTCGAGCCGACTGAACAGGAACTTATACACAGCGTGTTCGAGTTTACCGATATATCGGTCAAAGAGGTGATGGTTCCAACTGGCCGCGCTATTGCCCTGTCATTAGACGAGCCTCTCGAGGATATACTTCGCGTGATTTCCGATGAGCAGTACTCACGATATCCCGTCTATAGCAAAGAGATAAATAACATAAAAGGGACGCTCCACGCTAAAGATGTGTTCAGGCTGCTGGCGCAGAACAAGGAGATAATCATCAGAAAAGTCCTGAGACCGCCTTTTTTTGTGCCAGAGACGATGATGATAAGCCATTTATTGAGTGAAATGCAGAAAAAACGTACCCACATGGCTATCGCAGTAAACGAACACGGCACAGTAACCGGCATCGTGACAATTGAAGACCTCCTCGAGGAAATAGTGGGTGAAATCAGGGATGAACACGACATCGAAAGGCCGGTCATAAGCATCGGTCTGGGCGTTTATATCGTTTATGCCTCGATAAATATCAGGGATTTAAAGGAAGACTTCAATATCGAAATCCCGGAGTCCCCGCAGTACGACACGCTTGGAGGGTTTATCGTTACACATTTGCAGAAAATCCCCGAAGGCGGCGAGATAATCGAAATCGATGGTATGAAGATAACCATTCTGGAGATGGTTCATACTCGTGTGTCAAAGGTGAAGGTTGAGATACTGGAACAGGAAAATCTTATATTGGTAGAGAATGCCGTAAACAGCGAAAAGGAGATGTAATGAAAAGAATTGTCTTGGTGTTGTTATGCATGTTCGCAGTGGTGTCATGTACCCAAACGGTTGGATACCAGAAGGACAGCCAGAGTACCGGCACTAGTACGGCCAGCACTGGCATCTCTGGTTCCGGAGTAAGGGAGTATCGTCTCGAAAACGGTCTAAAGGTATTGATTGCCGAGGACCATAAGGCTCCGGTTGCCTCGTTTCAGATTTGGTACAACACAGGGTCTATAAACGAGACGAGGGGAAAAACAGGGTTAAGCCATTTTCTCGAGCATATGATGTTTAAGGGAACGCCAAAGTATGGTTCCAAGACTTTTTCAAACATTGTGCAGAGAAATGGCGGCATGGACAATGCCGGGACGACCAGAGACTATACGGTTTATTATCAAAACCTTGCGTCTGACAGGATAAACCTGTCAATAGAGATGGAGGCCGATAGAATGGCCAATCTCCTGTTGAAAACCGAGGATGTGGACTCTGAAAAGAAGGTAGTAATGGAAGAGCGCAGAATGAGAATAGAGGACGACCCCGAGGACTTGCTCTTTGAGGCTGTATCGGCAAAGGCATTCAACGCGCATCCTTATCACAATCCGGTCATCGGATGGATGGAGGACATCTCCTCATTAAGCAGGGAAGACCTGATGAGGTACTATAAGACGTACTATGCGCCAAACAACGCCGTCATAATAGTTGCCGGAGACGTTAATCCAGACGAAATAATGAAGTCGATAACCAAACATTTTGGGGGCATCCCGTCTGCTACGATTAAATCGCTTCCAATACAAACTGAACCAGCCCAAAAAGAGCAGAGACGCCTGACATTGAAAAAGCAGGCGCAGCTGCCCTTTGTTGTCATTGCGTATCACGTCCCATCTGTTCCCGAAAGGGACGCCTATGCCCTCGATGTGTTGTCGCAGATATTTTCAGGCAAAAGCGGCAGGCTCTATCAGGAAATCGTAAAGAAGGAAAAACTGGCTATAAACGCCTTTGCTAATTACAGTGGTTTATACAAGGCCCCTTATTTATTCTACTGGGGTGGGACGCCAAATGACACTCGTGCCATAAAGAGATTTGAGACGGCGCTGCTTAAAGAAATAGACGGCATTGTGGCAGCCCCGCCTACGGAGCGCGAGGTCAAGAAGGCAAAAAATCAAATAGAGGCGGCCTTTATCATGGGTCAGGACTCTCTCTTTTTTCAGGGCGAGGTTCTTGGCATGTTTGAGATAATAGGAGGCTGGCAGCTTAAGGACAAATACCTCGATGGGGTGGCAGCCGTAACCCCGGGCGATGTACAGGCCGTGGCAAAGAGATACTTCAACGCCGGAAATTCAACGGTTGGCGTGTTGATACCAGAAGATTAACTTAATGATTAAAACAATGGAGGTATGAGAAATTGGTTTTCGGCATGTCTTTTAATAAAAAAATAATAACACTGGCCGCGCTTTTTACACTTGCGGCGACACTGTTTTCTGTCAACGCCTTTGCCATTGAAACCCGCAGGGTTGTAATGCCTAACGGCCTGGTGGTGCTCTATTCAGAGAGGCATAACCTTCCGGTTGTGAGGATGTCCCTTCTGATAAATGCCTCAAAACTGGACGAACCAGCACGGCTGGCAGGACTTGCTCACCTCACAGCGGAAATGCTTACAGAAGGCACTAAAAATATGACGTCAAAGGACATCCATGAGGAGATAGAATTCACCGGTGCTGCAATAGAGGCCTCCACAACCTCAGACTACACGGCGGTTGGACTTTCTGTGCTGAGAAAAGACCTCCCCAGATTGTTTGAAATCCTTGCGGATTGCGTTCAGAATCCAACTTTTTCCGATGCGGAGCTAAGACAAAAGAAAGAACTGGTAAAAGGCAATCTCAAACATGAAGAGGACTCACCGGGCTATGCCGCTACTAAGGCGTTCCTCAGCGAAGTGTTTGGCAAATCCCCCTACGGGCGCATAAGCGAGGGAACCCCTGAGACGATAGACTTAATAAAACGGGACGACGTAATCAATTTTCACAGAGATTTCTATATCCCCGCGGGGAGCATTCTTTCTGTGGCGGGAGATGTTACTTACGAGGAACTCATGGGATTAATCAATAAATATTTTGCAGGCTGGGCAAACAAGTCTGCAAAAAAGAGGCAAGTCCCCGAGCCTCCCAAACTCACATCTAAAAAGTCTGTCCTCATAAACAGAGACACCCAGCAGGCAAACATTATACTGGGAGGCATAGGGCTCAGGAGGGATAATCCTGATTTTTACGCCGTATCCCTGATGAACTACATACTCGGCGGTGGTGGATTTGCCTCCAGAATGGTCAAGGCAATAAGAGACGACAGGGGCCTGGCCTACGATGTGCACAGCCACTTTGCCTCGTATAAATATGCCGGAGATTTTCAGGTCGTCATTCAGACAAAAAACGAGTTTACCAATGTCGCCGTCGGAGAGATACTCAGGCAGATAAAAAACATGAAAGAAGGCATTGTTACAGACGCGGAACTCAGCGATGCAAAGTCCTATCTGACAGGCAGTTTCCCGCGTAAAATAGATACAATGGATAAGATTTCCATGTTCATGGCACAGGTGGAATACTATGGCCTGGGCTTAGATTTTGACAAGAAATACCCGGGTATTATAAATGCCCTGACAAAAGAAGACGTTAAGCGCGCGGCACAGAAGTATCTGGTCAGCGGCAATAACTATCGTCTGGCCATTGTCGGCAATCAGGAAAAGATTGGCCTGAATTCGGACTATAAATAAGAGATGGAAATAATCGGCTCAATGTCCGCGATGCAGAGGTTCTCAAAGGCTCTCAGGCTCTCAGGCAAGACCATCGGTTTTGTGCCGACTATGGGCGCCCTTCACGAGGGACATCTAAGTATAGTCAGAGAGTCAGTTAAGGCAAACGATATTACCATAGTGAGCATATTCGTTAACCCAGCCCAATTTTCAGAGGGCGAGGATTTTAATCGCTACCCCAGAGACTACGACAATGACATAAAAAAACTTGGCGGCCTGTTGGCCGACGCGGTGTTTATACCAACCGTTGACAGCGTATATCCCGATGGATATAAGACATACGTAGAGGTCAGGGGGCTGTCGGACAAGCTATGCGGCCAGTTCAGACTAGGACACTTCAGCGGCGTGGCAACCGTAGTGCTGAAACTCTTTAACGCGGTTATGCCGGTGAGGGCGTATTTTGGCCTGAAGGACTACCAGCAGTGCGTGGTGTTAAAGAAGATGTCTGCCGACCTGAATCTTGACATTGAAATCGTGCTCTGCCCTACGGTAAGAGAGCCGGACGGCCTTGCCATGAGCTCCCGAAACGCGTACTTGTCAGCAGAGGAGCGTCTTGACGCCGCACTGATTTATAAGGCATTAAAAGAGGCTGAGCTGGCCGTAAAAGACGGCTCGCTGAAGGTAAGGGCAATTGCCCCGAGACTTCGTGAAACACTTTCCGGGGTAAAGTCAATAACAGAGATTCAGTACGCCTCGGCCTATGACCCCGACACCCTGGACGAAATAACCGGGGGCGCTAGGGTGTTAATCGCGGCGGCGGTTAAGATGGGCGGCACGAGGCTTATCGATAATATTATGGTAGATTTGCAGGCTGCCGAAGGAGTAGTGTGCTGAATGTATTAAGAGAGCATTTCGGGTTCCATGGTTTTCGTGAAAACCAGGAAGAGATAATTAATAATATCCTTGAAAAACGGGATGTTTTTGCGGTAATGCCCACAGGGGGAGGGAAATCCCTGTGTTACCAGCTTCCATCGAAGCTATTGAAAGGAACCGTGGTTGTCATAAGCCCATTGATCTCTCTGATGAAGGACCAGGTGGACGCGGCGATGGAAAACGGCTTTAGTGCGGCCTATCTCAACAGTTCTCTCTCTGTGGATGAGGTGTTCTCCATTTACAGGAGGATTCATGCCCATACGCTTGACTTGCTATATATTGCGCCGGAGAGGCTCGCGATGGCTCATTTTTTTGAAACCCTGAAGGCCGTTCCTATAGCATTGTTTGCCGTTGACGAGGCGCATTGTATATCCGAATGGGGACACGATTTCAGGCCGGATTATCTGAGCCTGTCAACGATAGCCGGAAATTTTAAGGCAATTCCGATTGCGGCCTTTACGGCAACCGCAACCGCTCAGGTGCAGGAGGATATAATAAGAAAACTGGGGCTGCGCTCCCCGTACGTAGTTCGCGCGTCATTTGATCGAAAAAACCTGTTTTATCGTGTGGAAAAAAAGATAGACGTAGAGAAACAGGTGCTTAAATTTATTGGGGAACATGCCGGAGCACCCGGCATCGTATATCGGGCTACCCGCGATTCGTCCGTTACCTTGTCGAATTTTCTGTCAAAAAACGGTGTTCGCGCCTTGCCCTACCATGCCGGATTATCAGCCCTTGAGCGAACCCGAAACCAGAATGCCTTCAGTAAGGACGAGGCCGATGTCATTGTAGCCACAATTGCCTTTGGCATGGGGATAGACAAATCAAACGTGCGTTTTGTAATCCACGCTGATTTACCAAAGAACATCGAGGGCTATTACCAGGAGACGGGTAGGGCAGGGCGCGACGGTGAACCCTCCGAATGCGTGCTCTATTATGCCCCTGGGGACGCCTATAAAATCAGATATTTTATTAATCAAATCGAGGGTGAACAGGAGCGCTTAACCTCGGAGGCAAAACTCACTAAGATTGTTCGCTACGCCTCCGTAAATGTTTGCAGGAGGAGGCAGCTGCTTGACTACTTAGGTGAGCAGTATAAGGCGAAGAACTGTGGCACGTGCGATGTGTGTGTGGGTTCTTATGAACTCAGGGATATAACCGAAGACGCTCAAATCGTCATGGCCGCCGTATCGGGAACCGGACAGCGCTTTGGCCGCCTCCATGTCATCGATGTCGTGCTTGGCAAGGCCACAAAACGTGTGATAGAACTGCAACACAATAATGTTAAGACCTTTGGTGCAGGGAAACACAAAGGCAAGGACTACTGGCGCGCAATATTCGACGAACTCATCGTACAGGAACTCCTCATTACCGAAGGAGACAAATATCCGGTTATCAAACTTACTAAACCCGGAGCGGCAGCCTTGTTTGGCAAGCAGACCGTTATGGCAAACATGCGCCCGGAAATCAAGACAGAAGTGATAAAGCGGGTATCACGAACTGAGGCTGGAAGCCAATTCGAGGCGTATGACCAGGCCCTGTTTGAGAGGCTCCGCGCTGTGCGCCGCAGGCTTGCCGACGAGCAGGATGTAGCCCCGTTTATTGTGTTTTCTGACCGAACGCTGCATGAGATGTGCAGGCATTATCCCACAACAACCGATGAATTGCAGAATATCGCCGGTGTGGGGCAGTACAAAACAGACCGCTACGGCGATGATTTCATAAAAGAGATTAAGGCGTATCTGGATAATAAATGAAAAAAGAATACGAATTTTCCAATGGTGAGAGAGGTAAGTTTTATCGCCCGGATGCAGAATTGTATCTGCCTATTTACATTGAGCCGGACATGATGGAAGTGCTAAGGAAATACTCAAAGAAAAAAGGCGTCGAGGTTGCGACAATAGTAAATGAATGGATAAGAAAAGACATATCCATAGTAGAAACAATAACAAAATAACACACAATAAATCCAACGGATGTCGAGAGATATGACGATTATCAGGACGATTGTGATTTCTGCCGCCTTATTTTTATTGACCCTTGGAGTGTTTTCTCAGGTACGAACTTTTAATTTCGTAAACTATGACGACAATCTCTATGTGACAGAAAATCCTTATGTGCGTAATGGACTGACAAAGAAAGGCGTCCTATGGGCATTTATGACCGCATATACCGGTAACCGCCAGCCTCTTACATGGCTTTCTCACATGCTCGACATTACGCTTTACGGCTTTAAGCCTGCCGGGCATCACGTAACGAATATCCTTATTCACGGTGCGAACACGGTACTTTTATTCATACTGCTAAACCAGATGACCAAGTCGCCCTGGAGGAACGCCTTTGTTGCCGCATTGTTTTCACTTCATCCCATTCACGTGGAGACGGCGGCTTGGATTTCTGAGCGAAAGGGTCTTCTAAGCGCGTTTTTCTGGTTTGGCGCGATGTTGTCTTATGTGTATTACGTAAAAAGGCCGTCGGTTCGGAGATATTTACCCGTTTTAATATTTTTTGTTGCCTCGTTGTTGTCCAAACCCATCGCCATTATGCTGCCCGTAGTGTTATTGCTGATTGATTACTGGCCGTTAAACCGAAAGATTAATAAGCAAATATTTATAGAAAAAATCCCGCTGTTTTTGCTTTCGGGCGTTTTAGGACTTTTAACATATCAGGCTCAGAGGGATTGGAATGCCGATGACTTTTTCAATGTCCTGCCATTTACGTCGAGGCTTGCCAATACCTTCATTTCTTATGTGATGTATCTTTACAACACATTAGTTCCACTGTCGTTATCGCCGATTTATGTGTTTTCCGGGACGGTTAATATTGCTCAGGCGGTGCTGTCTGGTGCCGTTGTCTTAGGCATCTCAGCGGCTTCGATTATTTTGATTAAACGGGCGCCGTATTTTTTTGTTGGATGGTTTTGGTATTTATCTGTGTTGTTGCCTGTTGCCGGGCTTGCTCAGGTGGGGTATCAGTCTATGGCGGACAGATATACTTATTTGCCGTTGATTGGCGTATTTGTCATTATTGCCACAGTCATAGGCGAAGGAACACAAAGCGTGCCGGGACGAGGGGTTATTCTATCCATAGGGGCGGCTGTTATTTTATTGGCCTGTACGTATTTATCAATCAGGCAGACGGCGTACTGGCGGGATGACATAAGCCTGTTTCAGAGGGCTTCCGGGGCAACCCAGAATAATTTCATAGCCGCGTTCAATCTTGGAGCGGCATATTTAAATATTGGAAATGAAGACGAGGCCCTCGCCAATTACAGGAAAGCCATTGCGATAAAACCGGCATACGAAAGGCCATATGTAGGCGCAGGTCTCATATTGCTTCACAAAAACAGGGCACATGAGGCGTCGCTATACTTCGCGAAGGCCGCGGCGCTCGACCCCGGCGACCCTGCCCCATTCTATGGAATGGGATTGGTGTCGATGAGTTCGGGCAGCCGCGAAGAGGCCCTCGTGTATTTCAGGAAGGCGCTCTCGGTTGACCCCAATTTCGGCCCTGCTAAGGAGTTCATCCCATGAAGCCGCATAGGCTGAAGTTCATCGCCTCGTCTTTATTTTTGCTTACCGTGTTATCGTATATGGTCTTTGAATATGTGCCATACTTCAATTATAAGGAACAACAGGCCGATATAACGCAGATTTCTGCTTCGGGCGTTTCTGATAGCGCCATTTATGATATAAGGGATTTTAATCCCGTTATAGCAAATATCTCTCCGG
Organism: Nitrospirota bacterium; assembly: GCA_015233015.1. Lineage (GTDB taxonomy): Bacteria > Nitrospirota > Thermodesulfovibrionia > Thermodesulfovibrionales > Magnetobacteriaceae > Magnetominusculus. The sequence goes on along the minus strand of JADFYO010000061.1, from coordinate 6,975 downwards.
TTTCACAGGACGACTGCAAACTGAAATCCTGCGGGGAATCCTTTAACTGGAGCGTCAGAACGTATGCCGATAAGGATGACAATTATAAGATAACGATAAAGATTACAAGGCATCAATCTCGTGAGAAGGCTATGAGGGATTTCGATGAGTATGTTCTGAGTATCAGGAAAAACCGCTTCGATAAGACTGTGCAACAGGGGGATTGCCGTATATTTATTTCCGGCGTAAAGAAATTGCGGCGGGGCTACTCTGCAATGCCGACAGGGCTGTTTGCGTCGAGGGTATTACTACTAAAAAATAATATTATACTTGATGTCCTCGAGACATCGAAGTCAAAAAGAGGCGAATATAAAAATGCCTTTTTAGCGGGTCTTGGGGGGCAGCTTATGGCCGCTTCGGCATCGGGAGGTAAATAGACCAGTGGAAGACGCACCGGGCACACATCCATATGATTACGGCACGATGGCTTTAAATATAGCCGGAGACAAGGACACAGCGGCGCTTATCGAATTCATAGGGCGTTATATCGATGACGAAAATGCCTTGTCAGAGCCGTCCTCAATGATGAGCTTTCTTGATATTTATACAGGTGTCGTGTTGAGGGAATTAGAGGGCAGGGGGATAAACACGCCGTTTATCTCTGTCTATGACCCGCGGGCAATAAAAGAGGTAAGGCTGACCCTGCGGGTTGTCTATCACGCCCTTAATGCCATAAGCGAGGTGTTAGACGAAAAGGCAAAGAAGCTGGGCCACGACCACATGAGAGACCTGATGATGGAATATGTCGGTGCGGTATGCGATTATTACGAAAGTTCAGGAGTAAGGCAGCGCATAACCCTTCACACACTCGCCGCCCCTGACGCTGTACAGGCCTTTAATCTGGCGGTAAATGATTTTAGTCCCGGGGAAAGACCGTATTACTTTGTCGAGCACGTGATTGGGTTAAGGTAATTATCCTTGCTGAATTAACTTTGTAAGTTATACAATACGTGTATAAAAACAGGTTGGTATCACCTGTCAAAGGAGACGACTTATGATTGAAGTAAGTATTTTGTACCCCAATAGCGAAGGCAGCAGGTTCGATTTGGATTATTACTGTACCAAACACATGCCGATGTCTATACGTTTGCTGGGAGAGGCACTCAGGGGCGTAACCGTTGAGCAAGGCCTTAGTGGAGGGCTTCCGGGGTCTAAGGCAGCGTATGTCGCCATAGCCCGTCTGCGTTTCGATTCAACCGAGGCATTTTATGCGGCGTTCGTGCCACATGCCGAAGTGCTCCAGGGAGACATTCAAAACTACACGGACGTCGAACCTGTTATTCAAATCAGCGACATCAAGATTTGCCGATAGCTAAGTAACAGGCACGGCGTCGGCATAATAGAGCGGCGTGCCGCAGCGGCAAAAGCAGCTCCCCCTGCCGTCTCTGTTATTCCACGTAGTGACAACATTGTTGCATCGTTTACAGGTGATTTTATACATACGGTTTACCTCAGTTCCGGGAGGCATTTTCTATGACGATGATGGGATATTTAGTGTTTTCGATACTATGACGGGCATCGTCAGCGCTCGAGGCGGAGATTGAGCCGGGAATCCATCTGTCTCTGACCCTTGTGATGAAATAAAATGTCATGACATGGCCTCCTTGATAGATAGAAATTTATTTACGGGGGACGCCCGCAGGGAATATTGTCTATAATAACACTTTATGTATTGCTTGTCAAGATAAAAAATATGTTAGTTGTGTTATCGAGCTTTGGTCAAAAGAGAGGGCGGATTGGCTGAACTAATCATCGTGCAGGTAAGCAGAAATAATTATGATACAATTTAAATCTTCAATATCCATTTTAACATGGGATAGGCTATCGCGGTTTGCGGGTTGCTTTCTTCAAGGTGCCTGACATGTGCCATAGAGTTGTCCTCCATTAGTACGCCTATCCTTTATTGTATCGCAATTTTAACAGTTTCGGGATAAATTAATTAATCTCCTTCGATAAGTTTTTCAATCTCAGATTTTAAGATTGGAATATGGTCTTTTACTACCTGCAAAACCAATCTATCGTCGATACCGTCATAACCGTGAATTAACCGGTTTCGCATTGATATTATTCGACGCGGGGATGTTATGGAAATATCAGGCGTTATGCTCAACAAATTGTTCATCGCCTCACCGATAATCTCCAGTTCTCTTTCGACGGCGCTTTTTACTGTGATATTTTTTATATAATCGTCTTCGGAATTAATCCCTTTTAAATGAATATACAGTTTTTCTATAGCAGTATTCATATCGCTCAAATACTTTTTTTCTTTATTAGTCATAAGATTGCTACCTTCATACTATCTACTTCTAATCTAAAGTATGGATTTTTTATAGATCTTTCAGTTATTAAGTCAATTTCTCTATGTAGTAAATCTTCAAGCCCGAATTGAATATTCCAAAAACAATTACCGTATTCCGAAATATCAAGACCTTCGTCGATAGTGATTAAAATATCTACATCGCTTTTATCATTAAACTCATCCGTGCAGGCGGAGCCGAATATATATGCCTTTTGAACTTTATTTATTTTCAATAATGCTTTTATTTTACCTATTTTCCGGGTGATTATTTTATTAATCATAAATGAACTCTTTAAAGATATGTCTGTCTTTCGAAGGCATATCGGCAGTCGATGTCTTATTGAGATAATTCTGCGTTGATTGTCTTTGCATTCCTGGATTATGAGGCGGAGTGATTATTTCATGCCCGCTTTCTTCAAGGTGTTTGACGTGTGCCATTGAGTTGTCCTCCATTGTTCCGGCTATTGTTTATTGTATCACAATCGACCCGGTTTTTAAAAACGGCGCCATCAGACAAAATAAATCATTTTAGTTTATGAAGGAGTAATGGAAAAAATGCCTTAAAATATGGGTTGTGGTAATGTCAAAAGAGAAAAGGCCGAAGAGAACAAATGATCTGCGAACTGCGAAGACATTTATAATCACCCTGAGGCTGGCTTTGAGTTTGCCCTGTTAACTCTGTCCCGGCCAGTTGATAAATATGCCCGCGTAATGCTAAAATTCTGACAGCTAAATTCGCATAGCTGAGGTAATTCAAATAACCCATGAAAGGAAAACACATGATCATAGAAAACATCAAGTTAGGGCTGACGTTTGACGATGTACTGTTAGTGCCGAGGAAGGCGTCCGTTCTGCCGTCGCAGGTTAATGTAGAGACGTACATAACCAGAGATATAAAGATGAATATCCCACTAATGAGTGCGGCGATGGATACCGTAACCGAGGCGCGTCTGGCCATTGCTATAGCCAGAGAAGGTGGTATAGGTATAATACACAAGGCTATGACCCCTGAGAATCAGGCATCGGAGGTAAACAAGGTAAAGAAATCTGAAAGCGGTATGATTGTTGACCCGATAACCGTCTCCCCTGACGCCCCTGTCGGAGATGCACTTATTCAAATGGAAAAGTTCAGGATTTCAGGTGTTCCGGTCACCAGAGATGGTAAATTAATCGGCATTTTGACAAACAGGGATTTACGGTTTGAGACAGACCTGACAAAACCGGTCAGAGACGTTATGACCTCGAAAAATCTGGTAACTGCCGCCGAAGGTGCTGACCTTGACAGCGCAAAAGAGCTGCTTCACAAGCATAAGATAGAGAAACTCCCTATCGTTGACAAGGATTTCATGCTCAAGGGGTTGATTACAATAAAGGACATTGAAAAGAAAAAGAAATACCCAAGCGCCTGCAAGGACAGTTTTGGCCGCCTGAGGGTAGGGGCGGCAGTCGGCGTGGGCAAGGACGCCATGCTTCGTACGGAACTTTTAATAGAGAGTGGTGTGGATATAGTTGCGATAGACACGGCACATGGACATACGGCGTCTGTAATCGAAACGCTTAGAAGCCTGAAGAAAAGGTTTAATATTGCCGTAATAGCCGGTAATGTTGCCACAAAAGACGCGGCCAGGGATCTTATTGACGCTGGGGCGGACGCTATTAAGGTAGGCGTAGGTCCCGGGTCGATATGTACGACAAGGATAGTGGCCGGCGTGGGCGTTCCTCAGATAACGGCCATTATGGATACATGCGAGGAGGCCTCGGCATGTGGTATCCCAGTAATAGCTGACGGTGGAATAAAATATTCGGGCGATATAACAAAGGCCCTTGCCGCAGGTGCTAGTGCCGTTATGATAGGAAACCTGTTTGCAGGGGCTGAGGAATCCCCCGGTGAGACGATTCTTTATCAGGGCAGGACTTATAAGGTTTACAGAGGGATGGGCTCCTTAGGCGCTATGGCCGATGCCAACGCCGCCAGAGACCGCTACATGCAGGAGGACATAAAATCCCTGAGTAAACTCGTACCGGAGGGCGTTGAGGGCAGAGTTCCCGACCGGGGGCCGATAAACGAGATGATTTATCAACTCGTTGGGGGGCTGCGTTCGGGGATGGGATACTGCGGGTCGGTCTCATTAAATGAGCTGAGGGAAACCTGCCGCTTTATTCAAATCACTAATGCGGGCCTGCGCGAAAGCCATGTCCATGATGTCATCATAACGAAGGAATCCCCAAACTACAGGGCGGAGTAGATATGACAGAATACGATAAGATATTGGTGCTGGACTTCGGCTCACAATACACACAGCTCATAGCGCGGCGTATCAGAGAACGAAAGGTATATTCCGAGATCCTGCCATATAACGCCCCAATAGAAAAAATCAGGGCATTTCAGGCAAAAGGGATTGTCCTTTCCGGCGGGCCGGCAAGCATATATGAAAAAGACGCCCCGATTGTTGACAAGTCAATTTTTGACTTAGGCGTCCCCATTCTTGGAATCTGCTATGGGATGCAGCTTATCGTCCACCTGTCAGGTGGTGAAGTAGAAAGGGCGCCGAGACGCGAATACGGAAGGGCTGCCCTGAAGATAGATAACGCTGCAGGGCTTCTTGCGGGGCTTAGTGATGGGTCAATCGTGTGGATGAGCCACGGCGACAGCGTAAAGACGCTGCCAACCGGAGGATTTACATCGATTGCCCACACGTCCAATTCCACTCACGCGGCAGTAGCCGATGAGGGCAGAAAAATCTACGCCCTGCAGTTTCATCCTGAAGTTGCGCATACGCATGAGGGTGATACGATACTGGATAACTTCGTCCACGGCATCTGTAAGTGTTCGGCGGCGTGGCAGATGTCGTCATTTATAGAGCATGAGGTAGAGGCGGTAAGACAGAAGGCCGGTGGAGGCAATGTCGTCTGTGCGTTAAGCGGCGGCGTTGACTCATCGGTTGCCGCGATACTGATACACAAGGCCATAGGGCAGCGCCTGCACTGCATATTCGTTGACAACGGCCTGCTGAGAAAAAACGAAAAGGCAAAGGTAATAGATACGTTCCAAAGGCACTTCAATTTAAATCTCATCGTAGTTGACGCTGAAAAAAGATTTTTAGACAAACTCAGGGGTATTACCGACCCCGAACTGAAGCGAAAGCGAATTGGCAGGGAGTTCATTGCCGTATTTGAGGAAGAGGCAAAAAAGATAGGAGCGGTTGAGTATCTTGCCCAGGGAACGCTCTACCCCGACGTAATCGAGAGCGTATCGTTTAAAGGCCCATCGGCAACGATTAAATCTCATCACAACGTAGGCGGGCTGCCTGATGTGATGAACTTAAAGCTGATTGAGCCGTTGAGGGAGTTGTTTAAGGACGAGGTAAGGGAGATAGGGAAGGAGCTGGGGTTGCCTGATGAGATATGTTACCGTCAGCCGTTTCCCGGCCCGGGGCTTGCGATAAGGTGCATTGGGGAGTTGAGTGCTGACAGGCTGCAAATATTGCGGGAAGCAGACGCGATTGTAATTGAGGAGATAAAAAATGCCGGGCTATACCGCGAAATCTGGCAGTCATTTGCCGTACTACTGCCGTTAAGAACGGTTGGCGTAATGGGAGATGAGCGGACATATGACTACACAATCGCCATGAGGGCGGTAAACAGCGTTGACGGCATGACGGCAGACTGGGCGCGCGTACCATATGAGACGCTGTCTATAATTTCAAACCGCATAATAAACGAGGTAAAAGGAGTAAACCGCGTAGTGTTTGACATAACGAGCAAACCCCCGGGCACAATCGAGTGGGAATAAGGGGTGTGTGGTCTTAGTTTTGGCCTTACCCGCCTTCTATAAAAATGCGGGGTTACCGGCATTCATAATGGGCAGCGATTTAACATGGGTATATCATCATGATGTAAAAGTGCCTATCCTCTTTTTCCCATTTCCATTATGTCACATGTCAACGAGCTGCCACCTTTTATAAGCACGGTAGTTCTATTGTGAATTCTGCGCCATTGTGGATATTCCTCACGTAAATTTTACCGCCTAACTTCTCTTCTACGATTACTTTAGATATATAAAGTCCTATGCCTGTTCCCTGGTTTTTCGATTTGGTTGTGAAGTAAGGGTCAAAGATCTTATCGATTAAATCTTCAGGAATCCCTCCTCCATTGTCACTAATCGATAATTTCAGTGCTTCTCCTTCCCTGGATACATCGATGTTTATGGTTCCATTGCCCGTTGCATCAAGCAAACCGGATAGTTTTTTGGCGATAATTGCATCTTTAGCGTTATTTAAAATATTAAGCATAACGTGTGCTATATGGCTTTTATATGTCATTATTAACGTTGCATCGCATGGTATGATTTCAGTAATACTTCTGAATGTCATGTTATGAGTTTTGCAGGTAATGCTATATGATATCGAGTTTTCAAGCAACTGCGGCTCGAGAATTTTTAAGATTTCAGATATAATTGCACTTAAATCGAACTGTTCCTTTTTCGTGGAAGGCTTAAAGAAGTTGCTGAAATCTATGGTGGACCCATTTGTCAAGACAGAAAATTGCCTTTTTTAAGTTACAGCAAGTCCATATATTTTTCATAGCCCAAGCCCCAAAGGGGCGGGTGTATGTCCTAAGTCAGTAGTCCTTTTCTC
>JADFYO010000060.1 GCA_015233015.1 Nitrospirota bacterium | reverse complement strand
ACTACGAAGGAGAACCTTTGATGGTCAATGTTAGATTACCGAAACCTCCGGCTGTGGAAATGGCGGGGATATTGAAAACTCGAAAGGATAAGTTTCCAACACCCCCTTTAACAACTCTCCGCAAAAGGCGCTCCGAGTTGTTAACATTACCACAGCCTCTACTACTGCAAAATATTGTGAAAAAGAGGGAAAAAAGGACTTGGGACATTACAACAACCTCCTTTGGGAGTTGGACTATGAAAAATATAAGGACTTACTTAAAAAGCACAGATTTTTGTCTTAAAAACTGGCTCCGCTATGGTACAATAATAGGGAATTATAATTGTCGTTGACGGGAAAAATAATTGTCGTTGAACAAATGTATATATTCTTGGATTCATGGTGGCCATAACAGGATGTGCCGTATTGTTTGTCTTAGAAAGCAATTTTGCTGCCGAACAGCTTGCTATAATTGGGTATTACTGTCTCGTGGCCGGTGTTGTTCAAAAGGTGTGGCAAATGAAAAAAGAGACAAAGACAGTTAGTGGAGACTAAAAATGTCGGTATACTTTAGTTTCAGGTAATCTCAGGGTTTCTTATAAGCCGACCACCTCATGCTGAGCGATTCGAATGATCATACGTGCTATAAGGTACCCCCCTGAGGCGCTTTTGCCACTCAGGGGTGTGTGTGGGTTCCATCCTATCAATAAGGTGGCGGTGGTGGTGGCACCGGTGGATAAGGTCCCGGTGGTGGCGGTCCCGGTGGTGGCGGTGGTGCATAATATGCCGGCGGTGGCGGCGGTCCCGGTGGATAAGGACCCGGATCTATCGAGGCAACACATCCTGCCAATGCCAGAGCTAACAGCAATAACGCTACGAGTCTCTTCATGATTAACCTCCAAGTTAATTTATTTTACTGATCTATCATACAATTGAATGTATTCGGTTGTCAAGTGCGCTAATTGGCGTGTGTCAAGTCAAAACAGAAATGTCCTTTCCGGTTGATAATAATTAGCAAGCTGATGATAATATAGTCAGTTAGAACTCGTAGTCGATGCTGATGGAAGTAAACACACCTTTCAGCCTGTTGACGTTATACCAGTAGTAAATGTAGTCGTTAGAAGATGTCCAGTAGTAGTTGATTGCCCCTTTGATTTTCATTTTGTTGAAATCGAGCAGACCGGTCTCCGTGGTGTTGGGCTTCAGGATAGCCATTACGCCTACGGTGTTGGAGTTGAAGGCGCTTTGCCTGTAATCTACCGCGATATACTGGTCTGTCCTAACGTAATCGCCAATAGATTTCGTAAAATCGGACTTTGTCTGCGTATAGAATCTATACTTTGTTCCTATGGTGAAACTACTGGACAGGTCCCTGTAGAGTTCCACATTAAACGTATGGGAGGTGATGTCCCAGCTGTCTTTGAAAAATCTGTAAGAGAAATGTATGGCCGTCGGGTCGTTGATGAGTTTAACCAGTTTTAGCGTCAGCGCGTTACCAGTACGGCTCGATGGATAGCGCTCGAAGTCTGCGAATGTGTCATTGGATAAATATTCGTATGGGGAGGCGAGGAAACCGTTTGTGTTCATAAACGTGTAAATAAGCTGTGCCGTGAAGGTCTGCGAGAGGATTTGTGTGGCCGAAAGGTCAATTTTTGTCTCATCCCTGAAATATCTCGTGAGTTCCCTGTCAAAGCCCGGCCTCCATTTATCGAATGACTGGGAAAAGCCTATGCCGAGGGCGGTGTTTTGCTCATTGAGTTGTCTTATGTAATTGGCGTAGAATGACCGTCCCGTGTAATCGCGCTCTGTTGAGTAGTATCCGCCTAGGGTGATGGCATTGTCTCCGTCGTTATATGTGCCAAACAGAGACGGGGCGTAGCGTACATCGTCAAATGACCTCATCGGAGTTGCAGATGTGACGGCGTCGGGTTTCCCTATCCTCGAGCCTTTTGATATCGATGCCGAGGTTATAGCATCGACATTCATCTTAACGCCGATTAAAAATCTCTCCGTGATTTTTTTATATATCGCAATCCCTGGCGAGTACACCTGATCACCGCCGTTGTCTCCGTAGTAATCATAGGAGAGGGTGATTTTATCCTTGAGACCTTCTGCATATAGTATGGCGCATGATATGAGTATGGCAGCCATAGCTAAGAAGATATGCCTTATTCTTATCTGCAGCCGCAACCTCCCTGAAACGAGCTTTCTCCGCCTTCCGACGCCTCTCTGATTAATAATACATGAGCCTCGTGCTCCGAGGCCGACTCCATTGGGCTAAAGAGCATCTTATCTGAGGCAAAGTGCTCACGCTCATAGGGTTTCACAACGGCAAGCCGTTCAGAGCACGCCGAAACGATTAATGAAATCAATACGATTACGAGAAGTCGAACAATGGCTTTCCCCATCGCGAAGGATTTCACTTGAGCGCTTCTTCTATGGCAGACGTGAGCGTCCCAATGTTTGAGGCATTGAAAGAACCCAGAAATATTCTTACGAGCTTGCCATTTTTGTCTATTAAATAAGAGGCCGGCATTCCGCGGGGTTTATAGTCCTTTGGCGAGGTCTTGTCCTTGTCGTAGAGGACGGTGAAATTCACCTTTTTCTTTGATGATTGCTCAAGTCCGGCAAGGAAATCTACTGCCTTGCCCTTTGAGTTATCTACGCTAATGGCAACTATTATAAACGGTTTATCCTTGTATTGCTCCTGAATGGTAATAAATTCGGGCATCTCCGCCTTGCAGCCGTCACACCAGCTTGCCCATATGTTAAGCAGCACCACCTTGCCTTTTAAATCTTTCAGGGCAATAGTCTTTGTGTCGTCGTGCACATTGGGCAGGGAGAACTCTATTGCCTGTTGTCCTTCCATAGGGATTGCAATGGCTGTTGCAGGTATTAACGCGGCAAGTATCGCTATAATAAATAACTGTTTCATAGGGTATCCTCCTTTTTTATTGGCATTTCAAGCTGTTAACGTTCGGATATAAAAGTCCCGGAGCACTAAATGAAGGAGAAGTGTTGTGACAGGCGTTACATGAGTATCTGTTAAACAGGTCTGCCGGAGTTATGTTGTCATACGACGAAATAAAGTCGTGTTTTAATGTGCTTGCGGCCAGTATCGTGCCGTCCGGGGCCATTATTCTCGTGAAATAACTGCCCTTCAGCGAGGCAAGACTTTGGCTCATAATCGAGAAGTTCCCTTTTCCATAGTTGCCGCTTATGCCGGCGTTCATGTAGGCAGCGGTGTCATATACTACGTTGTTGCTATCGTCGAGTAGTTGCAGCCGTGGGGATTGAATGCATACATTACTTGTGTCGTTCACGCTCGAATAGAACGTTCCGCCAACTGTGAGCGTTCTGTTGTCCGATGCCGGGAAGGTATTATGGCACTGGATGCAGTCCTTACCCTGGTTGTGGCTCATGTTTGGATAGATAAGGCCGGGCGCACCGCCTGATGGCGAAGACAAATGGCAGGCATTACACGAATATCTGTTATTTACGTCGTTTGGGTAAGTGCTGCTATAGTCGTTCAAAAAATTGTGGGTTCTGTTGCTTCCTGCTATTTGCACGCCGTTTGAGTTGAGCAGTCTGATGTAATAACTGCCTGAGAGGTTTGTAGTCATCATTCTGCCAAGTATGAAGAGATTTCCCCGGGCATTATAGCCCTTTGAAAATGAGTCGATATAATTATTTGAATCCACCGCCACGTTTGAGTTGTTGTCCACAAACTGAATTCGAATGCTGCTGGCTGTTGCATTTGAATTATCTACATAGCAATTATCCAAATCATCGACGCTTGAAACCGAGGAAGCAATATACATTGTACCGCCAATAATGAGATTGCCTGAGGATTGAAGTTCCGTGTTATGGCACAAGAGGCAGTCCTTCGCCTGGTTATGTGAGACGCTTGAGCCGGTGGTAACAGTGCCGGAATTCCCTGATGTTACAGTGACCGTGCTGCTACTGCTTCCCCCTGCGTTGCCACCGCTTCCTTCAAAGCACGATACGATTAGAGTTAACATCAAAATGGCTGCTGCCGTTTCAATGAGCCTTTGTTTTGCTACCATTTCATCACCACGAGGATATTAAAGAAAGTTTGCCGGTCAACAATAGCAGTCCCATTGTTAGAAGAAGGAGGCCGCCTGCGAATTCTACGAATGCGAAAAATTTGCCGAATTTCCTTACAAAGCCTATAAAACTCGTCCAGAACAGCCCTGCAATGAAAAAAGGTATCCCAAGTCCTGCGGAAAACAAGGCAAGAAATATCATTCCCTGATATACAGTCTCCTGTCTTGAAGCCAAAAGCAGTATCGCCCCAAGCACCGGCCCGATACACGGGCTCCATCCAGCCCCAAACGTTAGCCCAACGATAAAGGCGCTGAATATGCTTGCCCCTGTGCTCCTTTGTGCCTTGAGCTGCCTGTAGAGAAGCATGTGCGCCTGAAACAGATATAACGCCGTAATAAATGCCCACGCCCCGGCAACCGTAAGGAATGTCTCCTTCTCTATCAGTTCAAAACAAAACGCGGTTATAAAAAGGAAACCGGCACCCGAAAATATCTTTAAAAAATCATCTCTTAGAAAGAGATTTGTAAAGTGAAGCCCGAAGAATATGACCATAGCGCCGCCGAATCTGGAGATAATCTGCTGATAATCGGCGAACAACCGCCCAAGTGCGGTAGCCGTAGCCCCCATAATGATAAATACGAGCGAAAACCCTCCGATGAAAAACAGTATTGGTATCAGGGACTTAAATGGTTGAACCTTAACCTGTGTACCAGAGGCGTCAGCCTCCACACCAGTGATAAATGACAAATAAGCTGGCACAATCGGAAGGACACACGGGGCGAGAAATGTTACTATTCCTGCTGTAAATGCCGAGATATGCGTTAGTTCCATCTTGCTCTCCTTTGTGGTTAACCCTGACTGATTGTATAATTGTCTTACATCAGACGATATTTTGTCAAGCTTTATCTTGAATTCGCAGTTTTTATTCCACGGATGAGGTCTGAGATTGTGTCTATAGGCGCTGAAAGCAGGGTGTGGTACCTGCCTACGTCGCACGGGGAGTGGGCGTCGCTAGCGAAAATACGCGGCAGGCCTCGCTTCTCTGCGAGTTTCCTGGCAAGCGCCCCTGCTGTCTGGGTGGTGTTTGAGCTGTCAACCTCAACGGCGTCAATATCGAGTTTATAGCAGTAGTTCCCATTTTCCATGCTGAAGCGAAACGGATGGGCTGCGACAATGGCGGCGTCACGCCTTCTCGCTAAGAGGATAAGGTCGCTGGCAGACATATTATAACGCAGGCCGTCTATTGTGTCTAACCCATAGACGAGGAAATGGCCCTCAAGGCACGAGACCTCGATACCAGCCAGGATGCGAAGCTGATGCCCTGCCCATTGCTGCAACTCGTCAATCTCATGCCCCGACCAAATCGTATCATGGTCGGTAAAGACAAGCACATCGATACCCGCGTTTATGGCAGCCTCAACCGCCTCGTGAGAGGTGGTAGTGCTGCAAGGGGAAAATGGGTGGGTGTGTACGTGCATATCTACTTTCAGCAATCGGGAACTCATCGATTTATCGGGTCCCCGTTTTCTTGTTCCCAAACAGGGACGGGGCAACATATTGTGCGTATTCGGCGCACCTCTCTACGTATCTGCAAAGTCTGCAAACCTCAATATACTTATAGCACTGCCGTTTGGTACAGAAGAGCTTATCTCTGGTTATAACCATATTGCCTTGATTATATCATACTGAGGCCAAACGTGGCAGAGATTTTTTTCAGAAATAACTTTAGGCATATTTAAGACAGTCGGATGTTTTTTTTGCTATAATGGCAATGTGGCTGAGAGAGTTGTTGCGAAAAAGAAAAAAAAGGGAAGCAGTCCCTGGATATTAATTCCCATTATAGTCATTGCTATAGCCGTATCTCTGGGTTTTTTCAGCGGTTATTTGTTCTGGGCATTTTCGGATTTACCTAAGATAAAGCAGCTTGAGCAATATACGCCGCTTGAGTCTTCCATTGTATATTCTTCTGATAACGAGATTTTAGCCGAGCTGTTTGTGGAAAGGCGCACTTTTGTGCCCTATTTCAGCATCCCGCAGCACGTCAAAAACGCCTTTATAGCGGTTGAGGACGCACGTTTTTATAAACACAAGGGGATTGATTTCGTGCGAATGATAGGAGCCGTGGTCTCAGACTTAAAGGCTGGAGGGTTTGTCCAGGGCGGAAGCACTATAACACAACAGCTTGCCAAGATGCTTTTCCTGAAACCGGAGCGCAGCATTAACAGAAAGGTGAAAGAGGCCGCGCTGTCCATTCAGATTGAGAGACACTATTCAAAAGATGAGATAATAGGGCTTTACCTGAACCAGGCCTATTTCGGCACACGCGCCTACGGCATAGAGGCGGCGGCATACACGTATTTCGGAAAGACGACGAGTAACCTAAGCATAGCCGAGGCGGCGCTCCTGTCTGCCATACCCAAGGCCCCATCGACATATTCGCCCTTTAAAAATGCCGCTAAGGCTCTGAACCGCAGGAATTATGCGATAAGAAAGATGCTTGAAAACGGGTTTATCGATGAGAAGCAGCATGACGCGGCAATAAATGAACCCTTGCCCACAATTCCGCATACACGAAGGTACAAATCTCCGTATTTCCTCGATTATGTGAAAAATATTCTTGAAGACGATTACGATGAAAAATTATACACAGCGGGGCTTAAAATATATACGACGCTGGATTATAAAATGCAGAATGCGGCTGAGAAGGCCGTAGAGTTTGGTATCGACAGCCTGAACAAGCGGGGCCGTAAAAATATTCAGGCGGCGCTTCTTGCCGTCGATCTGAAAACTGGCGGCATAAAGGCTATGGTCGGCGGCACAGATTTTTGGGAGACACAGTTTAACCGTGTCACTCAGGCCATAAGGCAGCCCGGGTCGTCTTTTAAACCCATAGTCTATTTGACCGCGTTCAACCAGGGATTCAGCCCCGAGGACATTATACACGACGGACCAATAAGTTTTACCGGCAGAAACAAGGCAGACATCTGGGTGCCTCAAAACTATGAGCGCGAGTACAAGGGCGACGTAACAATTAGGTTTGCCCTTGCTCATTCTCTCAACGCGGCAACCGTGTATCTGGCAGATAAAGTCGGAATTAAGAACGTCATAGAAACCGCCAGAATGCTTGGGGTAAAGAGTATCATTCATCCATACATGCCGTCTGCTCTTGGGGCCTCTGATATGACTCTGATAGAGTTGGTCTATGCCTACGCCGCGTTTGCATCAGGGAAGAGATTTGACCACCTTTCGGTAGAGAGGATAGTCGATAGAGACGGCCTCCTGCTGGAGGAACAAAAGGCCATGCCGCCAAAGGGGATATTGGATAACTTAGCCATAGAGGAAATGAAAACCGTACTAAGGGCAGTCATCGTCGAAGGCACGGGAAGGGCGGCCATGGCACTTCCAAAAACGGTTTACGGCAAGACCGGCACTACGGATGATTATGCAGATGCGTGGTTTTTAGGCTTCGACGACAATGTGGCCGTCGGCGTATGGGTCGGCAGGGACAACCACAAGCCAATCGGCGAAAAAGAAACCGGAGCGCACGCCGCCCTCCCTATCTGGATGGAATTCATGAATTACGATAGTAAATAGACACGCATAATATCGAAAGAGCTTGGTTAGATAATCAGGGCAAATGCCCTTAAGAGAAGTGTATTTTCTTTTTTTGTCATTCCGGCTTCCAGACTGTGTCACAATTATCTTCTATACAAAAAAGTCAAAACATGTAAAACACATAGTTATATGCCTAGTAATGTATTGCCATTTCGATCTATAGACTTATTCTCAATATGGAAATGCGGTCAAGGCATGTTAATCGGCTTGTAATGGGTGTGATAACAATATTTTATTGGAAAGTAAAGTTTATTTTATTCCAAAGTCAGTTGGGCTAAAATTATTTTAATAATTATTTGTTACATCTGTCATTCCTGAGGAAGCAGAAATCCAGTTTTTCAGAAAATGGTGTAAGGACTGGATTACCGCTCTCAGACGGGAATGACAGAATAGGGAAGGGCAGGCAGAGATGCCGCAAGAGAGAAACAACAGCTCGGTGTGATCTATCCCCCAACGCCGGACATCATATGCGGGGCGCCTGATTTTTTCTCATCCCCGTCAGAGATGTGGTGTCTTTCAGGTTTTAATTCTACGGCTTGAATAATCAAGTTTTGGATTTCTTCTTTTGTAGCATTGTTTCTCAGCGCGTCAAAAAGCCCTACTTCGATATTTGAATACAGGCACGGCCTTAATCTGCCGTCTGCCGTCAGGCGAAGTCTGTTGCATTGGGGACAAAAACGGCAGGTTACCGCGCTTATTATCCCGATGATTCCGGCCGCTTGGGTCTCGCGGCTTGCTGCCGTAAAATACCGCGCCGGGCCATATTTTCTTAACTTCAACGGAGTCAGTTGAAATTGCTTTTCGATTCGGCGCTTTATCTCGTCAGAACCAATGAAACCGTTTGTAAATAAATGTTCGTTTACAACCGTCGGCATCAGCTCTATAAATCTTATCTGACAGCCCGTCTTTATGCCGAAGAGAATAAATTCCTCTATCTCGTCGTCGTTTATCCCTGCCATCGGCACCATGTTTAATTTGATAGGCAGCAGTCCCGCCGCCTCTGCCGCACTTATCCCTGCCATTACTTTCTCAAATGACCCGCCTTTGGTTATCTCTGAATAGCGGTCTGCTCTCAACGAATCGAGGCTTATGTTTACCCTGTCGAGGCCAGATTGAGATAAGAGCGCGGCTGTCTCCGCCAGGCGCTGCCCATTTGTCGTCAGTGTCAACTCCTCAATACCGGGCATTTTTTTTATACTACGTATCAACTCATGCATGGAGTTTCTTACTAATGGCTCCCCGCCTGTCAGTCTTATTTTCTTTATGCCGAGGGCTGAGGCTGCTTCAACGAACCTCATGATTTCCTCATATGTCAGGATAGAATCATGGTTGATTTTCCCGTCCTGATAGCAGCCGCTTTTTATTGTGTCAGGCATACAATAGACACACCTCAGGTTGCACCTGTCCGTAACAGATATGCGAATGTAATCTATGGAGCGCCCAAAATTGTCCTTTAACAGCATACTATAGCGGTTTGCCTTCTTTTACCTTTGATTTAGCAGTCATTCTTTCATATAATAAATGAAAGAGTGTTTAATACACAATAACTATAGACACCGGGGGCGCTGCCCCCAGACCCCCGCAAGGAGGGTAACCCTCCTTGACCTCGTACTTTACGACAGGCAAGTAAACAGGCTAGTAAACTAATATAGTCACATATTTCTTAGGACTTTGTAGCTTTTCCTCATCGAGAACTGTATGTCATATTTCGAATGGGATATGGACAGGAAGCATGCCTCAAACTGTGAAGGCGGGAAGTAAACCCCCTCCTCAAGCATAGATCTGAAATATTCGGCATATAGTTTCGTGTCTGACTTTGCGGCCGTCTCGTAGTCATAGACTTCGTGCTCTGTGAAGTACTGGCAGAAGATGCTGCCGACACGGTAAAACTTAATGTCTGCCTTGGCGCGCTTAATAGCGTCTCTAAAACCCTGTTCAAGGATTTGCGCCTTGGATTCGAGCAGGTCGTAAAAACCCTTTCTCCCTATGTTTTTAATTGTCTCGATGCCGGCGGCCATTGCTGCCGGATTTCCCGAAAGTGTGCCAGCCTGATAAACCGGGCCTTCGGGAGAGATCAGCGACATAATCTCTTTCTTGCCGCCATAAGCGCCCGCCGGCAATCCACCGCCGATTATCTTGCCAAGACACGTCATGTCGGGCGTAATACCGTAAAGCTGCTGCGCGCCGCCCACCGCAACCCTGAAACCGGTTATAACCTCGTCAAATATCAGCACAATGCCGTGTTTCGCGGTTATTTCCCTCAATCCTTCGAGAAATCCCGGCTTCGGCAAAACTAAACCCATGTTGGCCGCAATAGGTTCGACAATTATACACGCGACGTTCTTCCATTCGTCTTTCACCACGGCCTCGACCGCCTTGAGGTCGTTATAAGGGACAGTTATCGTTTCCTGTGCGATGGACTGAGGAACTCCGGGACTCGTAGGAACGCCAAAAGTGGCGGCGCCAGAGCCGGCCTTTGTCAGAAGCCCGTCTGAATGACCATGATAACAGCCCTCAAACTTGATTATCTTGTCCCTCTTTGTAAACGCCCGCGCAACCCTGATAGCGCTCATTGTCGCCTCGGTGCCTGAGCTTACCAAACGCATTCTCTCCATAGAGGGGTAATATTTCTGTATTATCTCTCCCATCTTTATCTCGAGAAGCGTTGGCGCCCCAAATGTTACTCCATCTTCAGCCGCCTCTGTAAGGGCATCTATGACACTCTTGTGGGCATGTCCCAGAATTAGCGGGCCCCACGACATCACATAATCAATATAACCGTTGCCGTCAACATCAAAAATCTTAGCACCATAAGCCGTATCAATAAAAAGGGGATTGCCGCCTACGGCCTTAAATGCCCTGACAGGGCTGTTTACTCCACCAGGGAACAGCTCCTCTGCCCTCAGGAACAACTTCTTTGATGTTCTCCAATTTTTTCTCATGCTGTAACGCTCCTTTATTAATTGATTTGACGCTAAACCCTACCGACGATAAACCTCGCAACGCTCAACCCTCACTGCATTTATCGTTCGTTAAGTAAACGTAACACAATCGTAACATAAAATATTCGGCAAAGTAAAGAACTTTTGTTAAGTTTATAGAATATATTCGAATAATGAATTCATCTTTTACCACGGCAGTAATATTCTGATAGTAATATTATCTCCATGTAAATGAAGTTATATCAGCAGGTTATAAGCTGTGTACCCGATAGAAGCAGGTATATGGCGCCGGTTAAAGAACTTATAGAGAGCATACACGGAAGCGAGTAATCGAAATATGAGCTTTCTCATGCCGGTTGGCATATCGGCAGGCATGGGGCACTTACAGCCTGGAAAACAAGAGGCAGCCATTACCGGTTAAGCGGCCACTACCGGTGAAACGGTTTATATTGTAACCACTATAAAATCTTTATATTAATGGCTATAAAATCTTTTATTAATAATGTTCTTATTTAATGTTCATATTTGCTATAATTGGTATTATGAAAATTAGACTTCATATCCCTAATGAGCAACTGGAGGAACGATGAAATTTCGTTTAGCAGCAACGGTAATTTTATGCTTATCTGTTATATCCAGCGTACCTGCCGCCCTCGCCGATGGAAATGCAAAGCAATGGAACTGCTTCCAAAATGTCCACGAAAAGGCGCTGACAACTGCTATTGCCCTGTCCCCTACGCAGTTGAGATACGCCCTGATACCATTTTACGATTCTATGATTGACGAGCTGCATAAAACAGAATATAATCCAACGGCGTATCAGGACAAAAAGGTCTTTGACAATCTCTATGAGGCGGCGGTCTTTGAGGCCCACAAGCGCAATGACCTGAAAAGGGACTACTTTGCCCGCCTGATGACGGATTTAACGAGATATATAGTCCAAAAGTATTATCCCGGACGCTTAGGCGGGTTTTGCGGGGCGTGGACATTTTTACGATATGCCCCGGTATTCTACGGCGGTTATGACGGGGGTGACAAGAAGCCCGGCTTTACGAGATACGCACCGGTAATTTATGGCGGATACGAAAAGAAACCTCTCTACTCAAACTTTAAAAATGTGTTCTTCAGCGACAACTTTACCGATAGCCCGGTCAGATATACTGGCGATATGCTCTGGTATTACAACAAGACGGTCAACGAAATCGTTAATCTGTGGATTACCGTGTGGCTTGATGCAGAGAGAAACGCCGAGTCTGTAATTGAGACATACACTCTTGTAAACCCCGAAGACGTTACGCCGTTTAATCATCGGGAGCCGACCATATTCGAAAAGAGGGATGACCTGGGTTTATTCGTCTTTGAGCAAAAGAATAATATCCCGGAGACCGTGCCGCTCCTCGATTACAGGGCGGTATATGAAGTGAGGGACGACGAGGGGATGTTCGTGATGTGGGAAAAAAGTAAGTTGGACAGGCCTCAAGACTATACCGAGATTTACGAAATAAAGGACAGCAGCGGGTTTCTCTTATACCGGCAGAGGAATAAGCTGATAAAGCCGCTAAGGGTATTTTCTTCTATGCAAAACGCCGTTGACTATGGATTTAACGCCATTAGGAATAAGAAATATTATGAGGCGGCGGCTATATTCGGTACCCTGATAGACAGGAAGACCCAAGACCAGGATATATACTACGGCCTCGGCCTTGCCCTGTTTAATATCGATGACTACATAAACAGCCTGATTAATTTCAGTAAGGCTGGCGACTACAAAGAGAGCCTTTATTACGTGGCGCTGATAGACGAATATCTTGCCCTCAAGGCGTCATCGTTTGGTGAAAAGATAAGCCTGCTTACTGACAGCGCGCGCGCATATGAAAAATACGGCAGCCTGAAAAACTCCTCCCAAGCCGCGGACAAAAGTAAGGCTATCGGTATAATGGTCATTAGGCAGTATGAGAAGGAAGTATTGGCTCTGTTTTCTAAAGTTATGGAGCTGAATTTAAGGCAGAAGATACAGGACGCCGGTATCTATATCGACATGGCCGAAGACCTCAACGACCAGTATAAGACATTGGCTGCCGACTTTAACGTTAAATATACCGGGGCCTACGCCCGAATTAATTATGACGATGTTATAGATAAAATAGAGATATGTTTTCAGGACAGCGCAGATAATACCATTACGGCCGAGGACGTGCAGGCACATCAGGATGAACTCCTGCAGGCTGTTGAAGGACTAAGGACAAACGCGGGTGTCTCCTGCAAGACTCAATGCAATAATAACCACACCGCTTGTCAGCAGAGATGCCAATCCGAGGAATGCCCTAACGTATGTAAAGACGTTTTTAACCGTTGCATCATCCAATGTAGTAAACCCGGAGATATGCCTTTAAGGAATTAATAAGGGATTATGGACTTTAAGAGACAAATTGCCATAGGCGACATCCACGGCTGTTATGGGCTTGCCGTCGATTTAGTTGAAAATGTGATAAAATTCGACCCGCGGTACGACCAGTTGATCTTCATCGGCGACTATATAGACAGGGGCACGGACAGCGCCAATGTTGTGCGATATGTTGAGGCATTAAAAAATAAATACAGCGAGCAAATCGTCCTGCTTGCGGGCAACCACGAATATCTCGCCTATAATGCCTTCAAACACAGGACTGCCGAGATGTTTCAACTGTGGATTATTAACGGCGGAGTAACCACGATTGACAGCTATGACGGCATAGAAAATGCTATCAGGTATGAAAACTCGGAAAGGCATCTGGTGCCTTTTGTCGAAAGGCTTGAGTTTTATTATGAAACCAGGACACATATCTTCGTACACGGGGGAATCCCAACAGGGCAGACCATAGAAACCTCTAAAAAACACTCTCTTTTATGGGAAAGGAACTACGAGAAATACAGGGGCAAGGATATAGTCATCGGACACACCCCGCACAGGAACGTTACAAAGTACACAAACGCCGTCGTAATAGACACCGGGGCAGTGTTTTATGGAAAACTCTCTGCGTATGACCCGATTAACGACAAAATCTACGACACCATAACCTCAAACCCAAGGCCTGGACGAAAGGTTTAGCTTTATGTATATCAATTACACGTATTGATTATACTTGTATGGATATGTTCATATACGGGTTAGGTTGGAGGATTGTGCTTTAGATGGTTGAGCAGAGGTGCGCTGACAGGCGAAAAAATATAGTAAGTTATCTTGACAGGACACGATTTACTGTGTTCATGTCGATAGCAGTCGTCGTCTTATTAGTATTTACAGCCGTAGCGACTAAAAACAGCGTGATGAAAAGACTTCACGAACACGCGCTGGACAGGTTTAATGCGTATAACACATACTTATTAGACGTAGTAAATAATTATCAGGTCTTCCCTAAATTACTATCTGAACGTCCTTCCGTCATAGAATATGTAAAACATCCTGACAGAGGGATGAATATGAATGAATATTTGTTTAAATTTAATGGCCCGGTCGGTGCGGAGTTAATTTTAATAATAAATACCGACGGAATCGTAACAGCGGCAAATAATTATAAAACCGCTAACAGTTTAGTTGGAAAGAACCTGGCTTTCAGAGAGTATTTCCAAAACGCCATAAGAGGAATACCCAACCAGTATATAGCCGTAGGTGTTTATACTAAAACTCCAGGCTATTATGTATCCTATCCGATAAGGAATGGCAAGAATATCATAGGGGTTGTCACGATAAAATACGAAATAAAGATATTTACGCCTTATAATTCGGATGATGATGAGAAATTTATGGTTGTAGATAATAACGGTGTTATTTTTTATTCCAACGATAAGAGATATCTTTATCACACCCTGGTCAAACTGCCGGAAGACGTGCTGAAAAAAATTAAGGACACCAGGCAGTATGAGGACATACCCTTATTACCGCTGCCGATTACAAAGAGTACCGAAAAGGACGGCATAACAACTATTACCATTGGTAACCCGGACAAGTCAAAATCAGATAATCAATCCAAAGCTGGAGAATATCTGCAAGTAGGGACGCACTATAAGGATGACATATGGAATGTGGTGCTGTTGCACAGCACTTCCGCTGTTACTAAAAGTGTTGTTACTAATTGTATATATATGTTTCTGTCAGTGGCCGCGGTGTATCTGGCCGGTATGTTGTTACTGTATAGAAAGAGATCAAAAGACATGCTTATGAAAAGCTATAATTTTTTGGTAGGACAGAAGGAAGAGGCGGAAATGCACATGCGGGAACAGGAAATCATAAAATCCATTCTTAATGTGTCGTTATTGCCGGATTCGCTTGAGGTGTTGTTGCAAAAGATATTAACTCTGATACTGTCCAATCCTTGGATTTCCCTGCAATCTAAGGGGTGTATTTTTCTTACTGGCTGGGTTGCCGGCGAACTTACAATTGTGGTCTCTCATAATTTCAAAGATGAACAGTTAGCAGAGTGCTCAACACTGCCCTACGGTAAATGTCTTTGCGGGCTGGCCGCCACTACAAGAGAAATAGTCTTCTCGCAGGACAGCATTAAAGACGACAGACACACTGTCAAGTACCACGATATGGCCTCGCATGGACATTACTGTGTGCCTATTATCTCAGGGGACAGGTTGTTTGGAGTGTTTAATGTGTATTTAGACAGAGGGCATGAACGGCAAATAGGGGACGACATATTTTTAAATAGTATCGCGCGTGCGATTGCCGGCGTCATTATGCGCAAGGAGGCCGAGGCAAAAATCACTCATAGTTATCTGATCCAAAACAGTATAAACGCGATATTGCAGTTATCGATACAGACATTTTCGTTAAGTGAGTATTTAGAGAAATTTCTTGAGCTTATCAGCACCGTTCCCTGGTTATCCACAAAATCCACGGGGTGTATATTTTTGATAGGAAATAACCCCGATGAGCTGGAGATGGCAGTTCACAGAGGGTTATCCCCGCGGTTGTTACAGTTGTGCGGACGCGTACGGATGGGCAGCTGCCTGTGTGGAAGCTGCGCCTCTACAGGCAAGGTGATATTTACATCGGAGATAGATGACCGCCATGAGGTTAATTATGACGGCATAACCAATCATGGGCATTACTGTATTCCGGTTAAGGTAAAGGAAAGGGTTATCGGCGTAATCAACCTGTACGTAGAGGAAGGTCATAAACAAACAGAGCTGGAGGAGGACTTCCTTGTATCGGCTGCCAACACGTTATCAGGCATCATCGAGCGTAAACGTATGGAAGAGAAATTGGAGTATATGGCAAATAACGACTCCCTGACCGGCCTTCCGAACAGGATATTGTTTATTGACAGGTTAGGCCATGAGATAAAAAGCGCCACACGTTATGGATACATGCTTGGCGTTCTTTACGTGGATATGGATAATTTTAAGATAGTGAACGACACGATGGGGCACGACGCAGGCGACAAATTAATAAAATCGATGGCCGATAGAATGGCTATAAGCATTCGCGAAAGCGACACCGTATCCCGGATGAGTGGAGATGAGTTTGCAGTGATCATATCGAATATGAACAATGTTAACCAGATAGAATCTATTGCAATTAAACTGTTAACGCTTTTAGGACAACCCTATGAAATTAATGGACAAAATCATACGATAACGGCAAGTATAGGAGTGAGTGTATTCCCGTCGGACGCTAGTGGCGCCGGAGATTTGCTGAAACATGCCGACACCGCCATGTATCATGCAAAGAATTCGGGCAAGAATAGTTATCTTTTATTTAACTCCCGCATGGATGAGGCGCTTAACAGGCGCGTAGAGATTGAGAAGGAACTGCGTCTGGCAATAGAACGCGATGAGTTAGTCCTGCATTTCCAGCCGCAGATAGACATTGCAACCGGCAAGATTATAGGGGCGGAGGCGCTGGTGCGTTGGCAGCACCCGGAGAAGGGACTGCTCTTCCCCGATAAATTCATAACAGTGGCAGAGGATACGGGATTAATTATACCACTTGGAGAGCAGGTGCTTTACAAGAGCTGTAAACAAAATACTGAGTGGCAAAATAAGGGACTGCCTCCCATAGTAGTTGCCGTTAATGTATCGACCACCCAAATATCATGGAACTATGATTTGG
Source organism: Nitrospirota bacterium (assembly GCA_015233015.1). Taxonomy (GTDB): domain Bacteria; phylum Nitrospirota; class Thermodesulfovibrionia; order Thermodesulfovibrionales; family Magnetobacteriaceae; genus Magnetominusculus. Next base: position 4,910 of record JADFYO010000060.1, on the reverse strand, counting down.
CGGAAATGGTAGTCGGCGTACTGAGCAAGACAGAGATGCCTCCTAAATACCTGGAGGTGGAGATTACCGAGAGTTTTTGTATGCAAAATGTCGATAGTACAATTTCAATGCTCCGCAGATTTAACTCGATGGGTATTAATGTGGCGATAGACGATTTCGGCACCGGTTATTCATCCCTGAGTTATTTAAAACACCTGCCGTTTAAGAAGCTGAAAATTGACCGTTCATTTGTGAATGAGATTACAAAGAATCAGGATGATTTGACAATTGTTAAGACAATTATAGATATGTCGCACAATCTCAGATTAAGGGTAATTGCCGAGGGGGTGGAAACAACGGAGCAATTAGAAATCCTGCGCGCCCTCGGATGTGATGAAGTGCAGGGGTATCTGTTTAGTAAACCGGTCCCCCCTGAAAAGTTTGCGGTATTATTGAAAGAGGAAGGGTTTTCCATGTCGTAAAATGAGAGGACTGGATTCCTGCTTCCGCAGGAATGACAGATTTTTGATTACTCGTTTGTAAGCAGCTTGGTATTGGCCGGAATTATATGAAAAAACTTGTCATTGTATCAATTGTAACAGCACTCCTGTCTATAGTTATATTTCTGGCGGCCGAGTTGTATGTGCCGGTTAGTTATGACAATGACGAGGTGGAGGTGCAAATCCCCAAGGGCTGCTCCCTTAGGCACGCCATCGATATACTCAGGGACTCGGGTATTTTAAGGCGGCTTTCGATTGTGTTTTACGCCGCCAAATTCAAGGCAATAGACAGAGACCTTAAGGCAGGATTCTATGTCTTTAATACAGGCTCGACCCCGCTTGAAGTCCTCGCTGTGCTCATTAAAGGCGACACGCTAAAGGTGAAACTTATGGTCATTCCCGGTGAGACTATTAAGGATATTGCCGCCAGATTTCCAAAGTTAAATGGTTCTGAGGCGGAGGAGTTTATAGCCCTTGCGTATAATAAGGATTTTTTGAACTCCATCGATATTAAAGCGTCTTCTGTCGAGGGTTATCTGTATCCTGAGACATATATCTTTGAGAAGGGCGTAACCCCAAAGGAAGGTATCACGAGAATGGTGCAGCTTCTGAGGGGAAAAGGCTATCCTTCTGATTTTAAGGGCAGACTTAATAAAATCGGGTTGACGGAGCATCAGCTACTGACGCTTGCCTCCATTGTCGAAAAAGAGGCAAAGGCGGACGCAGACCGGCCACTTATCGCGGCAGTGTACCTAAACAGGCTTCGTATTGGAATGCCGCTTCAGGCAGACCCCACCTGCATCTATGGCGTAAAGGATTTTAAAGACGGCGTCTCGGCAGGGGATTTACACAACGACACCCCTTATAATACTTACCGTAACACGGGCCTGCCTCCCGGGCCTATCGCCTCGCCATCTCAGAAATCCATAACCGCGGCGCTTAACCCGGCAGATGTGCCTTATCTGTATTTCGTATCCAAAAAGGACGGTACACATTTCTTCTCCAAGACCTATACAGAACACAAAGAGGCTGTTGGAAGGTATAACGGGAAGAGACCAGCCTCCCTGAAAAACAATAAAACCAAACGTACGGCGATATCAGGCAGCGGCCGGGCCAGGAAGTCTAAGAAAAGGAGATAATATGACACGTAAAAAAACACGTTTAATACATGTCGGTGGAGTTGCCATAGGCGGCGGCGCACCCGTCTCTGTTCAATCGATGACAAAGACGCCTACTACAGATATACAGGCAACCGTAAACCAGATATCGGCACTTAAAGAGGCGGGATGTGAAATAGTCCGGATTGCCGTCCTCGACGAAGACGCCGCAGATGCCCTTGTCCACATCAAACGTGCCGTCTCCATTCCTATTATAGCCGATATCCACTTTGACTGGAAACTGGCTCTGAAGGCCATATCGAATGGAGTTGACGGGCTGAGAATAAATCCCGGCAATATCGGGGCGCTTTGGAAAGTCAAAGAACTGGTCAGCGCCTGTAAAGACAGGGGAATCCCTATCCGCATCGGCGTAAATGCCGGCTCGCTGCAAAAAGACATCCTGAAAACTTACGGCCATCCCACGCCGGAGGCTCTTGTAGAAAGTGCGGCAAGGCACATAGAAATCCTGCAGGACATGGATTTCAACCTGATTAAGGTATCCCTGAAGGCGTCCAACGTAACGTCAACGGTAGAGGCATACAGGGCGTTTGCGGCTATATATGACTATCCACTTCACATAGGCGTCTCCGAGGCCGGGCTGCCTCCGGCGGGAATTGTAAAGAGTGCGGTTGGCCTTGGTATCCTGCTGTATGAAGGAATTGGGGACACGATGAGGGTCTCTCTGACTGCTCAGCCGGTAGAGGAGGTTAATACCGCCTGCTCGATATTGAAATCCCTTGGCCTGAGGGACCACGGCATCGAAATAATATCGTGCCCGACATGCGGACGTACGAGAATCGACCTTATCAATCTCGTAAAAGAGGCTGAAGGAAGATTGAGACCCCTCAACAGAAATATCACCGTTGCAATAATGGGTTGCGAGGTAAACGGCCCGGGCGAGGCAAAAGAGGCCGACGTAGGGATAGCCGGCGGCAACGGGGTAGGGCTGTTGTTCAAAAAAGGCGTTGTTGTGAAGAAGGTCATGGAAGCCGAGCTGCTTGACTGCCTTGTTGAAACTATCGAAGGGCTTAACGAGGAGCAGAATGTTTAAGTCATTATTTTAAAAATGACGAAACCGTCGCAAGAAACTCTTTATATCGAATTGGCTTTGACACATAGCCGTCACACCCGGCCTCAAACATACGGGCATCGTCTCCTTTCATCGCGAAGGCCGTAAGGGCAACCACCTTAATATGCCTTGTTTCATCGTCTTGCTTTAACATCCTTGTTGCAGTAAGACCGTCAATACCGGGAAGCTGTATGTCCATCAACACAAGCGCTGGTTGTTCCTCTTTGGCAATCCTGATTCCGTCGGCGGCGTTTTCCGCCTCGAGCACAGTATAGCCGGAACGGTGGAGAATCTCCACCGCGAGCTTCATATTTAACGGATTATCTTCTATAACCAGTATTTTCATATCATCCTTTAGCCAATGCCAATTACAAAGCGCCGCATTATTTTTTGAAGAAACTAATAATTGCTCTGTCTATGACAAAACCTTCGCGCCCCACTTCTGAAGCAGACCGGAGATAAACTCTATGGATTCCTTATGCTCTTCGGCGCCTCTGTTTTTTATCCTCATCGGTTTTCCAAAGGTAATATAAACCTTCTTTGACGCGTCAATCTTCCCAAAATCCTTCAAAAGCCTGCCTGCCTCCCACGCGTCCGATTTAACGGCAACCGGAACGACCGGCACATTTGCACGCAGGGCAAGTTTTATCCCCATAGTGTTGTAATTCTTTGGCGAAAAATATAGCGTCCTGGTGCTCTGAGGGAATATGATCATAGATTTCCCGCCCGCAAGTTTCTTAGCGCCCTCGGTGAGGACGACAGTAAGGTCTTCACGAGGATTCTTCCTCTTTACAACCACAGAGTCCATAGCATACATTATATCCCCAAACACGGGATACTTCGTCAGGCTTTCCTTTATGACAAAGGTCATCTCCTTATATGGACAAATAAACCCGGGCAAAACGAAAGTCTCCATTACGCTCATGTGATTTGGCATGAACACGCAAGGCCCGTCAACACCGCTGACATTCTCCACCCCGTTTACCTCAAACACAACGCCGCTTTCCTCGAGCGCCTTTAAAATGCCGAAGGCAGTGGCATGGAAATTATCGTTAACTAAACCATTTTTCCTTGCCTCAACCCCCAGTTTGTACAAAATGTCAAGCAGCTTCCTGTAAAACCTGAGCGACGGAATCCACCTCGACGTACTGGTATTCTGCGGGCTTCTGTACGACCCATTGATAATATCTAATCCCTTCATCGCTTCAATTATACCATATGAGTTTTTTATTGTAAAACCCGGCACGGGATTTTTTTATCGGAAGGCCATGTTTCTGACTTTCAGGGGCGATATTAACGGCAGACAAGCGAACGCGGCAACTTAGACGGAAAAATACGAACGAAGGTTACGGCAGCGGGTGTTCCCTATTTGAGGAGGAAATGACTGAAATCATCATCTCAGGAGTTCACTGGAATAATACCCGCACCAAAAACAACCGTGAACCTTTTCCATCTGATAGCTCACACATTTGGCCTGAGGAATAAGCAACCCTTCCTCTTTACAGTATATATTGAAGGTTTCGGTGTACATAGCGCTGACTGTCATATTGTTTTCCTCCTTACTTATATTATCGTCAGTTCCCATGATAATATTAAGTGTTGCAATATTCACGCCAACGCTGAAATAAATAGTAATATAAAAATATCTCATAAATACAGATAGTTATAAAAAATCACCCTCTCCGCGACTGCCCATATCTGTAAATATAAGGTATTTATTGCCTATTTGTGTCAAACAGGTGACCTGATATATGAGGCAGGGCAAACGCACTATGTATCTTACAATCAACGGCGGGAGATTTTTTTACTGCACTGTCAGACCTTATCGTGGTCATTACAACTTATGCTATTTCTCATCTCTTCGTTAACTTCGGCCAGGAGTATGGTTTCACCTGGTACTCTCATTGCCGCAGGTTCGACAATTATATCAGTCTCTTTAGTTGTTTTAACAAGAGGCAGCAGGATTGTAAAGGTGGAACCGCTGCCGACCTCACTGTGCACGTTGATGTAACCATTATGCTGTTTGACAATACCATAGACGCTTGCAAGGCCTAGGCCTGTTCCTTTGTCCACATCCTTATGAGGTGTGATGTCAATAGTGGACACCAATTCATTTATGCCGCAGCCCTTTTTTCATAGAACTGTTTTTCATAAGTGGCTGGGGATAGGAATCCGAGCCGAGCCTGAGTTCTCTGATGGTTATAG
>JADFYO010000005.1 GCA_015233015.1 Nitrospirota bacterium | reverse complement strand
ACTAATTTTGCCGCTTCCTCTCTGAACTCCTTCGTGTACTTCCCATTCGGGATCCTTTCCATCTGACACCTCCATTGAGTTTCTTATTTTACTCTATTTTGGTGTCCACTTTTTCCAGCTTACCTCACAGAAAGCCAGCATCCATTTAATGGAGTCTTTCCCGGACCTTTCTATGTCTGCCTTTAATTCTGACTTAACGGATTCCATTTTAAGTTCCAGGGATTCCATCTTAAGTTCAAGGGCAGATTTAGTGATTTCAAGGTCTGTCTTAGTTGCAAGGCGGTCTTCAATGACCTCTCGCAGGACTTCGGCTATCTCTTTGGCAGCCCTGTCGCTAAGTTCGGCAGTTCTTAACCGCTCAAATATATTCAACGTGTCCAGAGACTTCACCATGTCTTTACAATACCAGAATAAAAAAAATCTTGTCAATCCACTTGACATGCCGCGCGCATCTGTGCTACCGCGTCGTCTTGTAAAATCGGCATAAACTTTGTTATGTTAAAGTATAAGCGGAGAGAAAAATGTGGCTCAACTAAACATTCAAAAAGTAGGAAAGTATGATGTTAAAGAGGAACTTGGCCACGGGGGCATGGCTGTCGTGTATCGCGGCTACGACCCGTTTATCAACCGTGAAGTGGCCATAAAAATTACAGACACTGACAGGGGCAACGACAAGGACTCCGCAGCACGTCAGCGCAGGCTATTCTTCAACGAGGCACGTATCGCCGCTATGCTCGACCATCCTAATATTATTCACGTCCACGACGCCGGAATTGAAGGGAAATACTGCTATCTTGTCATGGAATATGTCAAAGGGGCAAAGACCCTGAAGGATTTTAATAAGAAAAACGAAGTTCTGCCCATAGATAAAGCTATAGAGATAATATTCAAGTGCTGCAAGGCCATCGACTACGCCCACAGCATGGGTGTAGTTCATCGCGATATAAAGCCTAGCAACATTATGCTTACCTCCGATATGGACGTAAAAATTGGGGATTTCAGCATAGCCCAGATAATCAGCGCAGAGGTTACGCAAATCGGAGGCATTATAGGCTCGCCAAAGTATATGTCGCCGGAGCAGGTGAAGGAGGAGGAGATTACCAGCCAGACAGACCTGTTTTCGCTTGGCTCTGTGATGTATGAGCTGCTCGCGCATATTGTGCCGTTTGATTCCGAAAACGTTTCAAGCCTCGTTTTTAAAATAGTTAATGAAACCCCGCCTCCTATGAGCCATTACAACAAGGACATTCCCGAGGAGCTGGAGCAAATCGTCACAAAGGCAATGGCAAAAGATCCGCGAAACCGTTACCCCCGCGGACTGGACTTTGCCGCCGACCTCAGCAAGGTTTACAGAAATCTTAGGCGCCCCGTGGCGGACATAAAGGAACAGGCAAAGTTTGAGCAGATGAAAAAACTGAATTTTTTCAACGGGTTTTTCGATTCCGAACTGACCGAGGTTATAAGCGCTGGTGCGTGGGAACAATATGGAGCAGGTGAACAAATAATAACCGAAGGCGATATTGACGACTCATTTTATGTGATAATCTCCGGCGATGTGCTGGTGAGCAAAGGAGATAAGGCGATTGTCGCACTCAAGGCCGGCGACTGCTTTGGAGAAATGGGATACCTGGCAAAGACACAGCGTACTGCCGGTATTGTATCTCTAACCTCCGTGGCGCTGATAAAACTAAGCGGTACGCTTATAGAGAAGATGTCCACCCACTGCCAGCTGCGCTTTAATAAGGTATTTCTAAGGACACTGATAGGCAGACTCTCAAAAACAAGCGAAGAACTCGCGAAGCACCGCCCTCTTTAGGCAGATATATGGCATATGAAAAAAACAAGGCACGTGTTATGATAGTCGAGGACGAGGGGGTTATCGCCATAGACATAAGGCGGACCCTTATGGATTTCGGCTATACCGTTACTTCTGTGTCTTCGACGGCCACTGAGGCGATAAAACACGCTCAATCTGACAAGGCAGACGTTGTGTTGATGGATGTTGTGCTTGACGGGCCAATGGATGGCATTGAAGCGGCCAGGCTGATACATTGTGCTGTGGGCACGCCTGTTATATTTTTGACCTCATACTCGGACGAATACATATTGGAAAGGGCAAAGATAACAGAACCCTTCGGATATCTGCTTAAACCGTTTCGGGAGAGGGAACTCTACACGACGATAGAAATGGCGCTATACAAGGATAAAATGCAGCGTCAGCTCAGGGAGAGCCATGAGTGGTTTTCCACTACCCTGATGAGCATAGGCGATGGTGTAATCACTACGGACGCTGACGGGCGCGTTACATTTATCAATAAAGCTGCGGCAAGGCTGGCCGGCCTGAATGAAGACGAGGCGGTAGGGTTTCCAATAGGGGAACTGATAACGCTTAAAGATGCCACTGCCTATGAAGGCTCATCGGGGGACGCCTTTGCCTGCATTGTGGGTGCTGCAACCCCCGTTAGTTTAACAGACCGTTTGCTGATAACAAATACCGGCAATGCAATCTCTGTAAGCGTAACAACGGCGTCTATACAGGACGAAAAAGGGAATATACTTGGCGCTGTCATCACGTTTCAGGACCAGACAAGCAGAAAGGAACTGGAAGACAAGCTCCGCCACATGGTGCTTACCGACAGCATGACCGCGCTCAACAACCGCCGTGGATTTTATATACTCGCCGAACACCAGCTCAAGCGCGCAAAGAGATTTAACAAAGAGGTGGCCGTGGTCTTTATAGATGTAGATGGTCTTAAGCGAATAAACGACACGCTTGGCCATTCAGCGGGAGACGCCGCGATTATGGATACGGCGTTTATACTAAAGGAGACATTCAGGGAATCCGACATAATAGGCCGCATAGGCGGCGATGAGTTTGTTGTGTTAATTACTGAAATCTTTGGCATAACAGAGGAAGTGGTTACAGAGCGGCTGCTCAGTACCGTGGCTCCATACAATGAACGGCAGGACTGTCCATATAAGATATCCCTAAGCATCGGGTTTGTGCTCTACAGACCGGAGAGCGATTTGACGATAAACGCCCTGATGGCAGCGGCAGACCGGCTGATGTATGAGCATAAGCTCAAAAAAAAGAATAACGAATCCCTCAGGAGACAACAGGATGAAAGATAACGCGCCACTTGCCGCAGTTGTGATGGGAAGCGAGAGCGACCTTCCAATAATGAGAAAAACGGCCGAGGTATTAAAGGAAATGGGCGTAAGTTATGAGATAAAAATAAGTTCGGCCCACCGTACTCCCGATGAAACTGCCCTGTACGCAAAGAGTGCGAGGGACAGGGGCATAGAGGTAATCATTGCCGGGGCGGGGATGGCCGCTCATCTGGCCGGAGCTATTGCTGCCAACACAACGCTTCCCGTCATCGGAGTGCCCATTAAATCGGGAGAACTCAACGGTGTTGACGCCCTCTACTCAACCGTGCAAATGCCTTCGGGCATACCGGTAGCCACGGTTGCGATAAACGGCGCGGCAAACGCGGCGTATCTGGCCTGTTCAATTCTCTCCATTAAATACCCGGAGATAAGGGCCGCCCTCGACGCTAAAAGAGCAAAGACGAGAGAAATACTCCTTGAAAAATCAGAGGCCGACGCACGGTGGACCGACCCCGAAGAGCGTGCATAGAAGAACAAAGATTTTAAACATCTGAGGTCTTGACATCTTTGAGTAAATCATTTACACTAAGGGTATAAGCCTGCTGTGGAGTGCGAGACGCACTGCCTGAAGAGGTATCGTCCGCGCGGGTTCCAGCGGGCTTTTCTAATTCTGTCAAGCTGTGGTCATAAAACTTCTTTCCATAGACACTTTCTCTCACAGTTAATTTTGCACGATAAAGTTTGCCATCTATTTCTAACGGTGCATAAAAGAGGTGTATGTTCTTAAAATCTGGATTGTTACCGGACGTGTTTCATCCAACACAGCATTTTTTATAAGGTCTGGTATTGCCCTAACAGCTTCAAGATGGTCAAGAGGCGTTAGTCGGTCTCCACTTCGTATCTTTTTAATGCCTTTGTTTGCTATATCAATACCCCAACCAGTGTCTTTATTAACAAAGGACTTTCCCTGTAAGTTCTCCTTTGCCCAATCCTCGGCCTCATCTCTTGCCTTCCACAACTCATCCCCAAACATCCTGCCGTCAAGCCTTGTAATTTTAACGTCCGGTTTTGACATATATGACGTATCGGACATTAATTTGGGATTCTTAACCATTCTTTGAATCATCCTTTATTTGAATCATCCCTTTATTTGAATCATCCTTTCTTTGAATCATCCTGAGCCTGTCGAAGGATGCTCCTTGATTTTGCCGGTAACAATATATTATAGTGCGTTGTGTGGCTGCGTAGTTTTTGAGCCTGACTGTTCTTAAACAACTTTTTGAAAGGAGACCTCACATGGTAAAACGTATTTTAGTCGCTGTCCTTATGTCGATGAGCATCTTGTATTTGACAGCATATGCCGAACAAATGACTTTCACCGGGCCAGATGGTGTAAAGTACACCGGTGAGTTTAAAAATGGTATGCCAAACGGGCCGGGAACGGCGGTCAGACCCGATGGAGGAACCTATGTCGGGGACTTCAAAGACGGTAAGCCCAACGGTAAGGGCACTACTACCTCGCCAAACGGAGTAAAATACACCGGCGAGTTTAAAGACGGCAGACCTAACGGCCAGGGCACGGCAATGTTACCCGATGGAATAAAGTACACCGGCGAGTTTAAGGATGGCAAACCAAACGGCCCTGGCACGATGCTCTACCCCGATGGGGGAAAGTACACCGGCGAGTTTAAAGACGGCAAACCAAACGGCAAAGGGACATCGGCCAGTGCCGATGGAGGGAGCTATACCGGGGAGTTTAAAGACGGCAAACCAGACGGTCAGGGCACTGCAACCGGGCCAAACGGGAAACAACAAACCGGAAGATTTGAAGGCGGCAAGTATGTTGGACACTGATTAGCCAGACAGCTATGGACAATATTAATAAAGACCTAAGGTTTGTCAACATTACAACCCTTGTCTTTTTTATTCTGACATTCTTTAACCTCGCACACCACTCAATGTGGCGCGATGAGCTTGAGGCATGGATGATAGTCAGGGACGCTGTGTCTCTGCGCTCCCTGGCAGAAAATATGCGCTATCAGGGACATCCCATGCTTTGGCATTTGATCTTTTATCCGGTAACTAAACTTACCAGAAATCCGGCCTCGATGCAAGCGGTTCATCTTCTTATCGCCACGGCCGTGGCGTATGTCTTTTTGAGGTTTGCCCCCTTCAATAAACTCCTGAAAGGCCTGTTTGTGTTTGGTTATTTCCCCTTTTTTGAGTACGCTGCGATAAGCAGAGGTTATTCCATAGGAATTTTACTTCTGTTTATTTTTTGCGCGTATATTGGAAAAGCTCCTGAAAACAGAAATTATGTAGTCCTTTCGGTGATTTTGTTTCTGATGTGCCAGTGCAGCGCCCTTGCGGCAGTTATAGCAATAGCGCTTGGAATAACTATTATGCTTGAACCTTTTATTTTAAAGGATTTCTCTGCTTACAGCTCAGGCCGTTTTTACGCGGCGTGTGCGATTTTTGCCGCAGGGCTTACTCTTTCTATAATTCAGATGATACCTCCGGCGGACTCCTACTGGTACTACCCGGACGCCACTATTCACGACATTGGCAGGAGGCTCTCCGAGCGTATCTCTTTTTTCTGGAACGTATTTATTCCGATACCGCGTATTGAACCGGCCTTCTGGGATTCCAATATTATAACTCATTTACCGCTTCAGCAAGACACGCAGTCAAATCTGAGGCTTATTGCCTCACTGGGGTTATTCATGGTTTCTCTGTGTTTTGTATTAAGAAAAAGAGTGCCGGCTGTTTATTATATTTTCAGCGTAGTTGGAATTACCGCCTTTGAGTATATCTATTATAACGGACAGATGCGCCACAAGGGACATTATTATTTTGCCTTTGTGACGGCTATGTGGCTTGGTAGTTATTATACGGTTAGGGAGTTTAAGAGCGCTTTTCTCGATGGGTTTTTCAGTTTCTTTGAAAACAATAAAGGTTATTTTCTTGCAGTAGTATTTTCAGCAGGCCTAATCGGAGGGTTGATTGCGAATATCTATAATGATATGTATCCATTTTCAGAAAGCAGGGAAACGGCGGATTATATAAAGCGGTACGGTTTGCAGGATATGCCGATTGCCGGGCACATGGATTATGCCGCAAGCGGTGTGTCCGCCTACATTGACAGACCTTTTTACTATCCCACAGACAACCGAACCGGCACGTTCATGGTCTGGAGAAAACTCAGAGACGAACGTGTCGATGCGTTTAAGTCTATAGGGCAATTCAGGGACAGAGTGAAGGCTGACGTACTGCTTGTTCTTAATGACGCCCCGCCTGACGATAAGATTCTTCAGTACAAGTTAGTGCTGCTTAAGGCCTTTACAAATAGCATAAGACCGGATGAGAATTTCTATTTGTACCTGATGAGATATGTACGCACGTGAAAATCGAATGAGTATCCTTCGACAGGCTCAGGATGATTCAAGTTTTCTTACTTCAATGAACTCATGTGAGCGTCGTCACCTTTCCATCCAGTTCAGGCTCAGGATGATTCAAGTTTTCTTACTTCAATGAACGCAACTTGGCATTCAGACAAGCAGCGGTGTTCTACTCGATATTATTACCGTCGTAAATCATATATGTGAAAGTAACCAAAGAGTTTTCGTTGCTGTTGATTTTTTGAGACTGGATAAGCACCGTATATACGTAACAGTAGGTGCAGGCAGTACAGTTACACGCGGCTGGCGCTACTGCCGCGCCGACATTCGCCTGTGTGTTTAGTATTTTTGTATAAACCGTGTATGCCTGAGTGCCCGTGCGCGCGTCGTTGTATGTGGTTGTTAAATCTGGAGACGTTGCGGCATTCGTGCTGGTGGCATTAGTGTATGTATCACAGGTCGCCCCCCATTGGTAATATGTCGTCCCCACTCCGCCGCATGAAGTCGTAGTCGAAGGGCCGGTTGCACATGTAGCCGTAGTGAGTTTTGTAGCAAGGCAGCTGGGAAACGCGGTCGAGGCTGTTCCATAGTCGGGGGTAGTGCTGCTCATAGAGTTCTTCAATAAATTCATAGCCACATCCGATGCGCCCCTGGCGGCAGATACCGTGCTGGTGTAACTCTGCATCCCGCCCGCAATCTTTGTGCCTACAGTAGCCATGAACAGCATAGCGCCGCTCAATGCCAGGGCAACCAGAGATAAAATCATCGTTATTACGAGGATAAATCCCTTGTCGTCAAGTTTAAGCGTCTTCTCAGGTGAAAACGGGCTATTCATAGTTTCCCCCAAGAGAGTTTAATTTCACATTTATTTTCAGCAGTTTCCATCTGTAATTGGCATAGTTGGACAGTGTCGAAAGGTTATAGTTCTTGAGGGTTATATCGTTGTCGCCTATGGCTATCGAGGTGTTGGCGTAGGTGAAGTTCGGGTCAATCTTCCCTTCGTGGACAAGGACGAATACCTTTACCTGTTTCAGATATTGTCTTATGTTTTGGGCGTTGTTTAAATAGGTGGTAGTTGCAGCGCATGGGTCGCCCGCGCAGCCCGTGTCGCTGGAGTTATTACATGTGTTTCCATTGGTAAACCTGCACCATGTCAGGGTGCCGGTACAGCCATTGCCGACAGTGTCGGTACAGCCGGTGTCGATGCCGAGGGCAACCTGAAAATCTAAAACGCAGTCCATGATGGGCTGTTCTGTCCTCGTGCCGTTGACGTGGGATATGATAGACCTATAGAGGGTATATCCGCTGGGATGACACTGCAGGGGATAGGGATGCTGAGGGTTTGTCCCTGTGCAGTTGCCCAATTGGGGAGAACATGCCCTCTGAATATAGTAATCGACGCGGTTAAACGGCATTCGGGGTGTGGTAGTGGCGTTTATCCCGTACAGGACATAGAATTGCCCGGCCGCGGGGGTTGCCGGCAGGGTATTAAATTGAAAACCGCCGCTGATTAACTTGCGTGTGGAGTTTACCGCTATCGCCCTGTCGGTTGCAATCATGTCCCACTTTGTGTCGTTCCATACGATGTAGTGGCCGGTACTGTCGAGCATTGTCCACTTTTTCGTAACGGCCGTCCTGTCGGCTGTGATGGACTTTATAACTAAGACGTCCGAACCATTGGTATTAGACGGGGTTGGGTTATTGTTGTGTTCAAGGACTAATGGGCGCGGCTCGCAGCTGTTCGTAGAGTCGTTGAAATTATTAGGTGTTGTAGAATACTGGTTAGGTGTGTAGTTAGTGCTGCCGGTTGGGGTGGTGGCTACCGCCTCGTTATAGGCGGCCGAAAGGGTGGCGTTAGAAGCCCCACATGCCCCGCCTGCGTTGCCCTCGGGCAGCCCGAAGCCAGCCGATTCGAGGTCGTATCTTAGTAAGTCAAGGCTGAGGACGCTTTCTATCTGCTCTTCGGTATTCTTAGTTTCAATCTTAAAAGACCGGGTCAAAGTGGTAAAGGACGAGAAGATTGCCCCCATCATGAGCGAGACGACAAACAGCGACACGAGAAGCTCCGCAAGCGTAAAACCCGCACTGCCCCACGACGTCTTTTCCCGTGACAGAGTTCTCATGATGACCCTGCCAATGGACTTATAACAATTTCGGCACTGTATGAACCGCTGTAAGTATGGGTTGTCATAGTGCTGAAACAAGCAAAGCCCGCAGGGTCAGAAGCGGTTGCTACTACCTCGCCAAGCTGCCATATAACAAAAAGATCGACTTCCACGCTGTTGCCTCTGGGTGTGACGTATCTGCATAAATAATACGTAATGTCCCTGTTGTTAAAATGTCTTATGATTGGAACGGGCGCAGCCGTTGACAGGATGATAGTATTAAGGGCCGTCGACGGCTTGACAAGACGCGTGAGATTATCAAAATCCTGCTGCCCTATCTTTACGGCCTCGCTTCTTACGTCATTTCTGAGGTTGATGGTGTTTACATAAATCAAAGTCTGAATCATTCCAAGCACCACCACCATTAAAATCATCATAGAAACCATTGCCTCAACAAGGGTAAAGCCATTTTCCGAAGACTGGATTCCTGCCTTTGCAGGAATGACAGATTCATTAATGTTATTCATTGTATGTAACTCCGTCCTATTTAAATACACATTCGCCACTGTCATACACTCCATTATGGTTTGAATCACACCACTTTCCCATTTTTATGGAATTCACAGTCAGAGCAAGACACGAGGATTCCGGATAGGATGGGTCATCGCAATTTGTTGACATATCTGCCGCCCTGCAGCAGTTCGTGGCCGCGGCGGAGTTACATGGTGTGTCGGCATACAGGTCTTTGCAGTTAGACACTGAAGAGAAATCGCAGTTAGGGCATGGGGCGTAAACCTCTAAGAAGTTGGCGGTGGACAAAAAGCCCTTGTCGTCAAATGTGATGTCCGTTACCGCGTTTAATACCGCCAATGGGGCAAGCTGTGAAAGTGTCGTCGTTCTTATCGCGTTAAAACCGTTAACGATAGAGCCGTCGTTGTCGGAATCCGAGCGCATGTAATAGGTTGTAAAGCTGAAATTAGCGGTGCCTGTAGCGGTCAGATAAACCCCAAACGCCTTCTTCTGCGATATGGCGTCAGCCCGCATCTCGGAGAGGTCGGCATACATCTGTTTTACCGACGCCTCGGAGTTATTCTTCGCCTTCTGACCGGCCATCTGATATACGAGCAGACCGGCAAGCACCCCCAAAATCCCCATAACAACGAGGATTTCTACTAATGTAAAGCCCTTATTTGCATCATTGGTAATCATGTGAGTGTCGTCACCTTTCCATCCAGTTCAGGATTTTCCCATATGAGGCCGATGACGGCGCTACATAAGGCGTGGCCGATTCGGGGGATATTCCCGGCATCCAGCTTGTGGCGGCACCCATTGAACCGCCGGCTGCCTGCACTGAGGACTGGTTAGAATCGCTTGCGGTTACCGCATGAAACCCCGTTTTTACGGAAATCTTGTTTATGGCGCTTGTTGAGGTCTGCACAAATAATGACCCCTGCAGCGCGGTTGCGGGTATTGTGTAGGTGGTGCAGTTGTCCATTGTGCCGCCCGGGGCTGCCGCCGTTGCGCAGTTAAAGACCAGTTCCCTCGATCTGCCCCCAAAAGAACACACGTCCGATGTGGGCTGCGTGCTGGTATAGAAAATCATGTTGGAAGCAAACGTAGGGTCTGATATATTGCGCTCTCCTAAATATGATATGCCGCTGACAGTCTCGCTGCTGTCAAGGGGGAATGTCCAGTCAGGCCGCGGGGACCCTGCCGAAAGCGTGTTACATGCGTTAGAAACAGTAGAGGTCGATTGGTGCGTTACGGTAGTGCAGCATCCGGTCTGGTCGCAGGGAAACGGGGAGGAATACAGGAAGTCTCCCGAGAGGGTAGTGCCGCTGCCGTTCACTACGGTATAATTATCCAGCGCCGTGAAGTATTTTCCCGTCCCCGCAAATACGTAGTATTGGCTGAAGCATTTATCGACCTCCACCTTGCTGGTAATAGGGCCGGCCAGACTGAAATAGCTTGTGTTGTAATTCCAGCAGTTTGACCATGCGGTGGTGCAGGGGGTTCCGGTGCACATGGTAGAGGGATTAGTCCCGCCTGTGTAAGCAGAGACAATGCCGCCCGTAACTTTGCCCCATGAAGTGTCGGTAGCCGAGGTGTAACCAAAGAGGACATAATCGGTCGTCCCGTCGCCGTTTACGTCCAGACCATTGGTGAACAGCCTCCCGCCGTAGGCGCGCGCAATACCCGTGTCGTACTTATATACGCCGCCGCTGCTGCCGGTGGCGGTTGAGTTTATCGTGAAGTCATTGTTCAGAGACAGGACAAAGGTCTTCAGGTTCTGATAAGACCTGCCCGAATATGTCTGCGGCCCTGACAGGAACATGACCATCAGGTTGCCGCCATTATTGATAACCGCCGGGCCGGAGTACGAAAACCCAAGCTCCGGATGAGAGAATTCCCAAATCAGCGACGGCGACGTCGGATTAGAAATGTCAAGGGCATAGTACGACGAAAGACCAACGCAAGCGCTCATCGGCGATGTAGCATCGGTACGGTTAGCCGTTGAGCAGGTGTCTGTTGGAGGGTTATATACGTCAGTAGCCGCCGGACAGGTACCGGTACCGCATCCACATGCCCCTCCCAGACGCATACCGCCTATCAGGACTACCTTCTGAGCAGAGGCGCCTGTGGGCGTGTAGGCATAGATATAGGGCTTGAGGTCGTTAAAGTATATGTGGCAGTTTGAGTTTGGCGAATAGGAAGGGTCGGCGATATAACGCAGATATGGCAGGGCGTTTCTCGGAATGAACCCCCACAGTTCGCCGCCTAAAGCAGTGCCGCTCAATTTCTCTATCTCGCCGGCACCCAGGCCGCTGGTGCTTAGTTTACCCGCCTTAAAGGCGTGGAGCATTCCATCGTTTGCCCCGACAAAGGCAACCCAATAGTCGGCATTGCCATTACCTGTCGTTGGTGAGTATAGGTTCAAAAGAGGAGTTGAGTAAACTATGTCGCCTAGCTTCCACACGTTGGATGAGGCAGAGTTAAGATGCGCGGTAGTCCTGTTTCGAAGTCCCGACTTGTCAACCCCCCGGATATAGTTCACGATGCTTGAGTTATCCACGCCGGCAACCATTGTAGTGCCCATGTAGGTGGCAAAATGGCTGAGGTTTGCCGTATTGAACGCGATGAGACCGGTGTTGCCGTTTGTGTAAATCGTCCTCGATGTGGCGTTGTCATGATAGAGGTCATAATAATTACCGGTATAACTTGTCGATACGCTGGTTAAGGACGATGAGTCGCGGCTGTTTCCACCCGCCTCCCAGATAGTGCTGAGAGAATCGAATGTCTCGGTAGCTGGCGACAGCGCGGTCAGTGTGCCTGCGCCGGTTGTGTCGCTGTATAGTTGAATAATCGGATTGTTGTTCACAACTGAAAATTGTATGACGTTATCGTTTGTCAGATTTAATTTGAAGTCGTTGACCGTGTCTTCCCTGATTTCCTGCACAGCGCTGGTGTTGTAGAACCAGAGATTGTTGAGAAAGCCAACCCATGAAAGCTCGGTGTTGCCGGTAAAGTACTTGTTTGGATAGAAAAGTACCTGCAGGATATTGGCGCCCGCCTGCGTCCTCTGAGAAAGAACCGTTGCGGCGGTACCGCTTGACGTCTGCTTTAGAATCCTGAGGAATGCCGTTTCCATCTGAGTCTCGAGGGTGGAAGGGTTTGTAACCAGGAAGTAATTGTCGGGCACACCGGTGCCGTTAACGCCCGTGCTCCACTCCGTTTGATTATCGGGCAAATTGTTGCCGTTGATGTCTGTGAAACCGCCCCATTTAGCGGCATACCAGAGAGGGTCGTTCAAAAGTTTAGTCGTGGATGCGGTGGTTGAAACGGTGTGCGTGTAGGAACCTATGTTAGCGCTGTTAGTGGGAACAGTCCCTGAAGATACGGGGACTGTCGTGAAAAAACCGCCGCAGGCTGAGCTGGTAAGCAGTCCGGTATTGGGAGAAACTGAGCTGCTGTCACAGTTTGTCGCCAGGTAGCGCGGGCCGTCGGTTGTCGTGCCGCTTACTATGTAACCCATGTTCATGTTATAGGGCGTGGAACTGCCCGTCATATTTACCTTAAAACTAATGGTAGGGGGATTTACGGCATTATTTTTAGTGTAGTAGATACAGCCGTCGGCGTCCATGTCGTAGTCGCCGCCCTGTGGAGAGTCCTCCCATGTGATGAAATAACTGCCGTTTGCGCCGGCGGGAGGGTTATTGCATATGGCAAAGTTATCGTCAACGATGAAACTAACCAGTGTACATGGGTTTCCTACAGTGCTGTTGTAGCAGGCAGGTATGAATTGAACGGTATATTGGTTAGTCGTACCTAATTTAATCGATAAATTAGGAAGGTCGGTGTTCATGGCCACGGCATACGTAGTAACGTTCTGGGTAATGTTATCGCTTGCAGAGGCCGCGTTGCTGGGGGTATTGCCGGTGCTTCTCAGGTCAGTGATGTGCGCCCAGTATGCAAGGCCGGCCATGTAGTACGAACCCTGGAAATTCGGACCGGTGGGACACAGCCCCCTTAACGACGACAGCGAGGTTACGCTTTTACTTGTACACAAATTGGTGGCTACGCCGCCTTGCGTATCGCCTGTTGAGCCGGACTGGCCTATAAAGTAATTCCCCGATACATTTTCTCCACTGCTCCCGCCCACTACATCGGTCTGTGTACTGACGTTAAGGAAGGTACCGCCAGTTTTTATATCGGTCGTAAAGGCGCTTCCAAAATTGCTGTTTACTCCTGGCATCTGGTCAGAGTCAAAACTTGGGGAGATGTCGCTTACAACCATGATAAACGGCTTGGAACAGTAGGGATATGTACTGTATGGGTCTTTCCACGTAACTGTCGAAAGTCCGGAGACGATAGAACTGTCATTGACGCCATAGGTGGTCTGGGGATCATAGGCGGACGTAGGGCCGGGCGATGCCGAGCTGGGCAGACCCATAAAGTACCTTAAAGATTCGTAGTACATCCCCGCCATAGGATTTCCCCAATTAACACAGGTGCCGGATGATGCTTCGGTAAAACTCTGGTTGCCCCATGAGCATGCGTCAGCGGTATTATAAGTGCCGTCGCTCCAGCCCGAACCATAGGTATATCTGTAAATCTTTATCTTGTTAAGCGTGTCGATAATCCCTGGCACACCAGTGCTCGAAACGCAGGCCGTGTTAGATGTGCCGTGGCTATTCACACAAAACGTGCCATCGGTGGTATAGTTTGTCTCGTCTGTAAACGGGCCGATGTTTTTACGCAGCACGCCGCCGGATTTATTCAGCAGCCAGCTTCCGGTCATAAGTCCGAAATAGATCTTCTGGCTCTCACCGTATGCCTGCAGTAGCCCTATCGGCTTATAATTGCCGCTTGGATATAACTGACACCTTTCTGTCCCCAGCAGAGACGGCACACAGACCTGTACCCGTACGATATAGTCCATGTAACCACCGGTTGCCGATGGGGGGCGCCTTGACTCCCACTGCGAGCCGTTGTTATATTCTCCCGCACGCGCGCACTGCCACCTTTCGTTTGATGCCCAGTATGGCCATGCTCCACTGGCAACCCTCATAGCGGGGGGATTTGCCGTATCCGCAACTGTCGTATTACAGATAGAAATGCTTGAGGTGTTCGCCAAGGGGGTCACCTGATTTATTGTAGGGTCGCCCGAGCCGGGGGTATATACCTTTGCCCAGCTGTGGGCGTCCTGCGGGAGGAACTGCCTTTCCAGTATTGTCATAGATGAGTTATCAGTAGAGCGGTATCCTCCGTAAAGCACCTTTCTGAGAACGTCCATTCGCGACATCGTAGCCCAGTTCAGGAAATTCCCGCTCCATTTGGTGCCGTCACATGTAGCCGGAGATGTGGATGATACGGAGGACGGTGTGAAGAGATACGCCGCAGCCGTATATGTACTTGTTGAAGACGAGTACGCGTAACACTTAGTGGGGTCAAAATAGCCGTAATATGTAATAGTTCCCTTGTACTGCGTCTCAACCGTTCCATCGCCGTTGAGGTCGGCGTAGTCGCTGTATGCCTTATAGCTGTTCTTGTGGTCTTTTGATATATCGAGCATGAGGAGAGGCGGGACACTCGAACCCATAAATGGGGGGATAGATGTACCCTGACAATAATTGTTCATAGCCGAGTTGACCGCGGCTACAGTAGTAGTTGTAGTAGATGTCGTCGAGGTCGTAGTAGATACCGCTGTGGTCGTAGTAGATGAAGATACCGGGGCGGTCGTAGTTGTTGAAGATACCGCAGTGGTCGTAGTCGCACCGCTGGTAAAATTGACAGATATGCAGTAAGTGCCATTATTGGAATATACATTATGACAGGTCGTGCCTGAGCCGCTGCAGCCATTCCACGTACACGACGAGTTGTTACCGCTAACATCGCATTTACCCGTGCCGGTGCAGGCTGTCCAGACGCCGAATGTACTGCTGCCGCCAGGGGTCTCGGTAAGGGTTACATCGGTTTGATTGCTGGAGCCTGAATATTGAAAGCAGTAGGCACTGGCAGTGTTGCCGGCGCAGCAGGATGTACATTTAGTGCAGGAGGTATAACCGCTGCCATCGCCGTTATTGGCAACCGCGGCTACGGAACCGGTGCCAGTCCCCGTTTTACACACATCCACAGTCCAGTGTGCCTCGGCAGAGTGTGCGGTGAAAAACAGAAATACCATCAGAATTGCAAGTAATAGCCCTGTGCAGCGGCGGGACGCAAAAAAAAGCCTGAATGTATCTTTTGTCGTTGTCAGCATCTTCAAATACCTCTCTGTTGTACCGGTCTGTTAGTGGTATTAATCTATAATGTCTTCCCTCACCGTTTTCTGCCTTTTATCATACAATTTTCCACCTTCGCCGCGCTACCCTGTATAATTATTATACTCACTTATTATTCTACAAGTATCATTTTGTTTTGTCAAGCATTTTTTTGAGAACAGGAATTTGCATATTTAATTAAATCTGTGGCAACATATGATAATGACGCCGGTGATGAAAGTATCGATAGTTATCCCCGCCCTCAACGAAGAAAAGACAATAGGCCGCGTTATCGATGGGTGCCGGAGGTACGGAGATGAAGTTCTGGTAGTCAATGGGCCGTCGGCAGATGATACGGCACTGGTGGCAATTGCCCACGGCGCGAGGATTATACAGGACAACGGCAAGGGCAAGGGCGCGGCGTTGAGAGAGGCGATTAATAATGTGACGGGTGAGCTGATTGTATTCATAGACGCCGATGGCTCTCACGACCCCGACGATATTCCCCGTCTGATAGAGCCTATCTTAAACGGCAAGGCCGACCACGTTACGGGTTCGCGCCTTCTTGGCGGGTCAAGTGAGCTTCACGGCGGCTTTGACGAGTTTTTCAGACTGATGGGAAGTTCTTTTATTACGGCCTGCATAAACTGGCGCTACGGCGTGAGCATCAGCGACTCCCAAAACGGGTTCAGGGCAATCAAAACCGATGTTGCAAAAAGGCTTGCCCTAAAGGAAAATATAACCACTATCGAGCAGGAAATGATAATGAAGACCATTAAAAGAGGCTTCACGCTGGTTGAAATCCCCACACATGAGTACAAGAGGCAGGCAGGAGCATCTAAAATCAGACTGACGAAGGTATGGTTCAGATATGTATATTCGTTGGTGAAATATCTGATATAGCAGTTTCTAAGTGCCGCGCTTTTCAGCTTTGCCGCTTAACGTCAGGCTGTCACCATCTCCCTGAGACATAGCATCGGCGGCCTCCAGCGCCTTTTTGTACTCAAGAATACCTGATATTCCCATATCGCGCGCATTGTCAAGCATTTCACGCAAATGATCTGCTGGCGTACTCATTAAGTTCTCAAAGACCTCTTGCATTGTTTCGCTGACAAATTTACTATTCATGTTAACCTTCCTTTCTACACCCATACATTTATATAATAATATAGTGCCATGCACAAGTCAAGATGGGGTCAAAGTTATCGAATCATCCTGAGCCTGTCGAAGGATGCCCGATTTATGGGGAAATGCGAATTAAAGGAACATCCTTCGACAGGCTCAGGATGATTCGAATCTTTTTTCTTCTATGAACACATTTCTGTATTACCCCTGTTGCGATTTCTGGGTTCATTTGTGTTGCTCATTTATCGACAACTTTATTATACAATATAAAGACAAATGAAAATACTGCTCCTTAACCCTCCCTCCCCGCGGGGAGAGAAATTCACCCGCGAGGGGCGCTGCACCCAGCAGAGCGCCATCTGGACGACGCTCTGGCCGCCCATATCTTTAGTTTACGCTGGTACGCTCCTCAAGGAAAACGGCCATAACGTAAGAATCCTCGACTGTCCGGCAGAAGACATAGACTTCGATGACCTGACCCGCTTAATCAACGTATTTTGTCCTGACGCGGCGATCTGGAGTGTGGCAACGCCGTCAATTGAGAGCGATCTACAACTCTCATCTATAATAATAAAACTCAATCCCAACATTTATACAATTGTCTTTGGAACCCATGTTACCGTTCTTGACGAGCAGTCGCTTGAGCAGACCCCCGCTCTGGATATAGTTGTCAGAAACGAACCGGAAATTACAATCATGGAGATAATAAACGCCCTCGAAAATCAGAGAGGCCAGAACAGGCTTGCGGCCGTTGCCGGCGTCACATTCAGAAACTCCGACGGTCAGATTACGCGAAACGCGGCAAGGGGATTCCTCTCTGACCTTGACGCGCTTCCCTTTCCCGACTGGAGCCTGATAAATGTAAACTCTTACAGGCTTCCCTTAAAAAACACGCCGTTTCTTATGGTGATGCCTCAGCGGGGCTGTCATTTCCCGTGCACCTTTTGCACAAGCAGCACCTACTACGGCAGAAAGCTGAGAACCAGAAGGGTTGAGCTTATAGTAAGGGAAATGAGGGAGGCCGTTGAGAGGTTTAAAATAAGGGATTTCTTCTTCTGGGCTGAGACCTTTACTGCTAATCCCGCGTTTGTCAGGGCGCTCTGTAACGCCATAATCGACAGCAATTTAGACGTGTCATGGGTCTGCAACAGCCGAATTGACACCGTAGATGGAGAATTACTATACTTGATGAAAAAGTCCGGATGCTGGATGGTCAGCTATGGGATAGAATCTTTTGACCCGGACATACTACGAGGGGTAAGGAAAGGCATAGAGGTGAACCGATTTGATGAAATTATATCGCTGACCAGGAAGGCTGGGATATTGGCCTCTGCACACATAATATTCGGCCTTCCTCATGAAACTCCTGCTACTGCACACGAAACTATGAAGCGGGTGCTTGCCCTTGAACTTGATTTCGCCCAATTCTACTGCGCCGTACCGTTTCCCGGGTCTGCGCTCTATGAACAGGCATCAAAGGAGGGGTGGCTCAAGGGTGCCGCTGATTTCTCTGGATTTCGTCAGGAACAAGCGGTAATGTCTCTGGAGACCATCACACCGGTCGAGGTTGAACAAATCAGGGCACAGGCGGCGAGGGAGTTTTACCTGCGGCCCAGGATTATTCTCGGTATTTTAAAGCTGATGAACCCTCGTCATATTGGCGTCACCCTCCTGTCAGCCTTTAAATTTCTCAGGGATATTATCGCGGTAAAATAGATGACAATACTTGGCATCTGGGACGGGCACGACGCCGGGGCGGCCGTGATAAGCGGCGGCACCATCGAGTTTGCCATTAACGAAGAACGCCTCTCGAGGCGTAAGCTGGATGCGGGATTCCCTTCCCTCTCCATTGAGGCCTGTTTAGATTACCTTAATTTAAGTCCGGCAGATATTGACTACGTGAGCAGCTCCACTACTGATTTTGCAAAGACGCTGACACGCGCCTTCCCTTCCCTTAAAGAGCAGTACTACATGATAAGAAGACGTAAGACGCAACAGGGTAAGTTCTCCACCATTAAAAAGAAGGCAAAATATTTCCTCACCGAAATACCCCCGTCAAGGGCAACCCTTCTTGCCAGCAACGCGCTGATTAAACGAAGCCTGATGGCTATGGGATTTAAGGAAATTTCACTGCTGCACTATGACCACCACCACTGCCACGCCGTGGCCGCGGCCTTTTGTTCCGGCTTTGACAGGTGCCTCGTCCTCACGCTTGACGGCATTGGAGACGGCCTCTCAGGGAGCATCGGCGTGTTCGAAGATGGGAAGTTGACCAGAATCTCGTCAATTGGCGGCAGGAACTCTTTTGGAATATTTTTTGAGCACGTTACAAATCTCCTGAACATGCGCGAACTGGAAGACGAGGGGAAGGTCATGGCCCTTGCCGACTATGCCTATCCCATTGAGGACGCCAAAAATCCGCTCATGGATTTCTTCATGGTGCGGGGAATTGAGGTGTCGGCAAGGTACGGCTCTTTAGAGATGTACGAAAAATTAAAGAAAATCCTATGGCGCTATCCCTCGGAGCAGTTTGCCTTTATGGCACAGAGGACGCTCGAGGTGAAAGTAGTGCAGCTCGTCAGAAACGCCCTCGAGGCAACGGGCTGCGACAATGTGGCGTTGGCCGGCGGAGTGTTTTCAAATATAAGGGTCAACATGCTTGTGGATGAACTGCCTGAGGTCGCAGGCTGCTTTATTTTTCCCCACATGGGAGACGGCGGCCTTGCCCTCGGTGCGGCTATGGCCGCTAACTATGATTTAAACGGAATTTCGCGATATGACTTTAAGAACGTGTTCTTCGGGCCGGAATTCAGCGAATCAGAGATTGCCGCCGCCTTAAATAAATACAACCTGAGATATATAAAGCATGAAAATATTAATGACCTGATCGGCGAGACGGCCAGATTAATAGTCAGCGGGCAGATAGTCTTCTGGTTTCAGGGGCGAATGGAGTACGGCCCGAGGGCGCTTGGCAGCCGAAGCATTCTGGCGGCAGCCAATTCAGATGAAATCAAAAATCACCTGAACCTGAGACTAAAAATGAGGGTCTGGTATCAGCCCTTTTGCCCTTCGGTACTGGAGGAGAACTTTCCTCGGTTGATGAGGTCTGCGCCTCAGCCGCCATATGACAGATTTATGACCAGAGGATACAGGATAGCCGACAGCGCGGCCTCTGAAATGAAAGGTGTTGTCAGCCTCTCCGGTACGTGCCGCCCCCAGGTGGTAAGTGAACGGGACGGACTATTTTATAAACTCCTTGTGGAGGTGAGAAACCTCTCCGGCAGTGGCGTTGTCCTAAATACCAGCTTTAATCTTCACGGCGACCCGCTGGTCTGCACCCCTGAGGACGCGGTAAGGACATTCATCGATACAAACAACGAATATATGGCGATTGGAAACTTCATGGTGGAAAGGCCAACGTGACAGTGAATAAAAAAAATGGCTGGCTCATAGCGGCATTGGTAGTAGTGGCGGCTATTGCGTCCTTTGTATTTTATATGACGAGACTTGACGCCGACGCGCTCAGGCTTCGCCTCATAAAGCTGATTCCTATATGGCTTGAAGTAAATTTTGTCCTGATTGCCGTTGCGGCTGCCGTTAATTATAAGACGCTTTTATCTGTATTTACAACGATGCAAAAGTCCCACAAGTATTATCTGTCCGCCATTGTATTATTCGCCTTTATCGCCGCGTGTTTTATGGTTCCGCGGGTGCACAGGATATTTTACGACGAGAACATCTATCTGAATATAGGGCAGAATATTGGCTTTATGGACAGGGCAAGCATGTGTAACGACGGCGGCAGCCCCTACGGGCTATATAAGTGCACGACCGACGAGTTTAACAAGCAGCCCTATGCCTATCCGTTTATTCTTGGGTTGATGTTCAGGCTGACCGGCAGCTCCGAGACGCTGGGCTTTCTGTTGAACAACCTGTTTTTCTGTATGTCGGCGGTTGTAGTGTTTCTGATAGGCCATTATTTATTCGGGGATATTCGGGTGTCTCTGTTTTCGTCGCTGATATATGTCTTAATTCCACATAATATTATGTGGGGCAATACGACCGCCGTAGAGCCGTCAACTGCATTGTTTACAGGCATGGCACTGCTGTGGCTGCTGCATTTCCTTAAAGAAAAGACTATATCGGCGCTGTTTTTGCTCTCGGTGGTGCTGCCATTTTCCTTACAGTTCAGGTTTGAGTCAGTGCTGATTGTGCCGGTAGTGCTGCTGGCGATTGTGCTTTATGACTGGAAGATATTGAAAACCAGGGAGTTTTACCTGTTTATGCTGCTGTCATTGGTGCTGGTCCTTGCACATGTGCTGCATTTATATTCGGTAAGGGGTGACAGCTGGGGGGCAAGCGGCGATAAGATGTCGCTTTCTTTTATGTTGAATAATTTAAAGAGCAATGGTATGTTTTATTTAGACAATAAGAGATTTCCCATGCTCTTTACTATTTTGGCTGCCTTTGGAATTGTTTACACCAAGGATTTTTTGAAAGAGCGGCTTATAGTTGTAACATGGTTTTTGCTGCTTTGGGGCGTGTTTCTGACTTTTTATGCCGGCAGTTACAGTTATGGACAGGATGTGCGCTACTCGGTAGTTTCATACATGCCGCTTTCGCTGCTTGCCGGACTGGGATTATACCGGATAGGGGCAGCGTATTCCGATAGTAAATTGTTCACTGCCGCGGCCGCTGTTATCATTTTTATTGCCTTTTCTGCCCACCTGCCTTACATAAGGGCAGAAGGAGAGGAGGCATGGGAGTGCAGGGCTGACTATGTAGAGGCTAAGAAAATGATGTCAATGGTTGACAGGGAAAACTCCGTAATCCTTACACACAATCCAGGTATGTTTTTACTCTGGGGCACCAATGCCGCCCAGACCTCCACACTCACCTATAACCGCGACAGGATGAACTTCTTCTTTGACCGGTATGGTCAGAACGTCTATTTCCACTATAACTACTGGTGTAATGTGGATAATCCCGTGCAAAGGAAATTCTGCGACGATATGCTTACTATTTACGACTGCGAGAAGATTAGCTATTACACAGTACAAAACAAGACCTTTGCGCTCTACAAAATAAAAAGGAAATAGCGATGCTAAGCAATATAAAAGGATTAACGACGAAGGGGGATAATCCCCCTTCACCCCTGTTCTCGCACATGTTTTATCTATTTAGTTTGGGCTGCCGCTCGTTGGCGGCTTCTGTACTCCGGTGACTGGCGTAACTTTTTTAATTGTCTCTTTGCTGTCAGGACTGGTCATAGAGCGTTTGTTTGTCTTTTCTGAGAACTTTTGGGTCAGGCTGTCTTTTTCCATAATCACCGGAACTCTGATTTCCACATGGTTCGTCTTTATTTTGTCTTACTTTATGGGATTTAATAAAATGGCCGTAGTTATTAGTATCGTCTCTATGGCCCTGTTTGACCTGAGCTATCGCGGCAGACTATCTGTAAGAGGTGCGAGTTATATGATATCCCTCTCGCACGCCTTAATTATAGCGGCAATTATGCCGTTCTTTGTCTTTGGCCTTTGGGAGGCGGCAGACGGCAGCATAAAATTTCTGGGAAATTATGTGGATATATCCTATCACATGTCTATGGTCTCGTCGTTCGTTAACAATATGGCATTCCCGCCGGGCAATCCCCAGAGCGCGGGGGAGGTTTTACGTTATCATTATCTTGTCAACTTCCAGTCGGCAGTTTTGCATATGGGTGGATTTAGTCTTTATTGGTCAGTTCAAATCCCGCAGCTCATGTTCAGCTTTGCCTTAACCGGCCTTCTCTACCACTTCTATAAAATAATCTTAGAGGAAGAGGGCAGGATTGTATTTTCAGCCCTGTTTTTTATAGGGGGACATATAGGCTGCTTTAATGTGTCGTTCTCCGCAGCCGGCTTTCCCGCCCCTGACACAGTTTTTGATATTACGTCATGGTCTAGTGTAAGGGAGCAAATGCTACATTTTTTTCTCAATTTTCTCGATATAACCACAAATTACTTCCAGCCGCAGAGGCCGTTTCTTTTCGGGTTTCCCGCGTCGCTGATAATCTTGTCCGCTTTGTATGAGACTCTCGTCAGGCAGAATGAGATTGACCACAGGAGACTCTTTGGGGTTGCGTTTCTTACCGGATTACTGCCCTTATTTCACATACACAGCTTTCTTGTCGTGTGCCCGGTAGTGTGTCTGGCCGCTTTGTATATGTGTCCTGAGAGAAAAAGGACATTAATGGCGCTTTGGCCGGTTTTATTGGGTGTGGTTCAAATATTATTAATGATGTCAGGGCAGAGGAGCGCCGCGTATTCGGGATTTGACGTGCATAAACTTGGAGGCGGCATTAATCAAATGATGGTACTCAATTCGGCAATAATTGCCAGATTATTGTTTTGGATAAGGGCGGCTGGACCGGCGCTGATATTCGGCAGCGTATCAGCGTATTATTATTTCAAAAAGAACAGGGATTTTTCTTTCATATCGGGAAGTAAAAACATTTTTCTCATGGTGTTCATAATTATCGACGTTTTTTATTTTATAGCAATAAATTTTTACCGTTTTACGCCAAACTGGGGCGACAGCAACAAGTTTTTCCTATATTTTGCCCTATGTCTGTCCATTTTTATGGGTAATCTGAGCTGGACAATCTTCAAAAAGAAAAGCATAACAGCAAAGGCGGCCATAATTGCCCTTATACTGCTGTCCGGGGTGCTGCCTATGGCAGTCGAAGACTATGGCATCTTTACGAGGCCATACTCGGTGCTGTTTAGTGCGTGCGACAGGAAGGCGGCAGAGTGGATAAGGGGCAATACCCCTGTAAAAGCCGTATTTTTAACAGATAACGGCATGGTTCACTTCGTGCCGTCTCTCACAGGGAGGGCTGTCGTTGACGGGGCATATAACCATGAGACAGGGTCAGAGAGGCCTGGACGTGAGGATGCAATCGGAAAAATATTTTCAACCGGAGACTATGACCTGATTAAAAGATACAATATAGACTTCATCGTTGTAAGCCGATACGAAAGAGGCCGTTTTGCGGTAAATGATAGAGCCTTTAATGTGTACCACAAGGTCTATGACGATACATGCCGGGGCGAAAACTATAAGATATATGAGACAAATGGCCGGAGTACCGAAGCCGCCAACAGGCGGCAGCCCAAATTCAGCAGATAAAGCATGTGCGAGATTAGGGGTGAAGGGGGATTATCCCCCTTCGTCTTTAATCCTTTTATACGCCCCTTGCGTCCGGGCCAAAGATATACTTATGCAGCTGAATGTTCAGCCTTACCGCAAGTTTATCGTCAAGTATCCACTTTATCAGGGTTGCCGGGTTAAGGGAAGTCTCTAACGGGGACATCAGAACCTGACACATATTGTCTATCCTGTATTGGCGTATTATCTGAGCTGCCCAGGTGTAGTCATCCCGTGAGCCTATGACGAATTTCACCTCGTCATCGCGCGTCAACCTTGCAATATTTGAGTAATCATTATATTCTGACATGTCGCTTGAGGGTGTTTTTATATCCATAATGACCGTAACGAGGGGGATGGCCTTAAGGCAGCTTATGTCAACTGAGCCATTAGTCTCGATAAGTATGGTAAGCCCCATGTCGGAGAGTCTGAGCGCAAGAGCTGCGGTTTCCGTTTGCAGGAGTGGTTCGCCTCCGGTGATTTCAATGAGCCGGGTGCCGGAGGAGGCGGCAGTTTCTGCGATTTCGCCAATCGTTAAGACAGTGCCTTCGTAGTAGGCATATTTAGTGTCGCAGTAGCTGCATCGGAGGTTGCATCCAGTTAGCCGGACAAACGTACAGGGCAGCCCGGCGTATGAGGACTCCCCCTGAATGCTCGTAAATATTTCGCATACATGTAAAGTACCGTCCGGCAAGGTCTTACTCTTCCTCCCGAAGAAATCTGCAGAGCTATAGCAATGAAGAGTTGGTATCGGGGGGTGGATTTGAACCACCGGCCATGACTCATGCGGGTTTCCAAGCGGCCTGACGGCATGTTTTCTATGACTTATTGTATATACCTCCTGCTTCACAAGGATAACCCTATGAGGAAAACCTTCAGTATTATTTTACAGAATATTTATAAAATTGTCTCTATCTATATTTTAAGCAGGCAGGAAGGTGATAAACATAACGGTGATAGATAATGCAGGCAAAGAGATTTTCAGGGCAGCATATCCTGAAGCCATAGATAGCAAGCGCATTGAGGACGTGATTTATGAGGCCATAGGGGACACTATTTCAGCCATAAAGAAAATAGTATCCCCTGCGCCTGTGAATTCATATGCCGCTAAAAGCCATGAAGTGGCTAAACAAGTTAATGGGTCTTCTGACTGGTCGGGGGATTTACAAATAAATTTCCAGGTGAACTCTTACCAGGCTCCAGACCATCATAAAGAGCAGATAGGTGAAAAGTGAACTGGCAAAAGGTATCAAGAAAAGACTTTGGGTATTCTTCTGGGTTGTCTGCGGGGCTGACGAATTCAGGTGATATGTTTAACTTCCCTGCTATCTTTCACGGAATATAATGCGTATTTTTCGGGTGCTAAAATGGCATATGGGGTATTTATTTACGAAGTGTTACGTTTTGATAAACCAATTCGTCTGAGACAACTCAGGGAAATCTGGTCAGGATTTCACCCGCCTCAGAATTATAGATATTTAAATACTTATGATGAGTTGATGTTGTGGGAGTCAGTGAGTTAATGATTACAACGGGACATATATGCTGCGGGGCCGGTGGCGATATTCTGGGCGCTAAACTGGCCGGAGCACTACCGCAATGGGGCTTTGAACTGAACGCCGCGGCCGCACATACCGCACGTGCGAATCACCCCGATGTAACAATACATAATGCAGATCTTCGGAGTATCCAGCTGAGGGATTTAAGCCCAGTGGATATGATCATCTGCGGGATACCCTGCCAGCCGTTTACCCCCATCGGCAAGCGCTTAAAGGCCCTCGATATTCGGGACATAACAATACCGCTTGTAAAGCTGATAGCGGATTTTAGTCCGAAATATCTGTTGTTTGAAAACGTCAGGGAATATAAAAGCAGTGATAGTTTTCAGACGTTGAATGATGCCTTGTCGATGTATCAGATAAATTGGCAGGTCATTAATTACGCTGATTACGGCATACCTCAGAGGCGGTTACGCTTATTTGGCTTAGGCACATTAAAAGGCGGCAATTCATTGCAACATCCAAACCCGACGCATACGGAATCACCGGACATGTTTAACCAGCTCTCACCATGGGTTACATTTGCTGACATCAGAGACGGCACTAATATGCGCCCTATGTCCGCAAAGGCATTAAATGGGGCATTTCGCGGCGATCAAAATACATTAAATCAGGTAATGGCTTTAGTCTGCAATTAGTGGAAGACAGTAATATTTGCCCTACGATATTAGCCACTATGCACAGTGGCTCAGGATGTAAGAGCAATATGGTAATCGTCTATGACGAGGGACGATTACGCCATCTCTCATTCCTCGAGGCGCGGCGGGTGGGATCGTCTCTCCGGCGGGTTTCTCGCAGAGGGATTTCCCGCCGTCCACCTCCATAACCGTTTATCTCAGGATCGCGCGTTGCTTCCCCTCAAGATTTTGTGATAAGCGGACAGCTGCGTCTTGGCGGGACGCAGCGCAGGAGGACGTTGTCCGCTTATTTCAGAAGTCCTATTTTGCGTAATTGCTGTATTGCCTCAGCCTGTCTGTCTTGTGATAATTTATCCAGGCCGCCAAGTTTATTGCCAAGCAGCGGGGCAAATTCTATTTTCTCTGCCGGAGTGGCCACGCTGAATACCTTCAACGCGTCCTCTACAGGCAGCCGCTTAAATGCCGCTGTGTAGGGCGCGGTTTCCCTCGACATCAACATATTGTCTATCTCGCGCGGTGAGAACTTGGTTATATTCTCTCT
The DNA here is from genome assembly GCA_015233015.1 of Nitrospirota bacterium. GTDB lineage: Bacteria > Nitrospirota > Thermodesulfovibrionia > Thermodesulfovibrionales > Magnetobacteriaceae > Magnetominusculus. Next base: position 69,218 of record JADFYO010000005.1, on the reverse strand, counting down.
CAATAACTGCGCTCCGGCCAGAGGGTCTTTTCTAAGCAGCCGTTCAATCTGTAGTTTCGTATCGGCCCTTTCCTGATCGGCGGTTGTGCGCCCGCCCATAGGGCCTTCCCCGCCCGCTCCTCGTCCATCATCTTTTGAGCCGGTGTCTTACTAATATTCGCCGGGGCCGGGGTAATCCCTATAAACGGTAAAAAGGTCTTTTCGTTAATCCTGCCCTCGTTTAACTCAATGTTGCGCCGTGCCCCTCTGAAGGCAAACGGCTCAAAGGCCAGGCCCGCGTGTTTGGCTAAATCTATCGCCTTCGGCGTGAGCGGGTCGCCTTCGTTATAGACCTTATGGCCATAGAAATCGTTGTTATTGAGCATATCAGATATGAGCGACAGCAGCGGGTGTACCTTATTCGTGATGGTCGTAAACGGGTGCTTGCCGTAGGCAATCATGTCTTTCATGTATGTGGGATAACTCATTCGCGCAGGGTTTCCGTATTCGTCGAGATTGCCGGTGCGGGGATAGTATAAGTCGGTTAAGGCCGACGATCATATCGGCTGTGGGTTTCTGTTTGTCATAGAATATACTCTTGACAGCCTTCCCCGCATCTATCAAGCCCCCGCCTATCTCTCTTATCGTCCCGCCCGTCCAACCCACCGAACGCACGGAGGCCATCAGCAGGTCTTTAAAGACCTTATTCCAGAAGATATTGTCATAACGCACCTGCCCCATGCGGTTGTCTATGCTGTCCCATGCCTTACCCATAAGGTCGCGGAGCTGCTCACGATTACCGTCTTCCAGTAACTGCGGATTGCGTTTTAACTCCATTAAAGCAAGTTGATAAAACGCGCCGAGCTTCAGCCGCGGCACCATATGTTGAAATATTGGACTGGCAAACTGCTCAAGCAAGGCAAAGGGCGCACGAAGTAATCCCTCGATTGCATTACCCTTTTTAAACGCCTCTGTCATCTTGTCGGCCATCTGCGTCTGATACATTATATCCTGACGTGCCGCACCGCCTCCGGCCATGAGCGATTTGGCAATATCGCGAATCTCGCCGCTTAATGACGGATTGTCGAACTCCTTGAGCAGCTCCCCGCCCTTGGCGTAATCCGTAAAAGGCGCTTTAAGAAACGTGGCCATATCGTAAAGACCTTCTTTTACGCTGCCCTTGCCAAGAACCTTTTCCATGCCTAATGAAAACTGGTTAAGCATCGCGTTGACAGACGACGTCGCCGCGTGCCACGCCGATAGCCCTAACTGCGCCTGATTTAAAACATTCCCTGCGCTTAGGTATACGCTGAATATCTTACTGCCCCTAAGCCCTGGGCTTAAATAATTGTTAAGTACATTTACCGCATCTTTCGGGCCGTAGTAGCCGCCTACCCTAATAAGCTCACCCTGCTCATTAATTCGCCATACTTCGCCAAGGGAATCATCCACTTTTTTCAGATCAGCCGGTACGCGCTCAAGCGCCCCTATGAATTGGAATAGCCCTTTGCCCTTCATTTCCTTCATAAACTCATGCGCCATGATGTACTTGTCCATACTGAAAAGCCGCTGCAGGAACATCTCGTTAGGATTGTCTGAAAGCTGCTCAAGCCCTAACTCACGGGCAAACTTTAATGTGGGAATCTTACGCGGCATGAAAAAAGATTTACTGCCCTCAAGACGGCCCTTGGCAAAGTAATCGTCAATTATCCTGGCCGCCTTCTTAGGGTCTTTATATAAATGCGGGAAGCAGTTCTTCATATAGCTTATCTGTGCGTTCGGGTCGAGCTTATTGACCTTGTCAAACCGGTCGTCAAGGGCCTTATGATAGGTGTCGGCTATCTCTTGAAGCTGAGGATTTGCCTGTTTCTTGCCAAGTTCATAATCGTCTTCGAATTGATAATTGAATTCTTTAGGCTGCCGATCGAAAAACGCACTGATTTTCTTTGAGCTGGTAACGGCAATGTCCTTTTTCCTGTCCATAAGGGCGTTGCGTTCGCGAAGGCTGCCTGCAACACGCGCGGCCTCCTCAGACATGCTTGCCGGCGCGAATATGCCCTTAATCTCTTTACCCGCTGCCACAACCTCATCGAGGTGCACCTTCGCCTGCTCCTTGAGCTTATCCACATCCACGCCAGCCATCCCGGCAAGTTTATCCACGTCCACCGCGCCTGATTCGTTACTGATAGGGTTCTTTAGCTGATCCTCTGCGGCTGGTTCAGCTGAGGTCTCATCATTACTCTTTCCATCAGAGGTCTTGACATCTCTAAGTAAATCCTTTACACTAATAGTATGAGCCTGTTGTTGAGTGCGGGGGATGTTGCCTTCGGGTATATCTTTCGCATAGCTTCCAACAGGCTTTTCTAATTCTGTCAGGCTATGGTCATAAAACTTTTTACCATCAGCACTTTCTCTTACTGTTAATTTTGCTCTATAAAGTTTACCATCTATTTCTATAGGTGCATAAAACCTATGGATATTTATAATGTCAGCGCTCCCCTTTTTATCTGGATGCGTTTCAGCCAAAACAGCATTTTCTATTAAGTCGGGGATTGCCCTAATAGCTTCAATCTGGTCTATATGCGCTGACCTCGATTTGCTTAATGATTCCTCAATTCCTTTTCTTGATATATCTATATGCCAACCAGTGTCTTTATTGACAGGTGATTGCCCCCTTAAATTTATCATAGCCCAATTCTTCGCATCTTCTTTTGCCTTCCATACTTCATTGCCAAACATCCTATCATCAAGTCTCGTTATTTTCACATCCGGTTTTGACATAAGAGATGTATCGGATATTATATCGGGATTCTTAATCTCATTCTCATTTGATTTTGTTATGTCTTGAAACCTGTTATCGTTCACCCCTAATGCCTCAAGCTGCTTCGGCAGATCAGGATTCTGGCCATTTTCAGCTGAGGGCTGCTCATACGATTCTACAATAGACTTTGCGTCGTTTAATGACATGCCGTCCATTTCTTCATTTGAATAACCCAGGGCCTTCAGCTGCTCCTCGAGGGACGGCCAATCGGCAGGTGCCCCCTGTTGATCAGGCTTGGATGTACTCCAATCAACGGTTTCAGTAACCGGCGCCGGCGGCGTCTCACCGGCGTCTTTATTAGCCGCATTATTAGCCGTATTAACCGGCTCCGGCTTATAAGGTATCTCGTTATCGATAATATCCCGTGCGCGTCCGGCGTCCATATCAACTATCTCATCATCGGGATAATGCAGCCCTTTAAGCGCCGCATATGACTCAGGGGCGGCCTCCGCCTCCGCCTTTCCCTCCGGAGTCTGTGGCTTTGTGGTTGGTGTCTGTTGACCTTCCGGCGCTGATGAGCTTGATTGCCCTTCATTTTGGGTTTGTTCCTCTGGGGTTTGTTCATTTGGGGGTTGAGACAAGCCTGACTGCTCATCTAACGCGTTCATTTTATCGAGGCCGGCTTGTAAGTCAATCGCCGCACCCTCCGGCGGCTCTGTGGTCGTAGCGGTCGTGCCTTCCCCTTCAGAAGGTTTGCCCTCTTTCATATAGTTAAATGGATTTACTACATGAGCCGCTGTGAATATCGGGCCGCCCATGAGCGCGTTTCTTAACCGTTCTTTAAAAGTATCCGCGTGTTCAAGAAGTCCTGCGCCCGTTCCTAAGGCGTATGTCCCTATGATCTTTGACAGCCACTCCGGCGCCATCGGAAGCAGCTTACCAACGGCGGCGTTTGCCACCGCCCCGCCTATGGAAAACAGTTTTCCTGTAATCGCGCCCCATAAGGCGTTTTTCACATGACTGGTAAAGTCAGGAGCAGCCCCCTGCGCACCATACGCCCCTAACGTTATGGCAGTTGAGCCTAATATCTTTTCCAAGACGCCCGGGGCAAGTTTTTCAAGCGCCACAGTAGCGGCCTTAGAGGACATCCCCGCGACATTAGCGGCCATGCCGGCAAGTCCCGCCGCCTGCTGTCCGGCGTTTGTCCATGTGCCCTTCTCTGTCTGCGCCTCAGGGGTATAGCTGTTTAAAAACCCATGGGCAAAGCCCGTTACATAGGGCGCCGCCGCTCCGGTCTCTTGAGCGTCTTTCAAATACTGCTGATTCTCTTCAGGCGTGGCCGTCCCTGATAGATTATGACCAGCCAGCGTGTAAGGCAATAATGTTTTGATGTATGAATTGATGGGTTTTCCTACCGAATCCGGCAATAGCGCCTCTGCGGCTGCCCCTGTCCCTTTGATAACCGCACCGGGCATTGTGAGCGGTGCCCCTCGTATCGTTTTGAAAGGATGATCTTTTAATGCCTGATATACCGACATAGCGTAATCTACTACGGGATTTGAACCTGCTGCGGTCGGCGGAGCCGCCGACGTGATCGTCTGGCCGTTTAACTGTGCAAGCAGCGCGGGGTCTCTGATTACTCCATCGTCTGTCTTCTGTGGATTTGCCGGTGCCGTGCCGTTGAGCTGCGCTAAAAGTTGAGGGTCTCTGATTACACCGTCGGCTGGCTGTCCCGGCGTTTGATTTCCGGTGGCCGCCTGAGATGTTGTCGTCTGGCCGTTGAGCTGTGCAAGCAGCGCGGGGTCTCTGATTACGCCGTCGGCTGTAGATTGCTCAAATTCACTATTTTGTGATCCTGAATGTGATCCTGAAATTGAATCAGCCGAAACAGGCGCTATGGGCGGCGGTAGTACAGGCTCTTCATTGTACGCAGTTGTGGCCCGCGGCGGCGGCGCTGGTTTGAATTCAGGCGCTGGATTATTTAATAACGAGGCGTCGGTTGCGTCCCGGTCTTCCTGTAAATCATCCATTTATTGCTCCTATCATACTGAATTTCCATTCCAGTCATAGAATTTACCGGGATCTCCGGCATGTTCATAAACGGTCTGGCCGTTAGGAAGTATTTTCATTCCTATAACCGCGCCATACTTAGACACATTAGGATTCTGCCCCTGTCCTGGCCCTGCCGGTGCTGGTGTTGGCGTAGGCGATGGTGCCGGTGCAGCACCGGTTGCCGGTGGCGCTGCCGGCGTACCTGACGGCGTTGAATTGTCATTTGCCGGAGGGTTGGCTTGTGCATTCGGATTAAGCAGTTGCGCCTGAAATTGAGCCTTCAATCTATCCTTTTCGATGAAGTATTGATCTTTGCTAATTTTATTGTTCTTAAATTGGGTTTCAAGGGCGTCCATTGCCTTCTGATGTTCTGCCTCCCTTCGTTCTTTTGCTGCACGAGTATCGGCGTCTTGCTGTCTCGAACCGGCTATAGAGCTATGATAGGCGTTATAACCCAGATTTCTCTCATGTTCCTGAAGCTGCTGCTGTGCCCTTTCTAATTCCGCCATTACCAGATTCTTTTGGCCCATTCCCTGTACCAGCCTCAGAACATTGCCCATCAATCCCTGTAGTCCGGCCATACTGAAACTGCCCACAGAGGCCGGCATATTTTTGAGCGCCTCAACCGCCGCGGCTGTGGCGTCGGCATTTTGTTTGTAGAGATTCTTCACGTAGGGGTCATTAGCGCCCGGCATTTGGCTATTCGGGCCGGGTGTGTTATGCTCGTCAACTGTCAAAGGCTTATCCGGCATCGGCGTTGTCTTTGGTATCCCCGACATGTCCGGCAGCATCCCAGATAAGTCCGGCCCAGTTGTCCCCGGCGTAGGCCCTGGCGTCATATCCGTCTTAGGCGGCAGGTCTCCATGGCCGCTCGTATCATCAGGCACTGGCATATCTGGCGTTGTCCCCGATAAGTCTGGAGAACCCGATAAACCCGGCAAACTGTAATGCTGCCCTGTATCGGTATCTACATAATCGTCATTGGAATCGTAAACACCCATAATCTTTATCTCCTTTAACCTTTTTTAGTTGTGCTTGTACTTACCATAGCGATTGCGTTAATCGCTGAGAGATAACCGGCGGCAAGGTTCTTGTATACATCCGCTATGGCAATATTTGCCCGCATCTTCAGATCAAACTGGTTAACCTGCTGCCTCATCTCCAGTTCGCTCTTTTGCAGGCCAAATCTGGCCTTCTCTATGTCATACCCTTTATTGGCCTTCCTAACCTCATAAAGCATATTGTAAGCCCTTTCGGTTATATATCCTTTGGCGTTGAACGAGCTTATATCGCCCTGGTACTTCTCAATCTGCCTCTGCATGAAGGTCATATTGTGTTCGACTTCCGCGTGATATTTCTGTATGTCTGTTGCGTATTTTTGAACCTTGAGCTTGGCCTTCTCTGTGTTGGCCTTCAGATTTTCAGCGCTTATCTGCGCCTTCACCTTAGCCGTCTCCGTCTTCGCCGCCTGTGTCGATAATGACAGCTTGTATGGCTCTAACTTAAGATTCTCCGCGCTTACCTGCGCCTCATACGCCTTTATTTGCACCTCATTGGCCTGATTCAACCCTTTAAAGGCCTCTACCTCGACTGAGTATGCCTGAAGAGCCTTATAGTCGATTTCAAGGGCAGTCTTTACTGCCTCCAGTTCAGACTGGAATATCTTCATCTGCGTCTCGATTGCGCCCATCTGCGCGTTATACAGCTCCACAGACGTCTTCTGAACTTCAGACTGTATCTCCACTCCTTTAAGCTGCGCCGTATAGACCTCGGCCTTAATTGTCAAAGCCTTCATCCTCTCCGCGTAAACCTGCGCGCCTATCGACCAGGCGCTGACCTTAGCGTTGTAACGCTCGATGCGCCCCTTAAATATCTCCATGCCTGCTTCATTTAAGTATTGAGCCGCCTTCAGGGCGCGTTCCCATACCGCGCCAAAGAATTGCCGCAAGACCGTTTCATATTGGATAGCGTTACCCATCGCGGTCTTTCTGTTTTCTATCTTGAGGCCGGAGATTTTCAGGGCATGGCCGCCGGCCTCCGTTATCTTCTGATTTGCGGCGTTTTGAAGCGTTGCCTTCACAGCCGACATCATCGCCCCCGTAGGCATAGAAAAGCCGGACGACGTGAACTGTCTCTTTATATCGGCAACCGATTTCCTGACTTCGTTGTCTATGCGTGATACGGCAAGGCCATAATCAAGCTCCTCATCCGGGACAAGACCGCCCGCTATGTCCTTTAGGAGAGCGGCTACGACTGGCGATTGAAGAGCCGAGTCAAATGCCGCCTCATCGTATTTAAACAAATTGACCGGCTCACCTATATCGTTAACCGGTTCTTTGTCAAGGTAATCGGGATATTCAAACAGCGGGACGTCGGGATATATCAATTCCTTGATTTGTGGCGCCGTAGGCATATTGTAGTTCGGTTTAGCCGGTATCGTGTATGAGCCGGGACTATATTTATTTGTCGGCGCGTCAGGCTGGGCTATGCTCACCGGCTGTGGAAAGTCCGGCGTAGGTACGGCGTCTGTAAAATCCGGAACGTCTATCTGTCCCATATCTCCAACATCGATACTGCCCGGGTCTGCCGGGCTGTCGTACTTGCTTGAATCTGTAAGTTTGGCCATCGAGGGCTGATTGTTCAGGATGTTATCGAGCGTACTCATCATCTCATCGAGGGCGCCTAAATCCATAGTGGGAATATCGTCAAGCGTTATTTTTACCTCGGCAAGCTGGGCCAGCCGCTCAGCGTACGATTGCGCCGACGCAATAGTTGTGTTAGATTGACTGTAGGCGTTTTTAAAAATTACACCCGGATCAGTAGTTGTTGTGGTTGTGTTGGATTGACTGCTTATAATTGCGCCAGGACTTGTGGCCATCTATCTTATCCTCCTTAAAGCCGTTACGGCGGCCTGAATACTGTTTATCTCAAGCGGGGCCGTGCCCTCCACTTTGAATTCCCAGTGGCGGCCGATGTCTCCGCGGCTCATAGTTATCCTCGATGTGCGCTTACCTGGGATAAACTGATAAGTCCTCTCAGTCCCGCCATCGGCTATTGCCTTGAAGGTAACCGGCAATTCGTCCGCCTGTGCGTGGAAGTAGGCATTTAATATCTGTTTTAAGTTCGGCTCTCCGAAATCGTTTATGCCTGTCTGCATCATACAGGTAATCGGCTGCCCGTTATCGGTATCTCCCTCGAGGGCAAATATGCCGCTTGAATTAGCCCCTAAGTGCGTAAAACTGTCGTGGCGGCTATATGAGTTGAATGCGAAGTTATCGTAATATGTAACGGCCTTTGTGCGCGTGTTAATGACGATCGTCGTGATCGGGGGTTGGGCGACTTCCAATTTCACATCCATTGACATGAAATCATCGCTGACGATGACGCCCCCGATGAGAATGAGCGGCAGTTTATTAACCGCTTTGCCTAGATATTGGCCGTAGCCCCTGGTCATGCCGCTGAACATTGACACAGTGATTGCGGCGCCGGCGGTATTGCCTGCGGCGCCTTGGGCGGTAAGCTCCGAAAACACAGGCATTGAAAGTGTGGCACGTCCTGTTTTGCCGGTTTCAAATGAATTATCCAGGCTGAACCTCGGCAAGACCATATTCGACGATATAAGGGCGCTGGTGATAATCGTTCCCTTGGGTAAGATGATTGGTAAGACTATATCGGAGCGCGCGATATTGCCGGCCGCACCTTTGCTGTCAGAAGAGAATACCGGCAGCTGCAAGTTCGCGGCAGGGGCCGTAAGGCTGTCAACGCTGAATACCGGCATGACGATATTGCCCTGTGCACCGGTACCGGTTATGATTAATCCGGCCGTTTCGAACATGGCCATGTTGATTTTGCCATCGCAGGGGTTAGAACTGGTTGTACTACTGTCTATCTGAAATACGGGCATATCGAACTCAACGTCGCCTACTGCCGCAAATTCCCCGTCTAGCTGAAATACCGGCAGTGCGTTATCGCAGAAGTTTCCAGTCTGGGAATCATATCCTGATGACGTAAAATGCGGCAGCGCCACGGCGGAGCTGATAGTGCCTGCTGAAAGACTCGAGGCATCGACAGTTGGAAGCGGCAGGGTTACAGCGGCCGTTGCCGTTATACTGCCGCCGGCGTCCGTATATGTGCCGTCGAAATAAGCGAATTGGTTATATACACCCGCGTGGCCGGGTGCTCCCCATCCATGAAGCCCGACATAGACCATCGATGAGAAATCGCCCCTTGTCCATTGCGCTTGTTGTGTCCAGCTGCTTCCATTAGTGCTGCTATAAATCGTGAATACATTCCCTGTGCGATTTATACGCAGGTAATTGCCGCTTGCCCCTGACCCTGAATTTGTTACAGAATCATTCGTTACGTTATACCATAACAGATTTTCTGCCCCGTCCATATCAATCTTGACATAGTTCAAGTGCCCCGGATTAACAAGCTCATCTTTTACTATCAGACCACCCATTGCCCAAGGCATATATGCCTGAATTTTTGTGTTTACATCAAAATCGCCCTCGAGTTTTCTGTAAAAGAACGGTATTCCCGCATCCGTATAGGTCATGCTTGGAAACGTCATCTGCAGGCAATTGGCCGCACCGCTGCCAGATGCGTTATTTACATCGAAGACGGTTGTGTTTGCAGTATTTTCGGCATACCAGCCGTAGAGCTGAGCGCCGTCGCCGCCGGTTAATATGTTTTGCTGTGTCGAGCTTCCGAATGCGTCAGACATTGTTACCCCTATAAGTTGACAAGATTTCTTTAATGTGATACTGTAAAGGCATGAGTGTGATAACGATACCTCGTTCGATAAGAGAGCGTCTCGGAGATGCGGCCAGCGAAGACTTTGCCGTGCTTATCAATGACATAGACTTAGGGGCAAGGAAAGACGCCATCGCTATCGCCGAAGAGCGGTTTGAACGGCGGATGTCTGAGGAATCAGGCAAACTACGGCTTGAGATCAGCAAAGTCAACGAGCGCATCACAGACGAAACAGGTAAATTGCGCGTTGAGATAGAAAAAGTACGTTCTGAGGTAGAGAAATCCGGCAAAGAGAATATCAAATGGATGTTCCTCTTCTGGATAGGCCAAATAGCCGCATTTATTGCCATCATTAAATTCATGGTAGTTAAGTAACCCCCTCGTCTTCCAAGACCTAAGGGGGCACAAGGCCCCCTTTGATTAGTTGTCATTCAGGTCTTCACAGAATGCTATAAACGTTACATTGGCATTGGCAAGATTGTTTGCCGGCACGAAGTGAAGGTTATGCTGCTGCGTATAAGTCCGACCTTTGGTAAGACTGTCCTGCGTTGTACCAAGAGAATTTATGTTCACGCTCGAGATATACGCCGGACTGGTGGTGTAGTCGTTTACCGTGGCCGTGGCCGTTGAACCCTCCGGCGTGTTTACAACTACGAAGACGTCCTTGACACACGTATTTGACGGAACGGCCAGAACGTCAACGACATCCGCGGCGTTGACATTAGTAACGCTGAAATCGATGGTATTTAACAGCCGGTATAAACGGTTTAATCCGCTTGCCGGCACTACGGCTATGTCGTCTGTTAAGTCTTTTACTGACATAAGTTACCTCCTTTGTATCGTTTTGGGGCAAGCCCCAAGCGGCGGCCTATGGCCGCTTATTTCATTATTAATTGCGGCAGGTCCAGCCCGACGTCAATACGCTGTTCGTAGGCGTCCCATTCACCTGTTTTAACTATCTGGCCCAGCGTAACTATGAACTGCTCAATGCCGTCCTGTTCCCGAAAATATCCCGCTCCTATTTCACCTGCGTCGAAATAGACCACGCCGTCAGTCATATTCTCAAACTGCCCGCCTGTTGTGATGCGGCAAAGCCCTCGTTCGCTCTCAAAGCACACAACATCTCCTGTTTTATCCTCTCTACATAATCCCGCCACTTTGTCAGGTGAAGCTGATAGAAAGCAGGGTCATACGTATCGGGATCGATTGTCTGATACGCCCGCGCCACAAGCCCGTCTATCAAACTGTAGTGATGGCGGCCATTAACTTCGGGCTGCCTGTCAGGGTAGTCTTTCGTCATAGGGATAAGCGGTATGCGAAATACGGTCAGTGCAAGCTGGTAATTGTTGTCAGGTACGGGATATAGCCGTATCTGCTGGCTCTCCATGTCTGCTATATATGCCCGCGGCCTATCCTGATCTGCTTCCCACCGTTAATATCACGCGTCAAGGTCGTAGCGATTAACCTTGTCAAGCGGATAATAACCTGTCAGATATACCCGCGCAACATAGATAATCCGGCTTTCAAGCTCGTAATACGCCTGTCCCTCAACAGCAAGTATCGAGCAAATCTCCGCCGTCTGCGAGTCCTCGAGGCAAAGCGTATTGCGGCAGAACTCATTTATCGTGTCGTTAAGCATAACAACCAGCTCATCGTCAGCATAATAAGTCCCCGGTTCCGGGTCGCGAAGCCTTGCCCGTGAAAGTTTTACAATCTCAGCGAACGTCATTATCTGCTGACGTACATCAAGCCTATTGCGTCCGGCTTAATAATGTTATAGCCATAGATTTGCAGGCCGCGCACCAGCGTACCGTATGAACTTTCCCCCAGCAGCATCTCCATATTGATGGTCTGTCCGGCGAAGGTCAAGGCTGATTTATGACCAAACAGGACGTTAAAGCATCTGGTGCCGCCTTCTACGGTTGAAGATAGCAAGTTGCTGACATAGACTTCAAAGGTATCGATATTGCCAATGCGGCCATTACGCAGAGGAGACACGGCATCCTCAAGATCAGACTTCTTACACATTGCCGCCATCCATGCGGGCATAATAAACCACCTGTCGGTTTGCGATATATTGTACTCATCCAAAACAGTGCCGCAGTCCAGGATGTAGTCCAGCACGTTGTTTTTCGTTATCTGGGTAGGAGTGCCCGGCTTGCCAAGGTTGATACTTTCAGAAATAGCCCCGGCTACCGAACCTTGATTCAATGGATCTACCATAGCCGGAATCGTTGCGAATATGTCAAGCTCGACCTTTATTTTGGTCTGATGTGTCGCATCGTCCGCCCAGACATTGAAATAGTCTATGTCAGTCTGCCACTGTTCAACCTTGTCCAATGAGGGATTTATCGACATTGCCGCAGATAGATTGTATCGTCATTAAACCATGGGACGCCGATCAATTTATATAAATCGCCGGGAAGCGATGATTCACGGTTGATGAACCAGCTGTCTTATATGCTTATCGCGTCCGGCGCTGACGTCTTCAGAAACTGCCCCTTATCTCTCCAGTCGCCAACTTGATTAGCCGCCGTCTTCTTGTATTGCTCTTCCAGTTCCCTTATCCGGTTGTCCTGCCGTTCTTTAAGCTGCTCATGTTCCTTAATTTTGGCCTCATAATGCGATATATCAGCCGTTGTTGAGGCAGGGATTTGGGCATCCTTTGGGGTTTGCAGGGTATGGGCATCGCCGACATCAACATCCTGCCCGCCCTCGTTAAACCCAGGCGGTAAGAGCGGCGAGAAGTCCCCATGCTCAAGGCCCTCCGCTACGTCCGCCCCTATTACGTAAGGGTGGCCGCTCATCGGCTTTTCCCATATCTTAAGCCGCCCTTGCGGGTTTGGTTCTAACTTGCAGTTGAAGTCACTCATATCGCGCTGCCTCAGGCTCCTCTGATTCTATATATGCCATGACCTTTGCCGCGTCAAAAACACCGCACGGCCAGACGTGATAAACGCCTTAACATCATTATCGGGGTATTCATGGTGAAACGTATCGAGATCTCCTTTGCAGTCGTTTTGCAGACACCTGCGCCGCCAGCTTATATGCCCTAACTCAAGCCCTTAGAGTTTTACAAGCTCCAGCTCATTCTCAGTAGGCTTAAAGCCGTCGGGTATGTTGGCGTCACGATACTTATAGAAAGCAAACCACGGGATAAACACGCTGCTATACTGATTGTCAGCGCCATGTGGCATTATCAACAATAATCACATTGCGTTTTCGCTGAGGTGTAATACACTTGTCCGCTTCGTCAAGGAACAATTGAAACATATCAGAATCAACGGTTGATGCTTCTATCGCAAAAAACTCACCCATACGTGGGCACACCGTGCCAATAAGGTTCATGCGGATGTGGTCGCCATTATGAACAACTCTGCCTTTAGAGCCCTTCTTATCCTAACGTCTACGAGGTTTCGATTCACCTTCAAAACCCGATTCGTCTGCGTACCATATGTCAACATCAGTATCTTCACAAAGCTGTTTGAGCTTCAGCCGGAACTCGTCTCTTTGCTCCTCGTTTTGACGATCTGGCCACGGTTGCGGCACCTTTAATGCGAAACCTTCCTCATGAAAAATCTGAATGTGATAGGATACTTCCCGCCGAGCTATAACAAAGAGGATGTGGTGGCGGGGGGTGGATTTGAACCCCGGACCATGACTCATGCGGGTTTTCAGACCTCCTAATTTGTAAATATGTTACCTTTGTAAATCAATAGTAACGCCTCTCTTTCTCTCTCCGGCTTATCGTCCGTTGATTCAAAACGCGGCAGAGCTCCCCCCCCGCAGGGATAGTATCATATCCGCGCGAAGCGCCGCCCCTCCCGGCCCGGGCGCCGCGTCAGCAAGCCCGAATCAATTTCCCCGTCCCTGCCCTGCCGTCAAATTGCTGACGAATTTCAAATTCCGGCCGCTACGATCGCTGTGGCCATGGACGCTCATCAGCGTGATGAGAGTGTGATCACGCAAAAAACAGAAGGGCGCCGCGCTTAATGTGTCCATTTTTTGACTTTTTGTACTACAATATTTAGTGCGCGGCCACAATGCCAGGTCAACTCATTCAGAAGTAACCACGACTGTCATACAGCTGTATTACAAAAAAAAGCGAATCCAGAAAGCTGGTCAAAAAAGGCCTCAGTGAAATTATGAATATAGGGCATTTTCGGTATCCGGTATCCCTAAAATCACGTATCAGGAGGAATTTATGTCGAAGCTCTTATCTGTCCGCATCGAGGACTATCAGGACAAGAAATTAAACCTCATGGTCGCCAAATATGGCAAATCAAAAGGCAGTGTCATCAAAGATGCGCTTAGGCATTACTTCAATACCTGTTCCAAAACGCAAATACCAGACTCTGAAATCACGCCGAACAACAATCTCACACTCAAAGACCCTTTCGCAGATCGCCTGGACGCTCGAAAGCCAAACCCTGACGAACGTCGTATCAGCGGCATCATATAGCTGAACCTCCGGGCCACTCCGGCGAATCCCCTGAACCTCCGGGCCTGGTCCGCAATCCCTCGACACCTCCCGCAGCTCCCTACGGTCGCTGCTGCCGTCTCCGCAATCCCCTCGAGAGAGCCGCGTTGGCATTAGTTTTGCGGTGGGGATTGCAAAACCATGCCAACGCTTGTTTTACTTGGTCTGATGGGGATGTGAAGGACTCCGGGCTTGATGTTGGTGCCGTGTGTTTACCGCCCCCCAAAATAAAATTCTACATAACTCTTTCTTATCGTCCATTTTTTTTAAAATTAAACGAATTAATAATATCCAAAAGACTCTAAGGTAATTATTAATTCGTTTAATTTTACAGGATAAAAAAAATAACCGATAAGAAACAGTTATGTATAATTTGGGGCTGGTTGGTTCATGCCTGATGTGAAAGAGGTTTAATGGGTGAAGAGTAATAAAAGATAGCAGGGAATAATAAGGGAAACGGGTTGATGACTAATAAGGGTCCAAAGATTCAAAGATAATAACGGACTCGCCTTGTTTCGCTACGCGAAATCGCCTTCGGCGAACGTAAAGACGTCCTGATTATGGGAAAGTTTGGGCAGAGCGTTCGTGCCCGCGCTCCGCGCGGTCACGGTTTTTGCAGGTGTTAGGGACCACCAGCAAAAACGGCATCGGGAAAAAGACAACTACAAAAGACGAAAATTGGTGAAGACAATTTTCATATCATCAATGGTGAGGACATTGATGATACGGTTATCTGAAAAGATCTGGAGAAAGGACGACCGCCCACGGCATGACGGTCATTTTTGGTGAGGACAAAAATAAATGACATCACCGCGGCCTCTTGAATGTTCCTGGTATAACTAAAACATATTTAATTATATCCTGTATTACAGGGGTTTAGGCGTCAAGAGGTTTACCGCACGTCGGGCAATGAATGCGGGTTGAGCGGCCCGGGTTCGCTATGATAGACGAACAGTATCTGCAGGGAACCATATAAGCGCCCTTAGTTCGGAGATACATAGTTATGCCTCGTGTGATTGCTCGGTGTCGAATTCGACATAATTAAATTGGAGGTGGCCGGCGAGAAGCCCGCCGGCCATGTCTGACGAATGTTACATCTTGGATTATGGGTGCTTAATTATACCACGAAAGGGAAACGAGATGTAAACGCCAGGGCACCGCGTCTGGATCATCAGAGCAGCTTACCTCTAAATCCTATCCTCTATTTCTTATCCGGAAAGCGTCCATTAACATATGACTTCCAGATACACTTGATCTCGTTATCCGAATAATATATCGCTATATTCTTTTTCTTGAGCAGTTTACATATCATGTCGATGTCATAATCTCCAATATCTGCCGTTGCTATATACTGGCCTGTCCAAATGCTGTCAAGCGCCTTCTCAAGTCTGGTCATAGTCTCTCCTTTGATCCCAGGGTATAGTATTTCAGAGTTGTGGCCACATGCTCATGCTGCAGAGCTGCTTGAAGCTGGCAAAGCCGATCTCGTTCGCAGGCCTCGTTGATTTGCGATGCCTTACTATGCCGGCACGCCTGATATAGCGGGATCGATGTCCCGACAATATTACAGGCCCTAGTCCAGGCGTTCTGAATTCCGCTTTTGGATAATTCGAATAACGGAGTCTCAGGCAGATAGTCATGATATCGAGTCCGTAGTTGATATATAAGGCCCGATGATACCGGGTATCGATAGACTTTATTCGTTTTAGTCGGACGTATATTGCCACGCTCATCTATCGCACGCTCGACGGTGATGATAGTTCCATCGATGTCCCGGAGTTTCAGTGCGCGAGCCTCACCAGGACGCATACCGGTTTCCATCAATACACGAATAAAAAGGAAATATTTCGACGATAGGTGATTCAAGATCTGATTTTGTGTCTCAACACTTATCCAGTGTTTGGCCGCCGGCAACACTTTAATGTTCGGGAACATCGGTATTTTTGAAATGACCTCAAGATCGTATAGATGATTGAGCAGGCTCTTCAGAGCGTCGAAGATATGCTTGATAGTTTTGCCTGCCAGGTTCTTTTCAAGCAGCTCTGAATAGAAATTAAAGACATCCTTTGAGGAAATGGTCTTGACATCGCGATTGCCCATTGTCGGGCTTATATGATGCCTTAGATTTGATTTCAATTTTCGTATGTGGGCATAAGAACGTCCGGCTGCCTCAAGGTGATTAATCCATTGCGTCATTAATTCATTCACTGAGTCAACTGCCTTTAAATCATATAGCACACATGCACCACATGTCGGACAGGTATTCATGTTATTCCTCCTTATTCATTATTCGATTTATTTTGATAAAATTTAATTTCCCGTAGACGAGACAGTCCTCATTGCATTCTTCACCTTGATCGAAACAATTATTCTTCATGCCGTGTCGTAGTATTTCGCCTTTAGTTAATCCGTCTGTCGTAATTTTACATAATCTTTTTTCGCTTTCTTTTGTATTGTTTATATACTTTATATTGTAGGGGGCAGCTGAGACACCCAAATCGGGGGTAAATAGGACACCTTGTACGTAATTTCTACCCCCCCCTGGGGTGGCTCCACTACCCCCCCTGGGGGTGGCTGGACTACCCCCCCCCGATAACCATTTATCAACCGGCGTAAGACTGTAACGGCAACATCCGATTTGCTTAATTTTAATGATCATATGATGATTGATTAGATCGTTAAGCGCTCTCAGCACGTTCCGTTTTGACAGGCCCGTCGCCATCTGGAACTGACTTAAAGAAATTTGATCATCGTTCTTTTGATAGCCTGCGGTCTTGCGGACAATAACCAGATATGTGCGGTACGTCTCCTGACGGAGTTTAGTTTTTGAGAGCGCCTCAAGGTGATCGTTGTCAAACATCGTAAAATTGGTTTTAGCCATATCATTACTTTATGACAGCGCTTAGAACTATGTCAAGCAAAATATCATAAACTCTTGACAAAAGATTTTGAGATATGTATTATATTGGTATATACAAAGGAGGTAATAATGACTGGGAACGAATTTATAAAAGTGGAGAGGTTGAAACGCAAATTAAGTCTCAGAGGGCTTGCCGAAAGAAGCGGTATATCCTACAATCAAATAATGTTGCTTGAGCGTGGTGAGCACGAGGTTCTATTTAAAAATTTGGTTAAGATCCTTGACGGTCTCGATATATCACTGTATCAATTCATTCGTGCCATCGGCTATGTTCCGCCGAAAAAGAGGAACTTGAATGTTTTGGCTCCTGGGGAGGGATTCGAACCCCCGACCAAGTGGTTAACAGCCACCCGCTCTGCCGGCTGAGCTACCCAGGATCATATAGGCAGTTCCAAGTATAGCATATCGCTTAGGTATTTTCAATCACTTTTCAATTAACCAATTGGGCCAAATGGAAAACTTTTCAGCCGCGTATATCGCGCCCCGCCCGGCGTTAAGTCGCTTTTCATCAGCAATAGATCAGCAACGCCGCATTCCCCGAAATCCTTAGCCGTAAGTGAAGTTAGTTTTTCGTGGAGATGTTCATACCCTTTCAGGCTTTTCACACGCGCTATTGTCAGGTGCGGCGAAAATGGCCTTCCTTCCTTTTTAATGCCGACCAGAGACAGTTTCTCTTCAATGTCAGCGGCAATTGTCTCTAACCCGGGGGATTTAGTTACTCCTATCCAAAGTATATCGGGTCTTTTCAGGCTTGAAAACGCGCCGACTGTCCTTAGTTCTATCTGAAAGGGCGCGTAACCTGTTGTGAGGTCTTTTAGCGTTAGTTCGATTTTCTCTATCAAGCCTTCGTCCACATCTCCAAGAAATTTAATAGTGAGATGAAGATTTTCCGGCCTTACCCATTTAACGTCTGCACGCAGCGGCCTGAGCGTGTCGACCATCTGCCCTATCGCCGCCCTTTGTGTCTCAGATATGTCTATTGCTATAAAAGATCTCAGCATCATCAGAAAAACCTCATCCTCGTCGCTATCTGTAAGATTATATTTACGTAGAGACCGGCTGCCACATCATCGAGCATTACGCCTAATCCCCCCCTTATCCTCTCCATGTAATTTACCGGCGGCGGTTTTATTATGTCAAATGCCCTGAAAAGAAAAAACGCCAGCACAAGGACAACAAAACCCCTTGGCACATATAATATAGATACGAAAAACCCCGCTACCTCGTCAATTACAATACGCCGGCTGTCCTTTTCGTTAAAATACCCCTCGGCCGCATGAGCCGCCACAGTGCCAACTATGATTACGGCGGCGGTTATTATAAGCAGCGTGAAGTTCGACGGCATGAACACCACAAAAATAATTAACGCCGCCAGCGTCCCAAACGTCCCCGAAGCAACCGGCGCATACCCTATAAACCATACAGTTGCTATGTTTTTTAGTATGGTTTCCGAGAGGCTATTCCTCAATTATTCTATGCGTGTACTCAACCGGTACTCCTCCCTCGATTGTTGTCTTTACGGAGCAGTAACTTGTCATCGACAGCTCGATGGCGCGCGCTACGGCCTCATCTGAAATGTTTTTCCCTTTGACAACATACTCTACGATGACCTTCCGGAAGCGTTTCGGATGAGTTTCCACCTTGTCGCCTGAGACGTTGATTTCAAATCCCGTAACTTCCTGTTTCTTTTTCTTCAGG
Organism: Nitrospirota bacterium; assembly: GCA_015233015.1. GTDB lineage: Bacteria > Nitrospirota > Thermodesulfovibrionia > Thermodesulfovibrionales > Magnetobacteriaceae > Magnetominusculus. The sequence goes on along the minus strand of JADFYO010000005.1, from coordinate 50,573 downwards.
ATCGAGATTACGTCCATGGCGGAACAGCCCCCTGTGGCGATTAACAATAGCTCAGACGGCCTCAGGCCGGCGTTTTCTCCGCCGTGTTCAGGTGCTGCGTCCAGCACAATGGCGTGCCCTGAGTCGGCCTCGGCCACAAATTTCATTCCATTGACATAGGTCAGCTTTGCCTTCATAAAAAAAACCCCTCCTTAATCGTGCAGCATTAATCGTTTTATCGCCGACGCGCGGCCAGTGTCGCTGTCAATCTGAATAATGACGGCGCAAAAGATACCCTTCCCTGTTGCAACTTCGTATTTCACGGGGATTTGAGTCAGGAATTTTTCGACTATCTGTGCGGCATTCACCCCTATGACGCCCAGGGCCGGGCCGGTCATTCCAACATCGGTTATGTATGCCGTATGATGTGAAAGGATTTGTTCGTCTGCCGTCTGGACATGGGTGTGTGTGCCTATTACGGCGCTTACCTTGCCGTTTAAATAGTAACCGAGCGCCTGTTTTTCGGATGTCGCCTCCGCGTGGATGTCAACTATTATTATGTCGGTATGCCTTTTTATCTCCTCTATTACCGGCATAACCGTCCTGAACGGGCAGTCCGACGGCGCCATGAACACGCGGCCTGTGAGATTTATTACGCCTGCCTTCAAACCGTTTTTCAGACTAAAGATTATGCTTCCATAGCCGGGGACACCGGGGGGAAAGTTCTGCGGCCTGAGTATCCTGTCCTCTTTTGAAAGATACGAGACGGCCTCTTTCTTGTCCCATACGTGGTTGCCAGTTGTGATGACATGCACACCGCAGGCGAATAACTCTTCAGCGGTTTTTTGAGTTATCCCAAACCCGCCCGCAGAGTTCTCGCCGTTGGCTATGACGAAAGATACCGCCTCCTTTTCCACAAGCTCCGAAAGGTAATGCCTCACCAGCACCCTGCCCGGGCGGCCTATGACGTCTCCTATGAATAAAACGTTCATAACGTTCATAAAGCTCATTACTTGGCGTACTCTACAAACCGGGTCTCTCTGATAACCATAATTTTAATCTGACCGGGGTAGGTCATCTCAGATTCGATTTTCTTGGCAATCTCGCGCGAAATAAGGTGGGACATCTCGTCGGTCGTGTCCTCCGGTTTTACTATGATGCGAACCTCTCTGCCGGCCTGAATGGCGTAACACTTTTCGACACCCGGGTAGGCCATGGCAATCTCTTCAAGTTTCTCGAGGCGTTTTATATAATTCTCGATGCTCTCCCTGCGCACACCCGGGCGCGCCGCCGAGAGGGCGTCTGCCGCCGTTACCAGCGCGGACTCAACGCATATCGGGTCGCCGTCGCCGTGGTGGACCAGCATGGCATTGATTATTCGCTCGTCTTCGCCGTATTTCCTCGCAATAGAGGCGCCGATTTCATGATGCGCACCCTCGAACTCATGATCAACCGCCTTGCCTATGTCGTGAAGAAGCCCGGCACGCTTGGCCAGCTTGACGTCTGCCTTCAGCTCGCCGGCCATCATACCGGAGAAGTAGGCAACCTCGCGCGAGTGCTGGAGGACGTTTTGCCCGTATGATGTCCTGTATTTAAGCCTTCCAAGCAGTTTGATAAACTCCGGATGCACGCCCGTAAGCCCCAGGTCAAAGACGGCCTTCTCGCCCTCTTCTCTCATGGCGTTGTTGACCTCTTTGCGAACCTTCTCCACTATTTCCTCAATCCTCGCGGGGTGTATTCTGCCGTCTGAGATAAGGCGCTCCAGCGAAATCCTCGCGATTTCCCGCCTTACAGGGTCAAAGCCCGACAGCGTTACCGCCTCCGGTGTGTCATCCACAATGAAGTCAACGCCGGTTGCCGCCTCGAGCGCCCTGATGTTCCTGCCTTCTCTGCCTATGATGCGGCCTTTCATCTCTTCATTTGGCAGGGAGACGGCCGTTACCGTTGCATCGGCTACATATTCGCCCGCGTATCTCTGTATGGCAAGGCCTATGATATTACGCGCCTTCTTTTCGGATTCGTCCTTTGCCTCCTGCTCTATTTGCTTTATCAGCTTGGCTTCCTCGAAGCGTATCTCGTTTTCCACTTTTTTCAGGAGCATCGTTTTGGCCTCTTCTACGGTCATGCCGGAGAGTTTTTCGAGTTTTTCGGTCTCCATCTGTATGAGCCTGTCATATTGCTTCTCTTTTTCGGTGAATTGCTGCTCTCTCTTTGTGAAGTCCTTTTCTTTTCTCATCAGTTCGCCGTCTCGTTTTTCGAACTGGTCTAGTTTCTTATCAAGGTTTTCCTCTTTGTGCCTGAGGCGTTTTTCCATATTGCCGAATTCGTTCTTTTTTTCCTTGATTTCTTTTTCAGCCTCGGCCTTCGACTGGTAACGTATGTCTTTTGCCTCGACAAGTGCCTCCTTTTTGATCCTCTCGGCTTCTCTCTCGGCGTCTCTTATTACGTCTTTTTGTTTATGTTCGAGTTCTTCAAACCTCTTTTTGAATAATCCTTTGAAAAAGAGCGACATGGCAACACCTGCCGCCGCCCCTGTGATTATCGCTATCAGCACGTATATGATACTATTCATTGCGTTTGTGCCTCCTCTGTTGTAGTCGATTTTTTATTTCAATTTCATAACCCTGTGAAGATGGTTCATAAAAGACCTTTGGCGTGGTTAAATATGTCTGTTGCACGTAATGCCCGGGATAGTCATGCGGGTATTTATAGCACGCATCGGCGGGTTTTTCAGTTCCAGCGTCGCTCGTGTTTTTCAAATGCGGCGGGACAGGCTGAGGCTCTTCGTTTCGCACCTCCGCTAAAGCCGCTTCGAGAGCCATGTAGCAGGCATTGCTCTTTGGCGCCTGAGCTATGTATATTGCAGCCTGCGAAATGGGTATGCGTCCCTCAGGCAATCCTACCCGCTCTACGGAAAGATATGCCGCCACGGCAACACCGAGCGCGTGGGGGTCTGCGTTTCCTACATCCTCGGAGGCGCAGATGATTATCCTCCTTGCAATAAACAACGGGTCCTCGCCGGCGTTAAGCATCTTCGCAAGCCAATAAACAGCGGCGTCGCAGTCCGAACCCCTCATACTCTTTATAAAGGCGGAGATGGTGTCATAGTGTTCACTCTCGTCATAGTACGGCGTCCTGTCAGAAACGGCATCCCTGATAATATTTATGTCTATTGTGTTTGTGCCGGTGTGCCGCACCGACAAAGCGGCCAGCTCAAGGCAGTTCAGGGCGCGCCTTGCGTCGCCACCGGCCATCGAGGCGATATAGGACAAGGCGTCTTCGCTGAGAGTAAAACAGCCGTCAAGTCCCCTTTTATCGGTCAGTGCCCTTCTGAGAATTGTCTTTATATCTTCGGCGGATAATGGATTAAACCTGAAAATCATCGTCCTGGACGCAAGTGCCGGCGTAAGGGCAAATGAAGGGTTTTCGGTAGAAGCCCCGATTAAGACAATCCTGCCTGATTCTATGTGCGGCAGGAGGGCGTCCTGCTGAACTTTGTTAAAGCGGTGAATCTCGTCGACAAATACGATAGTCTTAGAGGACGAGGCAATAGAAACCGCCTCTCTGATTTCCTTAATGCCAGAGGTGACGGCGTTAATCTCCACGAAAACCGATTTAGTCCTGTCGGCGATAATGTGCGCAAGGGCAGTCTTACCCGTTCCCGGAGGGCCATATAAGACAAGTGAAACGATTTTGCCGCCTTCTATTAGATTGAACAGGGCCTTGCCCTTCGATAGAATATGCCCCTGACCGGCTATTTCAGATAAGTCCGCCGGACGCAGCCTCCACGCTAACGGTGCGTCCCTAACCTCGCCCCGATTGCCGTAATATCCCTTAAATAAATCCAATTATATAAAATCCTTAATTAAATTCATACATACGGACCATGTCCGTAAGCCATAACGCTGCCACGCAAATAACCGCGCAAAAAACTCGGGCGTAAAGACTACGCGGGAACTGGAAGGCGGGATAAACCGGGAGATTAGATAACCCTGTTAATTAAAACAGCAAATTATAACTTGTTAGACCACCGATGCCAGGCCTGAGGCCTGCCGGTTGTTATTTATCTGCAAACTATAACGTCATTGTTATAGGGTTACAATTAAATCTCCAATCCTGAAAATCTCCAATCCTGCTCCAAATTCCGCCGCCAAAACCAGCCGACCAAAACCAGCCGCCTCTGAATGCTGCGCGCTATTATTTATGTATAATAAAACCCGCCCTTGCGGTGTACACAAGAAAGTTAAGTCCCTGCTTTCACAGGTGGGTGCCGAAAAGAACGCGTTGGGCTTCCGCCTAAAGCGGCATGCTCTCTGAGCGCTCTTACTAAGGCTCCCGAACTTACGTGAGTCGGAATAACTTTCTCATATAATCACCAACAGGGCAGGCGGTCTTGCCCTTATATTATTTTATAACAAAATATCACTATAAAGTGCAAGTAAATTCTGAATAAAAAAAAAGCGCGCGGCAGTTGCCGTAAGCACAAGTCTTGGGCTATCATAGAAATAAATACGACGGGCAGCGCCCTGCCTGAAAAACATAAAATAAGACGCCGGGAGGTTTACTTATGGAGAAACAGCACATGCCTTTAAAAGAAGTGAGGGAACTTGCGCAAAAATTTACGCCTCAGGAGATTGATACCTGTATAAGCCAGCAGCTTCAGGACGGGGTAAATGAATGCCGCATGGGGACTTCGACCGACCACGTTATCAATGAGCTGTCAAAGGCCGAATTTGTACGCTCAAAAATGGAAGCCGGCGCATCCCTTACAGACGCAATGCGCGAGCTGGCTAAAAGTGTGCGCCGCGTTCAGAGCGGTTTTAATATGGAAGGTCAGGAAGAGAAATCCGGCACCTAAAATCCCGGACAGGTACGTTGAGCCGGGATATGCCTTATTTAACTTGTTTATTTTGAGGGAAAGACCTTCTCGGCCTGCCCACCGTTGGTGGTATTGCTTATCCAGATATGGACTTTTGCCCCAAGCTGCCAGCCGCCAGGGCCGATTATATGGATAACGCAATTTTTATTAGGCTTTTTGAACGCAACGATTGCGTTATTTCTCGCAAACGAGGACGCCGTAAAATCCCAGCCTTTCTTTGGCATCTGGATCTTGAAAAACCTGATGATAGATTCGACGGTAACGTTAGCCGAGTAAACCAGCGACCCGCCTACAAAGTTTGCCGTGTTCATCAGGATAGACTCTCCTTCTACCAGCTTCAGCTCTTCGGGAATGTCAACATCCTCGAAATCCGTACCCATTAATGAAAGCTGAGAGGGCGCGGGTGGCGAGGAAGGTGCGGGTGGTTGATTTTCCGGCTGGGGCTGACTGCTGTCTCCTTTAAATATATTTGACCCGGCGCACCCTGCCGTTATTAACAATAATAACATCGCAACGATAAACACCTTATTCATCCCTTTGGGCATCTTTCGTACCTCCATAAATATTGATGTGGAATTATAGCATATCGCCGGTGCCAAATGCAAATTTGCTGTCTTGCCGTCAGGGCAAACGCACAATGTCTCCACACGGATTGCCTTGTCGTCATTCCGGCTTGTCCGGAATCTTATTTGGCTTGCGGATGTGTAGAGACAGACTCCAGACAAGCCGGAATGACAGATTTATTGCATTTGAATGCTATAGTTTGCATTAGTCTGCCTCTGATATGACAACAATTCGCATATAGTGCGTTTGCCCTGGTTCAGCTCTTTTTAAATCTCGCACCAAGCATTTGAATCTCCTCGTGCCAGTCAGGAGGAACTGTGATGACCTGTACCGAACTTCCGCCGGAGCGCCCGAGACCACTCACATACGCAAGTGTGTCGGACACAGGAACAAGCACGTTGCTGCCAAAACCCAGCATCCCGTCGGCAACTATGAGATTGCCCGACCCGCATGAGAAAGCGCTCTGACAATTAGTCACCTGATAGGTACCGAGGCGGGCAATCCATGCGGCGGGAATTGCCGGAGGGACATAGTATTGCGCTGCCAGCACGCTTTGTCCGTTCTTGTGCCAGAGAAGTACCCTTATACCAGTTATTTCGGTGAACTCGTACTCCATATCCTGTGAATCCCGCGCAGAGAACCATCCGTTTGCCTTAGGTACGGCATGGAAGGTCAAGCTGCTATTGTCTGGACTTGTCCATTCCAGAGCGCCGGCCACACTTTTAACTTTAATGTAGGGGACACTGCTTGCCTGGGTAAGTATGTAGATGCCCTGAAGGAAATCAAGGCGCGTTTGGTCCCATGAGACTGGCGCCGAGTAGGCTGGGGCGACGGCGGGCGGCTGCGTAAGCCCGGTTTTCTCATGGAGGGCAAGATACAGGGTCTGCTTGGCGATGTCTTCAAAAGGTACCTTCTCGTCATTGGCAAGCACCACGACCCCGAGCTTCCGATCTCTCAGGATTTCGAGGTGGCTGCGGAATCCATTAATGCCGCCATTGTGATAGCAGAGCCTCCCCGCATAGGATAAATCGGCGTCGTTAAGAAACCAGTTTATCCCGATTTTGTTATCTATATCCAGTGGCATGCTGTCGTTCTGAGCTGTGAGCATCATCTCCAGAGTTTCAGGTTTGATGACCTGTCCCCGTTGCCCCATACCGCCGGCATTTACCATTTTGATAAATTTTGCCATGTCCTGTATAGTGGAAATAATCCCTCCCGTTGTGCTCCCGTTGTTGTAGTATCGTGACACTTCCTGTCCATTCTGATAGCCCTTCGCCTGATTTGCTATCACCCTCGGATTGTCAGGGTAAAAGGATGTATGGTCCATGCCAAGATTTTGAAAGAGTGCATTTGAGTATGCCTCAAAACTCTGGCCTGAGGCATTTGCTATTACAGTGGAAAGAAGGGACATGGCCGTGTTGGAATATGCCATAAGGACATTGGCTGGATAGGTCAGGTATTCACCCTGCAGATAGGCAACGAGTTTGGGATTGAAATCGGGGTCAGGCGCAGATGTGAAGACCCCGTTATTGATGTCTCCGGGGATACCGGAATGGTGTGTTGCCATCGAACGGATAGTGACAGGCCCGCCTGCCGCAAAACCCAGGGGAGGCTTAATCGAAAAGGCCGGGATGAAACGTGTCAGTGGATCGTCAAGATCGAGAAGCCCCTGTTCGAATAACTGCATGAGCATCGTGCCGGTGAAGGTCTTGGTCACCGAGGCAATCCGATACTGGGTGTCCAGAGTGGTCAGGGTACCGGCGGCCGCGTCGGCGTAACCGAAGCCCTGTGCCCAGACCACATTCTGTTCATCTACGAATGCGACGGACACACCGCCGACTACGCCGTTGTCAGTGAGCTGCTTCTTAATATAGGCGGTCATCTGCGCTGTGGTATTGTCGTAAAGGGCATAGGTTCTTTTACTACCGGAACAGATTGCAAGAAGTATAATGAGCAGAAATAAAGTTGATTTGACGATTGAACGGTAAGACATTCAGCACCTCCGTGTTATCGATGATAACTACAACGGTATATTCAATGGGTATGAGAAAAAGAGCCACCCCAAAGCAGCCACACGGTGACAGCCGCGATAACAGTATAAGCGCAAACCGCTGGATTAGTCAATAATACAAATGACAGCGGCATTGACAATATATAAAGTGCTTTGTTATAGTGGTTAGTGAAAATGCGGGCGCGGCGCAGGTGCGGTTCGCGTTCGATGCGGTAAAAATACGATCGAGGTTTTTGAGCCTTGCCAGCTAAAGTAGTTCTTAAGGTTACAGACGGGTCATTAAAGGGAACGGAGTATATATTTACAGAACGTACCACGTGCATTATCGGACGCGGCGTTGACTGTAATCCGCGCCTTCCCGATGACAAAGACCACAGCACAATATCCCGCCACCACTGTCTGCTCGATATAAACCCGCCCGGCATGAGGGTACGCGATTTTGGAAGCCTCAACGGCACTTTCGTAAACGGCAAAAAAATTGGACAGCGCGATAGAAATCTGGCTCATAAAGAAGCTCTGAAGGCGAAATTCCCCGAATATGACCTCAAAGACGGCGACACTATCAGGCTCGGCTCGACGGTATTTCAAGTGGTTGTCTCTGCGGCTCCGGTGTGCTCCATTTGCTCAAAAGAGATAAACGGCCCCGAAGCGGAGAACCTGCCGCCCAAAGACGGCCAATATATATGCGCAACCTGCAAGGTCAATAAAACCCCCGAGGCTCCCTCATCGATTAAGAAAGACGCGGGGACAGAGATAAAACACTGCACCAACTGCGGCAAGGAATTCTCAGCCAAATTAGACGACAGTGAAATATTGTGTGTGTCGTGCCTGGAAAATCCCCTGCAGCTGATAAAACAAGACGAAAGCGGCGACACAGTAATCATAAATGGATATAAAATAATCAGTGAGCTTGGCAAGGGCGGCATGGGCGCCGTATATTTAGCTGAGCAAACGGCTACGGGGCGGAAGGTTGCCCTTAAGGTCATGCTCTCAAGCGCTGCCGTAAATGACCGTGCGAGGGAGATGTTCCTGCGTGAAGTGGAAAACACGAAACACCTGAAGCATCGCAACGTGGTAGGCCTTATCGACTATGGAAACTCTCAGGGCACATTTTTCTTTACGCTTGAGTACTGCGAGGGTGGAAGCGTCGATAGGATAATGGTGAGGCAGGGCGGAAAGCTGCCGGTTGCCGAAGCCACCGATATAATTTTACAAGCACTTGACGGGTTAATATACGCCCATAACATTAAAATACCAAACGTCAAACTCACAAACGGCAGCACTATTACTATAAACGGACTGGTTCACAGAGATATAAAGCCGTCGAATATATTTTATACCGAGACGTCGCAGGGGCGTGTCGCCAAGATTGCCGATTTCGGGCTTGGCAAGGCCTTTGACGCCGCCGGCCTCAGCGGCTATACGCGGACGGGTTCTGCCGCCGGCACTCCCGTATTTATGGCAAGACAGCAAGTCATTAACTTCAAGTATTCAAAGCCGGAGGCGGATGTATGGGCAATGGCGGCGACATATTATTTTCTTCTAACCGGACGTTTCCCGCGAGACTTCCCAAAGGGAAAGGATCCATGGTACATAGTGCTTCAAACCTCTTGTATCCCAATTCAGAAGAGGAACCCTGCGATTCCCGAAAAGCTGGCGGGCGTCATAGACATGGCCCTGATTGACCGGCCCGAGATAACATTCAAGACCGCCGAGGCCTTTAAGTGTGCTCTGGAGGATGTACTGTGAAAAACGAGATTACCTGCGCCGGACTGTCGGACAAAGGACACATTCGAAAGAGAAATGAAGACAGTTGGATGGTTGACAATGAATACGGTCTGTATATTGTCTCCGACGGCATGGGAGGACACGCGGCGGGGGATATGGCGTCGAAGGCAGTAGTGGATACGCTGCCTGGCCTTATTCGCAGAAATCTGAAGAACATAGACAGTCTGCAGTCACCTCAGGCCGCCGAGGCCCTTACGCTTGCCTTTACAGAGTTAAACGAACAGGTACGTTCGCTCAGCAAATCAAAAGCTGGTTTGGCCGGCATGGGGGCAACAGTTGTGCTGATCATAATAAAAGATGATTTGGCGCTTATCGCCCACATGGGCGACAGCCGCGCATACCTGCTGAGAAGCGGCAGTTTTGCCCAGATGACCACTGACCACTCGGTAGTACAGGTGCTGATAGACTCAGGGGAAATCACCGCCTCGCAGGCGGCGAAACACCCCTCTAGAGGGAAAATCACCCGCTGCATCGGCATGTCGGGCGAGGTGATACCTGATATCAATGTAACGAAGATCTTTCCCGGCGATAAATTCCTCCTCTGCAGCGACGGGCTTACCGGTATGGTAGATGACAGTGGAATAGTAAAGATTCTGAGCAAATGCGGAGACCTTCAAACAGCGTGCAATGAGCTGGTAGCGGCCGCCAATAACGCCGGCGGGATTGATAACGTCACCGTCGTATTAGTTGAGCGCGCACACTCAAACGAGGAAGAGTTTGCCTCTATGGAGACCGAAGAGTGTCCCGCCGGCGCAATAGAGTTTCGCGGCGCGATGGCACCCGCAGAACCAAGCCGCTCAGAACCCTATGCGTTTATCGTCGATTTGGACAAGCAGCCGTCGCATTTTTGTATGCCGGTTAAGTATCCGTCATTTTCCATTGGAAGAGCACCCGATAACGACCTTGCCTTAAAGTGGGATAAAACCATCTCTCGTAAGCATTGCATCATAAAGGTTGTCGAAGACGCGTTGATTATAGAGGACAAAGACAGCAGAAACGGGACATATCTCAACGGACACCGCTTTAAGGGCGAGATGGCGCTGCCTGTGCCGTCGTGGATTGCGATTGGGAGGACGCGCCTGGGCATAATCCCGTCGGCCTCCGGGGCGCAGACCGAGGGCCTGTTTGACGAGGCGTATGCCTCGGAGGGGAGCATATTAATCCCACCAAGTGAGTTTTTCGAGGAACGTACGGAGGCCCTGCTTGTAGTAGATATAGTAAGTTCGACGAAAATTGTCAAACAAGGCGACACACACCTCGTGAAGGTCATCTCCGCCCTTGGGCAAATGCTCGACAAGGTGCTTCAGAACGAAAAGCATCCATTTCTTAAATGCACCGGAGATGGTTTCTTTGCCACATTCGGGACGGCGGACAGCGCTATAGGCGCGGCATTAAAACTCTCGCCGGGCATTGCACGCTACATAAAGATCCCCGTTCAAATAAGCATAGCGCTTCACTGGGGGCCGGTACGCCTGACGCAGGAAGGTGAGCGAACCGGCAGAAACGCCCATGCAGTGTTCTCTGTCGAAGACCTGCGCCACAAACATGAGAAAGTAAACTCCTTCCTTATAAACTCCAACCGCCGCGAGCTTATTCTTATGACGGAGAGTTTTTGGAATACATTAAGTTCCGACCTTAAAGTTAAGGCTATGCCCATCGGTTCGTATCATCTGAAAGGGTTGGAAGAGACAGAGGCCATATATTATTGGTATGCCCCTGTAAATGACAAATCAATGTAAATTATTGCATAATTTTTTGTAAAATATTACGGGGTTAAAGATCTTGTGCTTAGGGGATGTTACAAATGATGATACTTACGTCATGTTCCAATTGTGGAGCTAAGTATAATGTATCCGCCACGTTTGCCGGGAAACCGGCGAAGTGCAAAAAATGCGGCACAACGTTCCGCATCGAAAAGGCCATCGAGAAGGCCGTCGGGCCGCGCATGGATGATTCGGCCGTACCACCCAGCGAACCACTTCCCAGGCGCAATTCCCACGATTGGAGCATAGGCGACGTAATACTTGATCTCTATGAGATTACAGGATTTTTGGGCGAAGGCGGCATGGGCAAGGTCTATAAGGTCCGCCACAGGGGCTGGAATGTCGACCTTGCCGTGAAAAGCCCAAAACCCTCTGAGCTGGAGCGTTCCGGCGGCTCGAAGGGTTTTCAGGCAGAGGCTGAGACATGGGTCAACCTCGGTCTGCACCCGCACATTGTAAGCTGCTACTATGTCAGGGAGCTTGACGGCGTTCCACGCGTCTTTGCCGAGTATGTCAACGGGGGAAATTTAAACGACTGGATTGCGGACGGGAAATTAACTGAGCTTGAAAAAATCATAGATATGGCTATTCAAATCGCATGGGGCCTCCACTACGCTCATGAAAAAGGTCTTATCCACAGAGACATGAAACCAGCAAACATAATGATCACCTCGGAGGGAACCGCAAAGGTCACAGACTTTGGCCTTGCTAAGGCCTTCTCAGGCAGAGGCCGGATGATCGAAGACGAAACCGACAGCAGCTCGCACGTCCAATCCGGCATGACCCCTGCCTTTTGTTCCCCAGAGCAGGCAAACAGAGGGTCTTTGTCTCCGAAAACAGACATATGGTCGTGGGCTGTATCGATATTGGTAATGTTTACAGGCGAGGTAACATGGCCGTCGGGCACAGTAGCGGCAGAGGCACTGATGTCCCACGTTGAAAATCAGGCCGAAAACCCACACGCATTTCTTCCCCCTATGCCGAAGCAGATTTTCACGCTCTTACGGGAATGTCTTAATCTTGACCCTTACAAGCGACCAGAGAGTATGGCAAAAATCGCTGAGACTTTAATAGGGATATACCACGAAATAACTTCAAATCCATATCCGAGGCAGATGCCGGCGTCAAACAGCGCAACCGCTGACAGCCTGAACAACAGGGCGGTCTCACTACTTGACTTAGGTAGAGACGACGAGGCCGAAAGGCTCTGGCATGAGGCCATAAAAATCCAGCCTCACCACCCTCAGTCCTCATACAACCTTGGACTCATACACTGGAGAAACGCTAAAATAACCGATGATATACTCGTCAGAGAACTCGAGGAGGTGCAGCGTTCTCACATAGACGACTGGACGCCGGAGTATCTGCTTGCCCTCGTTCACATGGAAAGGAACGACTGTGTCTCAGCCATAAAGTACCTTGAAAATATAATCGGGCAATACGGCAATATAGAGGAGGCCGCGGCCTCACTGGCGTCGGCTCAGGCGGCGCTGCCCACATCGAGAAGGCTGTTGGAGACTTTCACCGGCCACATGGGCCAGATTACGACTGTGAGCCTCAGCCACGATGGCCGGCTTGCCCTCACAGGCAGTATGGACAAAAAACTCAGGCTCTGGGACACTGCCACCGGCCAGTGCGTTAAGACATTAAGCGGACACACCGGCGGCGTCTTATCGGCCAGCCTCACCAGCGACGCCAGATATGCAATATCCGGCAGTGCGGACAAAACCGTGCGCGTGTGGAATATATCCACGGGCACTACACTATATAATTTCAGGGGACACGCGGACGACGTAACCGCGGTATATCTCAGCCCCGACGGCAAATTTCCCGTATCGGGAAGCGCCGACGAAACGATTAAACTATGGGATATTAACTCAGGCAACTATCTGCGTTCCTTTGCCGGGCACAGAGGCTCCATTACATCGGTGGCCGCCACCAACGACGCCCAGCATATTGTTTCAGGCAGCCTTGACGGCACACTGAGAATATGGAATGTCTCGTCGCTGAAATGTCTGCATGTATTTAAGGAACACGCGGTAGCGGTCAATGGCAGCTGTCTCAGCAAGGACGGGAATTATTTAATCGCCGCCTGTGCCGACAATACGTTAAGACTATGGGATTTCCGCAACCGGCAGTATCAACGGTCTATCACGGGCCACGCCGAGCCGGTACTGTCTGTGGTTTTGAGCTGGAATTCACGGTATGCCCTCTCAGGCGGACAGGACAAGACGGTCCGGTTGTGGGATTTATCCTCCAAACGCTGCCTTCGCACCTTCGAGGGGGCTCAGACGCCGGCAAGTTCCATTCATATGTCGGTAAACGGCAAATACTTTATATCAAACGGCATGAGCAACGACGCGCTTTTCTGGGAACTGCGGAGTGAAAAAGAGACCTATCGCGCCCCTATGATGCTTTCCCTGGTGTTAAAGAGCGAAACGGCATTCTCCGCAATGGCCGTCTACAGCAGTGAACTCTCCCTTGCCAGGCAATCGATGCAGTCGGGGGATTACGTCAAGGCAGCCGGGCATGTGCGAAAGGCACGCTCTCAAAAGGGCTATAGCAGGACGGTTGAGGCAATCGACATGTGGACGCAGCTCTACAGTGTGTTTCCGCACAGGAACCTCGCCGGCGGCTGGGAGGCTTACACGTATAAGGGACACGATGGCGCTGTAACCTCTGTCTGCATAGACGACGCCAACCACCTTGTCCTGTCCGGCAGCATGGATAAAACCCTCCGGTTGCGGGAGGTCGATTCAAAAAAACCTGCGATGCCCTTCAAGGGACACTTTGAAGGGGTAAGGGCTGTCTGCCTGAGTGCCGACGGAAGTTATGCCCTGTCGGGAGGTATTGACAAGACAGTCCGGTTATGGGAGACCGCGAAGGGACGCCTGCTTAAGACGCTCAAAGGACATGACGCAAGGGTTAACGCCGTCTGCATCACCGCCGACGGCAAACTTGCCGTATCGGGAAGCGACGACAAGACCGTCAAGGTGTGGGATTTATTCTCAGGCAGCTGTATAAAGACATTTAAAGAGCACACAGCCCCTGTGCGCGCTGTAGCACTTAGCATGGACAACAGGATGCTGCTATCTGCCGGCGATGATTGTCTGATAAATAACTGTGAGATGACGACAGTGGATTTTCTGGGCCTGCTTGGTACTTTCAGCGGTCATAGTGCCCCTGTTAATTCGGTTGCGATAAGTTTAAACGGCCGCTATGCCGTATCGGGAAGCGACGATAAGACCGCAAAGATCTGGGACATCTCATCGGGACGCCACATCATGGACCTCGAAGGGCATACTGCGCGGGTAACCTCTGTGGCGTTCAGCGCTGACGCCCAGCACGTTATCTCAGGAAGTTTCGACAGTACATTCAGGATTTGGAATACTACGACAGGGCAGTGCCTGAGGATATTCAAAGGACACGTAGTGGGAGTAAACGCGGTAGCTATGAGCATGGACGGGCGCTACGCAATCTCCGCCTATGACGACAGCACTATCAAGGTCTGGGTGCTGGACTGGGACCTCATCGTCAGAAATGAGCAGCAATGGGACGAAGGCGCCACAACACTGCTCGAGAAGTTCTACGTCGCCCATACCCCATACGTGCAGGGCACTCTTACGAGGCGCGGCTCTGCGGATTGGTCGGAGGCCGATTTAGAAAAACTCATCTACACGCTGGGCTGTGCCGGCTACGGCAGGGCTGAAAAAAAGTTCATTCACAGGGAACTGCAAAAGCTCGCTGGCAGGAGATTTTAACCAGCGCGCCGCGTAGGGCTTATACCAATGTGAAAAATGTAAAAAGATGCTGTTTCGTATTGAAAAATCACCTCATTTTGTTGGGACAATAATCCATCCATTGAAATAACCAATTGTGGCTATCAATAGATATCCCATTGCCCAATATAAAGCTGTTTTAATTGACCCATTCCTACGCCATACTTCTACTCCAATCACACATGCAGATAAAACTATTGCTATTATATAATATTCACCATGTTTATACATGTTTATATCTTTCTATAACCTGCTGATTTAGCGGTCCTTACACAACTACGATTTCCTCACCCTCGGCCGCCGCTGTTATCCTGAGGCCCGTGCGCCCTGTTTCTTCGTAATACTTCTTTGTCTCTTCTACAATCTGATCAATCTGGTCGTCCGTACGGACTGGTTCGTGGTGAAACATGACGAGATGTTTGACGTCTGCCTTTACGGCAAGGTCAACCACCTGATGGTTAGTGCTGTGTCCCCAGCCGATCCTTGCCGGGTATTCGGCGTGAGTGTATTGAGCGTCGGCTATGAGTACATCACAGCCTCTGGCAAATTCGACGTTTCTGTCGTTTTGCTCGTTAACAATCATAGCGATTTCTGCCATCTCGGCCTCGTCCATAGCGGCGGACGCCATAAAATTATAGTAAGGCTCGTTGTCCCCCGTATAGACAATGCTCCTGCTGCCCTCTGTCACCCTGTAGGCAAAGCAGGTTACGGGGTGGTTCATGAGTTTGGAGCTGATTTTCAGGCCGCCTATTTCAACGGTCTCCTCTTTAAGGTCAAAGTACCTGATGCGCGCCTGAAGTTCGTCTGAGTTTACGGGGAAATATGAATAGACCATCTGCTGGGCCATTATCTCGCGAAGGCTTTTGTCAAAATGCGGCGGGCCGTATATGTTTATTATACGATTTGGGATATAGGCAGGGATAAAGAATGGAAATCCGTGGATATGGTCCCAGTGGGTATGTGAAAGGAAGAGGTTTATCTCGACCTGAGGCATAGCCGCGAGCTTTGTGCCGGCCATGCGTATGCCTGTGCCTGCTTCAAAGATGACGCAAGTGCCGTCCTCGCCGTCAAGGCCGATGCAGGATGTGTTTCCCCCATAGCGAACGGTATCTTTGCCCGGAGTTGGGATTGAACCGCGCACGCCCCAAAACTTTATTTTCATGCTGATAGGATACACCAAAAGATAAAGAAAATACCATAAGAAAATAATTCAATATTAGGACGGCATTGCGTCTGTTTCCTATGTTAAAATATAGCCGATGCCTAAACATTACGACAAAATTATCAAGGAAATCCTGAAGGGCGTGGTGGATACCCTGATAGCAAAGGTAATCGGGCTGAAAATCGTCAGATCAACGGCGATAGAGACTAAACTCCAGATAACGAATGAACGCGAGGCCGATTTCATTTTACGTGTAGAGATGGAAGATGGTTCCATATCTCTGCTTCACATTGAGTTTCAGGCTACTAACTACTCGCAAATGGTGTACAGGGAGCTGCGGTATTGGGTTTATCTGTCTGAAATTCATAAGATTCACCCATTGCAATATGTGTTTTATATCGGCAATGAGCTGCTTTCGATGAAAGACAGCCTTTCAACAGAGACGACAAGCCACAGATATAATCTGATAGACATGCGCGATGTTGACTGCGAACAGTTCTTATATTCGGACAGCCCTGAAGAGGTGATATTATCCATCTTATGCAATTACCAGAAGAAAGGTGTTAGAATATTTATAAGAGATATACTTAATCGATTAAAAGAATTAGTGCCGGAGGAAACTCTCAGGGGCAAATACATAAGGCAGGTTGAAGTCCTGTCTCAACTTAGAGATTTGCAGGACAATATCTATAAGGAGGCGGAGGAAATGGCATTAGTATATGATATGGAGAGAGATGTAAGGTTCAGGCAGGGGCGTGAGCGGGGAATTGCAGAGGGTGAAGAGAGAGGCATAGAGAAAGGCTTGCTCGAAGGGCAGCGAATGGGTTTGCTCGAGGGGCAGCGAAAGGGTTTGCTCGAAGGGCAGCTAAAGGGCTTGCTCGAAGGGCAGCGAAAGGGTTTGATTGAGGGAATAGAAGGGATGCTTGAGCTGAAATTTGGTTCGGCGGGACTTGATTTGATTGACATGGTTAGAGCTGTCGATTCTATAGATAAATTGGAGGAGTTTAAAAATCTTATCAAGAAAGCCGGTTCAGTGGATGAGTTGACGGGGGCGCTGTTGACAATTTTAGGTTGAAATTGTTATGTTTCAGTGGTTATTTTTATGAGGGCGATTAGCTCAGCGGCAGAGCGCTGCCTTCACACGGCAGAAGTCACAGGTTCAAATCCTGTATCGCCCACCATACTACCCTCACTTTAAGATTCCATATCCATAGCACAACGCCACTGCCTGCGTCTTGTTTTTCGCGCCTAATTGTTTTAATATTTTGGAGATATGGCTCTTTACAGTGTTCACGCTTATATCTAAAGCCTGCGATATGTCCAGATTTGTCTCGCCTTCCGACATACGTATAATGATTTCCATCGCTCTGGGCGTGAAATCGGGAACCGTCACTTTTACACAATTAAACAGTCTGCTCATGATATTTCTTGTAAAAATTAATATATTAGATAATATTATATAGCTTCTTCTGTCTTTAACCAATGATTTCCCTGTGACCATATTGTAATATAGAAGATTATGTGAGGCGTCTTTTTTCCCTGTTATATAACCATTCTTTAGATTATATCTATAAAGTAACTCCTCAACCCCCGTTGGCGGGGGATCTTCGATGTATATGTCTTCAAAATAATAACAATCATCTTTATCGAGCAGTTTCTTTATTAACGGGTCGTCTCTATAAGCTTTTTGCTCTTTGAACACATCGATATATCGTTTGGGAAAACGGAACTCCCCGGGACTTATCATAAGGATATTTTCAGGGTGTTTTGTAATAGCATCGTATTCTATAATCGAAAAACAACAACAGTCAAAAGGGATTAAATCTCTTAGTTTATAAATGATGCAATCAACCATAGCTGTCTTACAGCATGTGTAAGCATTCAGCTCGCACAAACTAAGCTGGTGCATGATTTCAACCAGAGTTAACAACTCGCCGCCTTTCAGGTGTGAGGCAATGTAATCGCTCTTTATTAACTTGCCATAATCTGGCGTCATCTTAATCTCCACCGGTTACTATCAAAAAAATTCAATAACCCTATTGAATTTAGAAAGTATAGTACATGTAAAATGATTTATGCGATCACCCAAAAGGGTGATTGACAGATATAAATGTTTAACTGCATGATAGAAATAATCTAAGCAGATGCGTGGTTTATATTTACGACTATAAATAGTTATTCTAAATAATTGACCTTTAATACAAGACGTTATCAGACATATGTTACGTAGATGTAACACTATTCAACTTTTATTAAACGCTGAAAAAAACAACATGCAATCTGTAACTGATTGTATCATATCAAATGTTACAGGCAGCGGCGTGACGAATACATAATTACGGGACATAGGAGGGAATATGGGAGAAGCGAAAGAAATAACTATTCTGGTGGTGGATGACGACCCTGATATGAGACGGCTTCTCGAGGTGCGGCTGCCTCAACTTGGCTACAGCGTAACAACCGCCTCAAGCGGAGATGAGGCCATAAGTCTGATTTGGCAGGTTAATCCGCAGATTGTCTTGCTCGACCAGGAGATGCCGGGAAGCGACGGCCTGAATTCTTTTTTAGATATCAGGAATACTTGGCCTGATTTACCGGTGGTGATGTGTACCGGGCATGGCTCTATTGAATTGGTTCGGGTTTTTATGCTGAAAGGCGGGCAGGATTTTATTCAAAAACCGATTTTAGACCTCGAAACGCTCGATTTTCGTTTAAGAAAAGTCCTGCGGGATTTTGAGAAAGAAAGAAAGGCGCGGGAAGAACTCATAGCGGCGAGAGAGAAAGTTGATGCGGAGGCATTTAAATCTATGATTTTAGCATCAATAAGCCATGAGCTGCGCACGCCGTTGAATCATTTGATGGGGTTTTCGCAGATGTTAGCCGCGGGGGTTGAACAACCTGTGGAAATTTCGCAAAAAATTATCGAAGCGGCTGATAGGTTAAGCGGCTTAGTGGATAAAATTATGGCTGCTGCCACGCTTGAAGGAAATCCCGTCATCTCCGTTTTAAGTCTGCCAGATTTAATTCAGGAGCTAATCGTATATTTTGAATGGCAGATTAAGACAAAGGGGTTAATCCTCAAAACAGACGTACCTGCTCTTTCGGTTAGTGCGGATTATAGAAAACTTCGCAAGGTGCTAAGTAATCTTATCGAAAACGCGATAAAGTTTACCGAATCCGGTGGAGCAATAAAAATTTCTGCCTTTGGCGACGGCGTCCGCATGGTGATTTCCGTTGCCGACAGCGGGATTGGAATAGCGGAGAAAGATTTAAAAGGAATCTTTGAGCGGTTTGGAAAGGTTGACCACAAAACCGGAGAAAGGCCGGGCATGGGAATGGGGCTTTATGCCGCTAAAAAACTTGTTGATTTGATGGGTGGTAAGCTCGATGTTACAAGTGAGCCAGGCAAAGGAAGCATTTTTACGGTAACGCTCTAACACGGAGGTATCGGATGAAAAACTCGGGGGCCAATAGAGTTGTTTTATTGATAGCGATTTTGGCAGCAGTGGTCATAGTGGTAATAGGTACGTCCGGATTTTTGCTTTATCAAACCGCGGTTAAGATGCAGCTTAATAGATTACAAGCTGCAGCTGAACTCCATGCCCGAATGATTGAGGTAAACATAGAAAATGAATTGTGTAAAACTGAAAGGCGTGATTTGCGGTCTCTATAGATAGTTGAAGATAAAGTTGTTGAAGAGATGCGCCATATCCACGAAACAAGCAGTCGTGGTATTGGAGAGCCTGCGGAATTTGTATGGGGGCGGCGTGAAAGCGCGGATATTGTGTTCTTGCTTCATTCACAGCTCAGCAATGTAAAATCTGTGCCTTTTGATTCCAAATTAGCTGAGCCGATGCGCCGCGCCCTTAATGGGCAGACAGGCACTGTTGTCGGATTAGACTATCGCGGTGAAAAAGTGTTTAGCGCCTACGCGCCGCTAAATGCCCTTGGCCGGCATTCTGGGATTGTGACGAAGACAGCTCTGTCCAAGGTTCGGGAGCCTTTTATACGCGTTGGAGGAATCGCCTGTTTTGTCGGTATAATGGCAATTTTAACCGGGGCGTTTGCTTTTTACCGGATTACCAATCCAATTTTACGTAAAATTCAGGAATCGGAAAATATGTTCAGATGCCTGGTGGAGAAGTCTCTCTCTGGCATCTATATAATTCGGGATAAGCGGTTTGTATATGTAAATCCAAGGTTCGCTGAGATTTTTGGTTACGGACGGCCAGAAGAGCTTATAGGGAAGTCACCGCTTGAATTGATTTATGCCGATGATAACGATAAGGCATCTGAAATTCTTCACAAACATTTCAGCACTGATGTGGCATCTGAAAACTTTTGTCTTCAATGCGTTAAAAAGGACAATGGGATTGTGCAAATTGAAATTCAGGCTTCACGTGCGAAAATTGACAATGCCCCGTCGATTATAGGAATGCTTCAGGATATCACACGGCGAGTAGAAGAGGAGAATAGCGTGCGGCAACTCGAAATCGCCAGAGAAGCGAGCCGGGCAAAAACTCAATTCCTTTCTATGGCTGCTCACGAATTACGCTCTCCGTTAAGTGGAATTTCAGGATTTGCACAAACTTTAAGACAAGCCTGTGAGAATAACTGGCTAAGTAAGGAGATGCTGCCTGACTATATTGGTAAAATTCTTAACTCTGTTTATTATATGTCTTCTCTGATTGAGGGATTGCTTGAATTCTCCAACATTGAGTCAGGAAAAATCGATATTGAATATGAGGCTATAAATCTGCGCCGTGTATTAGAGATTACTGAGTCAAACATGATAGATAAAGTTAAAGACAAGGAATTGGAGCTTAGCCTTGAGATCCCCCCTGAACTGCCTTTAATTCGGGCAGGGCTCAAGCAGCTGACGCAAATCCTGTTTAACTTAATAGGAAACTCTGTCAAATTCGTCCCCGATAAAGGAAGGATTACTGTACGGGCGAAGGTAGAAGACTCCTCAATTCTAATAACTGTCGGGGATTCAGGCCCGGGTATGGATGAAGATACACTTAAACATATCTTTGAGGTATTCTGGCGCAGCAATAAGGTTAAAGATATTTCGGGAACTGGTTTAGGCCTTGCAATCACTAAATCTCTTGTTGAGACAATGGGTGGCCGCATCTGGGTCAAAAGTGAACAGGGAGTTGGGAGTACATTTTATTTCACAGTACAACAATGGAGGGATAATGGAGAAAAGTAAAGTATTGGTCATAGACGACGATGAGAATAACAGAATTATTTGCAAGGCTAATCTCAGTCAAATAGGGGTTACAGTGATTGAGGCTAAAGATGGGCAGGAGGGTTTTGAAGCGGCATTGAGAGAAATGCCAGATCTTATATTACTGGATATCATGATGCCTGAAATGGATGGTTATGAAACTTTAGAAAAACTTAAAGACAACCTTGAAACCAGAGATATACCTGTAATTATGTTAACCGCTAAAACCGACTCTATGGCCACTGAAATCGCTAAGGCTCTTTTAGCCGGAGCGGCTGACTATATCAGAAAACCGTACCAATTAGCTGAACTTATAGCCAGAGTACGAAATCTGGCAAGAAAACATCTCTTAGAAAAGGAACGGGCAGCCGACTTGCGCGATTCTGCCAGATTTCAAAGCAGGTATTTGACAAATAGCGAAAACGCCGGAAGGATCCTTAAAAGTGCCAAACTAACTGCGGTATTTTTTAACAAACCAGCAGCGGACATTTCAGGCGATTTCTGGTTCTTTAAAGATATGCCTAAGGGTAAGGCTGGCCTATTGGTGGCGGATACATGCGGGCATGGCGTCTTAGCTGCCCTTATGTCAATACAAATTCTATCTGTCATCGATAACTGTCCGGCGCCAATCCTCCATCCAAGCGAGTGTTTAATGAGTATCAATACCGATATCTATGGACTGCTGTCCCCTGAGCATAGCTTTATAGCGGCTATGTATTTTGTTTTCGATCAGAATAAACTCTAGCTTTCAAACGCCGGGCAGCCCGCTCCTTTATTATTGCGAGGGACAAAGGTTACTGAGCTTAAGTTGTTAGGTTTACCACTAGGGATGACTTCTGAGCTTGAAGCTAATGAGATAGAGCATGATTTCATAAAAGGAGATCGTCTGATTATATATTCAGATGGTTTGATCGAATGTACAAACGTACAAGGTGAACCTTTCGGTGTCGAAAGGATAATAGCCCATCTTCAGAAAAATAGCTCTCTATCTGTCAGAGATATGAAAGACTCCATCATCTCAGAGGCACAACAATATGCCAACGGTAAATTCGATGACGACGTTACGCTGATTATCATCGAAAGAGAAAATAACTTAGATGAATTTCTTAAGAGGAACAATATCCAATAGAGGAGGTGAAAATGCCGTCAGTCAGCATATACAGTGACGTAACATCAGTTGGAACATTTATGAGAAACTACCTGCTGCCCGTTATCGCCACGCTCCCCGGCAGGCAGCAGCCGGAGGCAGAAATTGCCGTTATCGAGATGCTCGAAAACGCACGCGTACACGGCAATCGGGAAATACCTGAAAAGGAGATAACTATCGCATGGGAATTAACCCCTGATGCACTCGTTATCTCCGTTAAAGACGAAGGAAAGGGATTTAATAAGATAATCGCTAAGTGCCCTCATGTAACCGAGACGCATGGACGCGGGCTTTGTACATTAGAGGATATGGGCTATGCCCCCGTATTTAACAAGGCAGGCAATGAGATAACTATAACAATCCCACGAACAACTAAATAAGGAGGAAAACAGATGAGAGTGATGAATAAGATATTCTTTATATTTGAAGGAGAAACAGATCCGACTGAGTTTTACAAAGTCAATAAGAAAATCCAGGCTGCTATCGATAGAATTAACGATGGGAAAGAGAAGACAATCATAGTGGTGGACTTCAGCAGTCTAAACATGGCCCCATCCTCATTTTGGGGCATATTGGCAACAGCGCTTCGCTCACCATTTATCGAATCGATAGAGCTGATGTCCGTGCAAAGCAGTATCAAGATGAGCATTGAGCGCTTCGGCTTTAACGAGCAGGATAAAATCAAGGTGTTTCCAATGTTTAATAAGAACGAAGTCGAGGTAGGAGATTAAACGCTTAAGGATTAAAGACGAAGGGGGATAATCCCCCTTCACCCCTGTAAGCCGCCATTCGGCGATTTTGTACGCAGGGTCACTACGTTCTCTTAAACTGCTTTCTTAGGTTATCTAAAGAGAAATATATCTGCGTCGGTCTGCCGTGCGGGCAATGGTCAGGGTCATCGGCAGCCTTTAGGTCCTCTATTAACCGCGATAACTCTCTGTCAGACAACACCGCCTTCCCCCTCACCGAACTGTGACACGCAATTCGCTTCGCTATGAGGTCCTTTATAACGGCAAGGGGCGACGCTACAGTCGCGTCCACAAGGCCGGAGGCAATGTCTGACAGGATTGCCTCCATATCCGCCCCTAACAACTCAGCAGGCAGCGCCCTTATTATAAATGTGTCCTTCCCGAAATCTTCGATTTCAATCCCCATATCATTAAGCATGGCGAGGTTGCCGCATAGCAGCGCATACTCCCTCGCCGCCAGCGTCACATTATAAGGAAACAGCAGTCTGCCAGAAATCAGTTCGCGCGAGTTTTTAAACCGCTCATACAACACCCTCTCATGGGCGGCATGATGATCTATAACACACAGCCCATCCCTATGCGCATACGCCGCATACACATCCCCAAGATAAATAAAATCACGAGAGTGAGTGAAGGCAAGTGGGGGCGTTGCAGGATCGCTATCAGGAGCTTTTGATGCACCCGCAGTATTTTCTGAAAATTCAATATTTTCAGAAATTTCAATATTTTCAGAAAATGCTGCATCCATATTTTTGCGCGTAGCGGAGGGTATCAGTGCCTTTCCTATACCCGCTATCGTTGTGCGATAGATAGCATCGCGGTCGGCAAATCTTACCTCTTTCTTTGTAGGGTGGACGTTAAAGTCAACTTCACACGGGTCTATATCGACATACAGGAAGAAAATCGGGTGCTGCCCATCTCTCAACAGCGTCTTATACGCCTGATAAACCGCATGTCTCAGGACATTGTCCTTCACCGGCCTCTGATTTATAAACATGTACTGGTGACTTCTGGAACGCCGGTAATTGCCTTCCTTAGATGTAAAGCCCTCGATGGCCAGTATGGCCTGATTTGACAACTCCCGCGCAGCGTTTTTAAATGGCAACAGACCGTCTAAAAACGCCGCGCCGTAGATTTGCTGTATCCTCTCAGCAAGCGTCGCGGCACCCGGCAGGTTCATAGACTCGCGTTCATCGATATTGACGACAAATTTCACGTTAATATATGACAGCGCGGCATTTGTTATCGTCTCCAGTATATAAGACAGCTCGCTTTGCGTACCTTTAAGAAATTTCTTTCTGGCCGGTGTGTTGTAAAACAGCTCCCGCGCCTCGATAGTCGTCCCAATAGCGGCACATTCCCGTACACTCTTCACCACACCGCCATGTATCTCTATAGTTGTGCCCGTTGGCCTGTCAGCATGGGCGGTGGTTATTGTCATTCTTGATACTGATGAAATGGATGAAAGCGCCTCGCCCCGAAAGCCAAGTGTCCTGAGACTGGATAAGTCGCTCTCTTGTCTTATTTTGCTGGTTGCGTGTCTTTTAATTGCATTAACCGCATCTTCGGGCACCATCCCCCCGCCGTCATCGGCTACGCGTATCAGGTGCTTGCCGCCGTTTAAGATTTCGATTTCGATTGAGGAACTCCCCGCGTCAAGGGAGTTTTCAATAAGTTCCTTCACAACTGACGCCGGCCGCTCAATCACCTCACCAGCAGCTATCTTATCAATAAGAGTGCTGTCAAGCAGTTTGATAACAGGTGTTTCTGGCATCGCCGACATTACAGCCCCAGCACAGCTACGGCTGATGGAAACTTACTGAGATCCGTGTGCGGTATAAACATGGCCGACATGTATTCGTCCATGTAGCCGCCAACGACTGAAAGCTCTATGTAGGTCATTCTTGACGCAATTGTCTCAAGTTCTTTTCTCAGCTCATCGGACATCAGGGCAAGATATGCCCCAATGATAGATGTGTTGCCGAGAAATACATATTTCTCTTGTGGCAGATCAGGGATCATGCCAAACATCACGGCCTTCTCTACGTTGAGGGAGTTGCCAAACCCACCGGCAACATAGACCTTCTCTAAGACATCCAGAGTAAGACCTGCTTCCCTCAGAAGCAGCGAAACACCCGCAAATATGGCCGCCTTAGCCCTGATGAGATTTTCCATATCCACAGTTGTGAGCACAATATCTCGCTGCGGGTTGTCGGCTTTATAAATTAAAAACTCAAGGCCGTCTACACCCTCACGTATGAGCGGCGTCTTTGCGGGGTTAAACACACCTTTTTGATTTATGATGCCATGTTTGTAGAACTCAACAATAGCGTCAATCATCCCTGAGCCGCAAATCCCAGCTGGTACTCCCCCGCCGATAACGCTGACAGACGGCGTCAGCGTTATGGGGTCAATCGCCATTGATTCAATCGCCCCCTGTGTCGCCCTCATACCAAATCGTATCCCGCCGCCTTCGAAGCATGGCCCGGCTGAGCACGCGGCGGTCATAATCCATTCGTCGTTTCCGATGGCGACCTCGGCATTTGTTCCAATGTCCATGAAGAGCGCAATGCCGGGGCTTAGGTGCATCTTCGAGGCAAGTATTCCCGTTACAATATCCCCGCCGACGTAACTTGCAACCGAAGGGGATGTATAGACGGCGGCCTGTGGGTTAATTGCAAGCCTTGCATCTGAACCATGCCAAAGCGGGTAGTAATTTACGGTTGGTATGTATGGGTCTTCTCTTATCGAGGCGGGGTTGAGGCCCCAGAAGATGTGCGACATAGTAGTGTTGCCGGATATCACAGCCGCTTCGACTTCGCGGCTTGTGATTGTGTGTTTTACTTTAAATACATCTACTATCGTATTTATATCACCCACTACGGTGTTGCGAAGGTCGGCGAGGCCGCCGCCTTCGGTGGCGTGGACTATTCGCGTAATAACGTCGTCGCCGAATTTAGTCTGAGAGTTATAGGTTGAGCCAATATCGATGACCGTGCCGCTGACAAGATCAACGAGATAGACGACCACCGTGGTGGTGCCGATGTCGATAGCGAGGCCGTAGCGGCCATTAGGACGTGCCGTGGGATAGACCGAAATAGCGTCGAAGACGCTATTGTTGGTTTTTGAATATGATAGAGTAACATTAAAGCCGCCTTCTCTAAGAGTTTCCATGAGAGTGGATACAAATTCATGAGAAAACCTCATGTTGGTTATACCTGTGTTGGTTATACCTACGGTAGTTATCCCCATATCAGGCACCGCTATATCGTTGAGTGAGTGGGTGAGGCGCTGAAGGTCTCCTATGTTGTCCTGAATACTTGGTAGTGGAAGTACCAGAGATACGCGTTTTGCGAGCGGGTCAATGTTGGTGCCGTATGATTTCAGATATGCGGCGGTGTCCTTGAATATGCTGATAGCTATTTTGCCGCCGAGGACGAGTTTGGAGTGTTCAGGGATTTCAATCTGAATGTCGGAATTTGCGCTGGTCTGGCAGGCCAGTGTTATACCTGCCTCACGCTCCTCAGGGGTTAGCTTCCCGTATGCCTTGACGTGCGCCCCGCCGCTTGTGATTTTAACCTGACATTTGCCGCATGTGCCCTTGCCGCCGCATGGTGAGACGAGGAACATCCCGTTGGCCTTGAGGGTTTCGTATATTGTTGTGTCGGCGTTTATCTCAAAGAACTTGCCGCCGGTAATTGATAATTTCATAAAATCGCCCCTTGTGATACATTTATTTACAGCTTTTAGCTGGAGTTCGGAAGCCGCCAACGAGCGGCAGCCCAAATTCAGCAGATAAAGCATGTGCGAGATTACGGGGTGAAGGGGGATTATCCCCCTTCGTCTTTAATCTTTAGGCTGTTATGAATAACGACAGCCACGCCGATGCACTTGTTTTTATCGTCTGAAATCGCAACGGCGCTGTAACCAACCGGCAGTTTCCCTCCGGTTTTTGTGGTTAGTACGCAGTCTGAGCCGACGGCCATGCCCTCGTCAATTGCCTTTCTGAGGGGGCTGCACGGGCTGACGTTGAATACCAGTTTAAGGTTTTCGCCGATGGCCTCGGCGGCGTCCCATCCTGTTATAGTGGCGGCGCCGTTATTCATAAACATAACGGTACCGTCGGTGTCTGTAGTGATAATGGCGGCGGACATGAGCTTTAAAATGGCAAGGAGCCACTGCTCACTTTCTCTTAGCTTTTTCTGCATCCTGTGTCTGTACAAAGCAAACTCGATGTTTATAAGCAGTTCCCTGCCCTCGAATGGTTTCAGGATATATCCATAGGGTTTAGTGAGCTTAGCCCTGTTCAGGGTGGTATTGTCTGAATAGGCAGTCAGATAAATAATTGGGATATTGAAGCGGCTGTCTATAATTGAGGCGGTCCCCACGCCGTCGAGTTTCCCTTTCAGGACGATGTCCATCAATATAAGGTCTGGGGGGTTGTCCTCGACGCTTTTTATAGCATCTTCACCGGTTGAAACTATGCCTGTAACGGTAAAGCCAAGTTCAGTTAGCCTGTCCTTAATGCTCATAGCAACAATGCTCTCATCTTCTACGACGAGAATACTTGCTGCGGTTGAGCCGTTAACCTCATCCACCATCTTTAGTACCTCTTGAGCTGTATTTTAGTTCTTTGAAGACAATCCAAAAGCTGGCCCCGTTGTTAGAATTAAACTCAAGGGTACCTTCTAACTGTTCGACAACGAGGGCATTTACGAGCCGCAGCCCAAGGGTTTTAGCGTTTTTTAAATCAATCCCATCGGGCAGCCCCACGCCTGTGTCGCTGACTGTAAGTTTAAACCTGCCATCGTCCAATTTATGGAGGCTGACGCTGAGGCTGCCGCCCTCTGCATTCTTAAACGCGTGTTTAAGGGAATTTGAAACCAGTTCATTTATGATTAGTCCGCATGGCACGGCGGTGTCTAACCCGATTGTCGCATCCTCTATATCTGTATTCATTAATATACTCGATGTATCGATGCAGTATGAGCGGTACAGGTGGTCAAGCAGATTATTAAGATATTTCGCGAAATCAATCTCTGCCATATTATCTGACTGGTAGAGCTTTTCATGTAAGAGCGCCATAGTTTGCAGACGGTTTTGGCTGTCTTTAAACATGTCCAGCGTTTCAGGGTCTTTGATATATTTTGACTGCAAGTCAAGCAGGCTGGAGACTATTTGAAGATTGTTTTTTACGCGGTGGTGAATTTCACGAAGCAGCACTTCTTTATCTTTGAGGGAGCGCGTTGCAAGTTTTTCGGCGTTAGTGCGGTCGACGATTTCTTTTTGCAGCTCGGCGGTGCGGGTTTTGACGAGTTCCTCGAGGTGGCCGCGGTACAGTCGCAGCTCCGTCTCCATCATTTCCCTTTGTATAAGTTCAGCCTTGAGGTCAAGCTCAACCTTTTTTAAGGCAATCGAGTGTGTAACAATCCCGAGGAGTTCATATAAATTAAACGGCTTGCGCAGAAAGGCGCTGATGCCAAGTTCAAAGCATCTCTCCATATCTTCGTCGCTGCCGTGGCCGGTCAGGACGACTACGGAACATGGGTCGGCGGGAGACAAGTTTATCTTTCGGAGAAACTCCACTCCGTCCATGACAGGCATTCTCAGGTCAAGGATTATCAGAATTGGATTTACGTCATTGTATAACGTGAGACCTTCTTTGCCATTTTTACCGGAATATATATCATAGTTATATCGGCTCAGGTGTTTCGTAATGGCGTCGATAACAATCTGCTCGTCGTCCAGAATCAGGATTTTATCGTTTTTCAATAGTCCCTCCAAACGGTATCGTAAT
This sequence comes from Nitrospirota bacterium, assembly GCA_015233015.1. Taxonomy (GTDB): domain Bacteria; phylum Nitrospirota; class Thermodesulfovibrionia; order Thermodesulfovibrionales; family Magnetobacteriaceae; genus Magnetominusculus. Next base: position 21,725 of record JADFYO010000005.1, on the reverse strand, counting down.
TGTAAATACGGTACCCTTGCCGACGGTTGAATCGCAGAGTATCGTACCGTTGTGTTCTCTTATTATACCGTAAACGATAGAAAGGCCAAGCCCCGTGCCCTTTCCTACCTCCTTGGTGGTAAAAAAAGGTTCAAATATTTTGTCGGTAACATCCTTATTAATCCCGGAGCCGTTGTCGTGAAACTTCATAACTATAGCTTTCCTCTTTACCGAATGGCGTGCCGATATACGAATAGCCGCGTCATCCTTACCGGCTGGAAAGGCGTCAATCGCATTTTGCAGCAGATTAATAAACACCTGCTCGAGCTGGTTGGCGTTTCCGGGAAAATCCGGTATATCTTTGTCAATATTCCTGATAAATTTAATATTGCTTAGCCTCATCCTCTCTCCCATGAGAAGCATAGTGTTATCGATAACAGTTTCTATATTTATGGGCTGCATCTCGATATCGTCCCTGCGGCCAAAGGTGCGCAGATGTTGAATAATATCGACGATGCGCCCGACTTGTTTATATGCGGTACCGGCGTCGTTGACGGCGTCGTATATATTTAAACTTCCCCTTTTACCATCAAACAGCAGGCCCTGAATGAAGCTGCTGATATATGTAAGCGGCTGATTTATCTCGTGAGCTATACCGGTTGCAATCTCTCCAAGTGTAGCCATTTTAGAGGAGGTCAGCATCTTGACCTGAATGCGTTTAGTCTCCTCTTCAAATTTTTTCATCTCCCGCATGTCGTGGGCTGCCAAAATAGTCTCATTACCTTTCTTTCCGAGTCTTGAAAGATTGGCGAGGACTGGTATCAAATCAGCCTGCTTAGTCTTCATATTCATAAGGACGTCTTTTGCGAAACCGTTACGCTGTGCCTCGCGGATGAATTCGATAATATTGTCTTCAAATATTTCAAGCACACTTTTACCGACGAGCTCCCCCTCTGAATAGCCGAGAAGTTGAAATGCCGTTTGATTAATGGTCTTGATTATGTGGTCAGGGCCGGCCACTAACAGGGCGTCGGTAAGGGAAGACAAGACGGTCTCAAGATACGTATTGGCATGACGCAGCTCGCCGGTCCGCTCTTTAACCCTGAGTTCAAGGATGTCGTTAATCCTCTCGAGGGACTCTCTGGCCTTTTTAATTTCCGAAAAATCGTGGAAAATTCCCCTTGCAACAGTCGGGCCGCCGTCTTCATAGCTGCAGTTAACACTGCCTATAACGGCAACGGGGCTGCCATCCTTTTTTGCAAACATCATTTCGACATTGCTGATTGAGCCGCCGCTAAGTACCATATTAAACAACTCAAGGCACCTCTCTCTGTCATCGGGATGTATAATGCCGGCCAACGTCAGGGTTTCTACCTCCTCGTTCGTATAGCCGAGAGTATCCTGCCACGAGCGGTTTACATATAAAAACTTCCCGCCGGTACTGACAATCTGAATCATATCGTGAGCGTTGTCGAAGAAGTCTTGCAGCTGTTCCTTGTTTTTTCTGACCTCCTCTTCGGCGAGTTTGCGTTCGGTTATGTCGGTAACAAGCCCGTCATAGGCAACTAAACGCCCAACGCTGTCATACCTGGGGACGGGGGTATTGCGCACCCACTTTATTTGCCCGTCTTTATGAACGATACGATGCTCGAGAGATTGAAAAAGACCGCCATACAAGACCTTTTTCCCAAGCCTGACGACGGCCTCTCTGTCATCGTCTGGAACCATACTCAGCCACAGGAAAGAATTCGCGGCGAACTCCTCTGGCGTATATCCCGTAACTGCGACACATCCCGGGCCGTGTATGGTTGAAACCGGTACACCGTCCTGGACCTCTACGGTATAGATATAGTCGGTAATGGCGTCAAGCAGCCTCCGGTATCTGGTTTCACTTTGTCTGAGGGCATCGTCTGCCAGTTTTCTCTCGGTAATATCTGAAATAAGGCCGTCATAAGCGATAAGCTGGCCATCTTTGTCGTGTCTGGGGACGATTGTATTTCTGATCCAGCGAATAGAGCCGTCTTTATGCCAAATCCGGTGTTCAATCGGGGGAACGGTCTCACCCCTTAGTACACGCCCCGCGGTAGTGCTGACAAAATGGCGGTCATCCTCATGAATCATTCTGTACCACAAAAACGAGTCCCTTTCAAACTCTTCCGACGAATAACCTGTAACTCCAATACAGCCCGGTGCATGGCTGGTAGATACCGCCTTTGAATTTCGCACCTCTACCGTGTGCATATAGTCGGTAATAGCCCCGACGAGGCGCTTGTATCTATTTTCGCTCTGTCTCAGGGCCTCTTCGACCTGATTCCTTTCAGATATCTCTGCCTCGAGTTTCTTATTGGTATTGTCAAGTTCAAGGGTGCGCTGAAAGACGCGCTCCTGCAAGGCAATATTACTCTCGAAGAGTGAGGCAATGTTGCTGTCAACCCTGTCCTTGAAGGATTTCCTGAGATTGTCAACAAAGGACATCTTGTTTTTTATAGATTTAATTGTATCGTCCAGCTCATCGCTAAACACCGTGAATGTCTCCTTGCGATATTACAGGCTTTTCGAGATATATAAAATGTTTCACGTGAAACATTTCATATCTTGCATATACCCTGAAGGTCAAAGGTGAAGGTGTTCCATTTGTGGCATTGCGGGCATCTTCCGCTCCACTCGTCAGACTGTGCCTTGCAGTTTGTGCATATGTACGGTATCCATAGCGCCTTTTGTAAATCTATTATTTTCAGGAACTCCTCTGCCGCCTTTTCGCACTCTCCCCTTTTCAGATAGATGCCGCCTCTCAGCATGTGAAGCTCAGGATAAAATACCCCCGAGTCGAATCCTTTTAACGAATCCATTGCCTCATCCAGCATTTCCAATCTGTAGTAGAGTTTGCCCTGAAACAGCCTCAGCGTATCGCTTGCCGCGTCCTCAGACTGCGCCGTCCTGTATATCTTCAGCAGCCTCGACGGCTCGCCCGTAGTTATCAGCAGGTCTTCCAGTCTCGCCAGTATTATTGTCGACTTCGTCAGCTCTCTTGCCTTCTCGAGATATGATACGGCGGCCTCAGCCGACTCTTCCTTTAACAGAACCTCCGCTATTCCTAAGTGTGCCGGTATGAAGTCATCTCGTTCCTTTAATATTTCCCTGAATTCCTTTTTTGCCATATCGAGGATATTATTTTCAAGACACTGCCGCCCATGCTCGTATTTGTATCCGAGGAGCCTCTCTGCCTCCTGTTCATGGACGTTTGGGCCGTTTGGTATTACGTTTATTATCAGTTTCTGCGTTGCTAATACATTATCCCACTCGGACTGTTTTTCATACATCTTGCGTTTTATATATAGCGCCGTCAGGTTGTCCTGCTCGATGCCTAATATCTTCTCACATATCTCCTCTGCCTCGCCGTATTTCTTTTCTCTCATCTTTACGCCGGCCAGTTTACACAACGCCTCTATGTTCTGTTCATCCAGTTTTAGCGCCTTTTGGTAGTATTCAAGCGCTGTAACGTCATCTTTTTCTTCATAATATATATCGCCTAACTTTATCAGCGACGCGACATGCCCGTTATTTTCTTTTAAGGCAAGCTCAAAATCTTCGATAGCGTCGTTCACTCTGTTGCCAATAAGATTATTTATCGCCTTTGAATAATACTGCTCGACTATCTCATCCCGCTTACGCTTCTTCTGAATTTTTTTTGTCTTTATATAGTTTCTCGTATCCCTTACCACAAATACTAAAAACATAAAGGCTGACCCCGCCGTGATTGAGATCATTATCAGGGCTATCTGCGGCAACTCATAGTAAAAATCATTCGTTATCATAACCTTCACAGTATTCATGTTGTATAAGGCCAGATAGAATATCGTGAACAGGAATACTATGGTTATGAATGACATAAACTTAAACATAGTCAAATTCCTTTACCAGCGTCTGTTTTGCAACCGGCCTTTCGTCTGATTCGCGGCGTCTCGGCGCGTCCAGCCATAGCTTCTCCAGCTCATAATATCTCCTGTACTCATCGTCAAAAATATTTACCAGCACATCCCCATAATCTATCAACACCCATTTCGCGTTATTCAGCCCCTGGATGCTTATCGGGCGTCTGCCATACTCCTTCAGCCTCATCTCTACGTTATCTGCAAGCGCCCGTATCTGCGGCGCGCTCTCACCCGTGCAAATTACCATGTAATCAGTCGCCGCCATTATCTCAATCATCTCCAGCGTTAATATATCCCCCGCCTTTTTTGCCTGTAGTGCCTTAATTATCATCTCAACATCTTCTGGTATTATTTGCAATTGGCTCCTTTTAATACACAACGTCTCATTTTATTTGTACAGCTTATTAGTAATTATATATTTTTCCACACATTCCGGCAAGAGATATTTTATCGACCCGCCCTCCCTGACCGCCTGCCTTATCTTTGTAGAGGATATATCATGCGGCGTTATGCGCGCAATGCTCAGGTATTTCCCATTTTTCAGCCTTATCTGTGCTACTTTACCATATAGCTGTACATTGTTTTCTGAGTCTATATAGGGAGATTCTTTTATCTTCTCCATCTCTACCGTCGGCCTTGCCATAACTATAAGCGAGACATTTGCCAGGATTTCATCCGCCTTAAACCACTTGGGCATTTCTAAAAACGCATCCAGTCCCATTATAAAATACAAGGCACATTCAGAATATTGCTTTTTCATTTCCTTTATTGTGTGCACGGTATATGACGCCTCCTCAGAGCGGCATTCACAATCTGACAGGACGAAGTCCGCGTTTCCGGCTACCGCAAGTCTGGCCATCTCAAACCTATGGTGGGACGGCGCCAGGGCGTCTCTTTTTAGAGGAGGATTCTTTGCTGGGATAAAGACCACTTTCGAGAGATTAAACATTGCCTTTAACTCCTCCGCCGCCCGCAAGTGCCCATAGTGTATGGGATTAAACGTCCCGCCAAATAGTCCGATCATTTCCTTTTAAACCACTACAACTGAGTTTTCTCCATCATACCTGTCGGCCTTCCAGTCATTCTCCCATCTTTCACCATCTACTATGTACTTAAACTGGTAGTCCCTTTCCGCCTCGAGGTCAATAGTAATAGTGAAGTTCCCGTTTCTTGACTGCTTCATCATGTGCGAGGTCTTATTCCATGAATTAAAGTCTCCCGCTATCGCCACAGTTCGGGCGTTTATAGCGGCTTCTATCTGCAGCGTAAACGTTACCCTGCACATGTTTGTATCTTCAATATATACCTTTTTAAAGCCCGATGTGGGGATATTTTTTTTTGCTGTGGCCGGCTTTTCTGTTTCTTTTTCTTTTAATTTAGTGCCGGCTTCTGCCACAGCCGTCTGCCTTTTTTTTCTGTACATCGTCATTAAGTTTTTCTTTTTTATCCTCCTCATATTTACCTCCTTTTATATTATACACTTGAGCGGTTTTAAAAATACATGGCGGCCAGACACAGCAACGGATTAACGACGAAGGGGGATAATCCCCCTTCACCCCTGTTTCTCGCACACGTTTTATCGATTGAATTCAATCTGCCGCCCGTTGGCGGCTTCCGTACTCCGGCTAAAGGCGGTGTCTCCTTCCAGGCATCTTATCAGGTCATCCCTTACACGCGGGATATCTCCTTTATTTTTCAGCAAACCGCGGCCGATTAGCCGTTCATATATGTCAAGAACAACCGGTTTATAAATAGCCGACGACCTGAGCAATTTTTCGTCTGAAAATATCTCCAGCGGCGTCCCAACCCCTGCCACACCGCCATTGTTCATAACAATCACGCGGTCAGCCCACTCGTAGGCCAAATCCGTGTCATGAGTTGACATTATCAGCGTTACCCCCTTGCCGTGAAGCCCCGAAAATATATCGATGACCTTCTCTCTGTGAATATGGTCAAGACCCGTTACCGGCTCATCCAATACTATTACCTGCGGCTCCATCGCTATTACACCGGCAATAGCGGCGAGCTTCTTCTCCCCATGGCTCAGAAAGTGCACAGCCCTATCCTTTAATTCATAAATGCCGCACGCCTTAAGTGAATCTTCAACCCTTCTTTTCACTTCATCATGGGATAATCCCAAATTCATTGGGCCAAACGATACATCCTCCGCCACAGTCGCCGAAAACAACTGCACCTCCGGGTCCTGAAATACAACGCCAACACGCCTTCTTAAATCATACAGCGCCTTGCGACCATAAGTAACCTCCACCCCGTCATAGAAAATCTTCCCGCTCAATGGCCGCAATATCCCGTTTAAATGAAGCAAAAACGTGGTCTTACCTGCCCCATTCGCCCCTAACAAGGCATACCTTAAGCCTCTTTCAATGCGCAGTGAGACATCGTTTAAAGCCATAACACCGCCATATTTACCGCCATATATACCATCATATTTAAATGTTATGCCCTTTGTCTCTATCATTGCGATGCCTCTATCATCTTAAACCCGTGAAGATTACGCCTGCGTAGATTAACAAGGCGTCAACTACTACAATCGCGGCAATATTCACCGCCGAACTCTTGAATTCTCTTTGCATGACATTCAGTTCGCCGGTAAATCCCCGCGACTCCAGAGCCGTGTTCAGGCTGTCCACCTGCCTGAACATTCGCGCGAACAGGCCCGCAATTAACACCCCCATAGAGCGATATGAATTTTTAAGCCCATCATATCCCAGACGCGAGGTCTGCGCCGTGCGCGTCTTTTGCATAATTTCCATAAATACGAATATAAACCTGTACGTCAGGCCCATCAGCTCGATGATAATCGACGGGATGGGGATTTTTTTAAGAATATATAATATATCGGCAGCCGGGGTTGTGAGAATCAAAAAATAGAAACAGGAAATTGCGGCGGCTGCCCTGAAAAACACCAGCATCGCCCCGTTTAAATCCACCGCGCCATACGCAACGGCAGCACAACCAAATAAAACAAACGCAAGCGCCTTACTCATTATTCCCACATAATACCGCAGCGGAATCCCCGCAATCAGTAAAACCACCGCCGACATTATAATAAGAACCAGTGAATGTACCGGAATTGAGCCACTAATCAGAGAAATAACCATACATGAAAACGCAAATACGATTTTCTCAACCGGATGAACATCCCTTAGGGCATTCGAATACGCAAATCTATCTGGCATCGTGGTTTATTGCCGGCTCTTTTTTGGCCTGGGCATAATAGAATGCTTGGGCATAATAGAATGCTTACGCATAATAGAATACTTACGCATAATGTAAAAAAAGATAAAACCCGCTCCAATCGCAGCCTGAAACACAAACAGGAGCGTCTCAGTTCTCTTGTTCGGCGGGCTCCAAAACGGCTCAAACCACCGCACATAGCCGGTGTCTATTTCCTTTATGACCGCCTCCGCCTTGTCATCGGTACCCATCAAATCAGACGTCATATTAATCAAAGCCGGCGTTAAGGCAATTAAAACAAACAACACGGCTAACGATATATTTTTTCTCGTAAACATCAGGCCTCCCTGCTTGCCAGACTTTTGAGTTCTTCGGCGCTGTTCGCAGTCAGATAATTATAAACCACCACAGTAATAACTCCCTCGCCAACGGCAATAGGTATTTGAGTGACGGCAAACACGGCCAGAAATTTCACAAACGATACAGTAACAACCCCGCCCGCAGATGGAAACGCCAGTGCAAGCTGAAACGCCGTCACAACATATGTAGCCAAATCACCCAATGACGCGGCTAAAAAAACAGAAAGCCAGACAGGCGCCTTCGCCCTTTTTAATAATATATATATAATGTAAGAAACCAATGGCCCAACAACCGCCATAGAAAACACATTCGCGCCATAAGTCGAAATCCCCCCATGGGCAAGCAAAAGCGCCTGAAATAACAGGACAATCCCGCCAAGCACACTCATCACAGCCGGTCCAAAAACAATCGCCCCAAGCCCAACCCCCGTGGGATGAGAACAGCTCCCCATCACCGAGGGTACCTTCATCGCCGACATAACAAATACAAACGCACCGCAAAGCCCAAGCAGCAATTTCAATTTTGTGTCGTCCCGCGTTACCCTCTTAACCACAACAACCCCATATATCAAAAAAGGAAGCGAACAGATATACCAAAACGCACACCAGTTAAAAGGTAAAAAACCCTCCATAATGTGCATGGCATAGGCAGGACGTGAAATCAAAATCAACGCCGCCACCACAAATAAAGTAATATATTTCAATTTAAATATTCTCTTCATAAATCAACAGGTCTCTTCATAAATCAACAAGTCTCTTCATATTATTTAATAATAACCTCTTCATAATATTTAATAATATCTTCATATATTTAATAATAATAGAGCAAACTAAATGCCCGCTCAATGCGGTTAATAAATGCACGGCGCACTGCTTCGTAAAACCCCAGGGATTTGACAAAACTGACGCCCTCGTGCTGTATGCTGAGACAATCCGCCTGAATGCCAAGCGCTTCCAACTCCGACATAAAACTCTGAGTTTCACCCAATAAGTCTTTCTCCACGTGCAGCCCTGAGACGAAAAGCAATGGGATAATCCTCGCCCTTTTGACCTGCGGCCTGATGGCGGCGATTTTCCCAATCACGGTGTCCAATGAGGGCATCCCGTCGATAGTTGCAAAGCAACAATTAGGAAATTTGTGCGTTACATAGTAGTCAAGCCCCTGATAGAGAATATTTGCGGGATCGGCGCAAAGCGGCGTACCGTGGGCAACGGTAATGTTGACGCCTTCCGGTATGAAATCCTGAGCAATGGCGGACATGACCTCATCTACGAATTGCCACCTATGGAGCAGTGTCTCTCCCATCGCCACGCGCAGGCCGGGGAAATTAAGGCAAATATCGGCAAGTTCCTGGTATTCCGTGCCGGGAACAATCTGAAGCGGCGCAACGACGGCCTTCCTGTAGCCATGCTCTTCCAAAGAGGCGAGCGCCTGAAGAGGTCCGGGAGAGCCGGTCTTCTCTCTGACGATTTCTGATGTATATGCCCAAACAATATTTGTCTCGGGCCGGCTGTTCATAAAATGCGCGCGAACATCGGCGTCGAATATATCGTAAGCGGCCTTTCCTCTTGTGGTAGTACCGAATGCGGCGACAACAAGTGCGGGGGAATCCTTAAGATTTCGCTTTTTCAGCTTTCTCTCTTTCATAGCTGAAAAAACACTGCGTACCATCCACGCGCTTCAACAATTGTTTGCAAAACACTCACAGTCATCCACCCTCGTGATTTCACTGGACAGGTCTTCCGGCTCAGGGCCTTTCCTACTCACCCGCCTTCCCAAGGCGTCTTCTCAAACAAGAGCCTTCCTCAGTGGCAAACAACACAGGGTTTTCGTTCCCATCACGGCTGCGGGGCAGCGGAAGTATCACACTTCTCTTCCCTTATATCCAGCCAAACTTTATTTACATTAACACGACACGCATTGTAAAATCAACGCCGAAGGTGTCATAGCAAAGTAGAAATGTCCTGTTTGGTTAATAATCATAGCTCATATCGGTTAGGATATCCGGTTAAGATGTCCGGTTAAGATGTCCGGTTAAGATGGCCGGTTAAGATGTCCAGCCCAAATAGAATCATCCTGAGCCTGTCGAAGGATGCCCGATTGATTCAGATTTAGGGGAAATTGAGACTTAAAGGAGCATCCTTCGACAAGCTCAGGATGATTCAACTGTTCTTACTCCCATGAACTCATTTTGGTCTTAAGGACTACGCCACTACGGACTATGCCACTATTGTTTACTCTGCTATGTTATGTTCTTTGAGCTTTTCCCAAAGTGTCTTTCTGCTGATGCCCAGCATGGAGGCAGCCATTGTCTTATGCCCCGAGGTTAAGTCGAGAGCCTTGAGAATTGCCTTGCGCTCGGTATCTCTTACGGCCTTTGCCACCGCGGTCTTCAGCGACATTGTCGGAGGGGGAGTTTTGCCGGGTTTTAAAAAGTAAAAATGTTCGGGCCTCAGAAGTGATCCTTCTGAAATAACCATCGCCCGCCGTACTGCTTTTTTTAATTCCCTTACGTTGCCCGGCCATGAATGTTGCAATAAGAGAGTTATGGCATCCTTCTTTATATCTCTTACCGGGACATTCAATTCGTCGGCTGTCTCTGCTATAAACTTAGAAGCAAGAAACGGGATGTCTTCAATCCTTTCATATAACGGCGGCACTTTGATTACAAACCATTCTATGTATAAAAAATCGGCGGGTTGCTCTCTTTCATTTTCGCGCTTCATGATATTGGTCGGGAAGGATGTTATAATGCGAACTGACTGAGATTGGTCATTATCATCCGTTTTAGTGATTGCCGAAATCAGATTGGTCATAGCGGCAGCCGACATAGCTTGCAGTCCTCTGAAGTAAATCGTCCCGCCGGCAGCCTGCTTAAACAATTTGCCAACTTTGGCAGGTATATCCTTGTTTCCCTTGAAGGCCGCATCGGTGTCGATATGTATAAATGGACTACGCGCCCTCTTGCTGCAGTAATGAATTAGTCTGGCAATCAGAGATTTACCAGTGCCGTTTTCACCCTGAATTTCTACTGGAACGTTGCAGTCAGCGGCTGTTTCTATATCTCGTATGGTATTTTCCATGCCTTTACCGGAGCCTAAATGCCACTTCAACATGAAATCAGCCGTGTGTTTCGCTTTGTTTAAGCTCATGTTGTCCTCGATACTTCTGGTTAAGGCAAATATGAGCCTTTCTATCTCCGGAGGCTTGGGGAAATAATCATATGCCCCATTGCCTAAGGCCCCTATCGCAATATCTCTTTCGTCATGACTGGCCAATAATATAACCGGCGTATCAGCTCTCAGTTCTCTCATCTCCCGTAATACGTCTAACCCGCCGGCATCAGATAATTTTAAATCAAGAATAACCGCGTCTGGCTGAGCTTCTTTAAAAAATTCAATGGCTATAGCACCGTTTGACGCTTCTAATACCGAATAACTATTCGATTCTAAAAAATATTTCAATGCCTGTCTTGTTGCATATTCACTGACTGCCAGAACTACTTTATACATATACCGCCTCACTCTGATAAGTGAAATAGTTTATTAATCCATATGCCGAATGTAAAGAAGCAATTATCGTGCCAGAGAAAAACCGTTGTATTTCATGATGTTCTAAGGGTGGCGGTAGCGATTTGTTAGTATAAAGTTACCAATGTGTGGAATTGCCGCCCATCATAATCAGGTAATACCGTTTCGTCTCAGACTATTTCTATTTGTATTGCCTCCAATTGCTTTAATGTCAATTATATTAGACCTTATGTTAATAATATATTATTGGGAGTTACATATCAGTTACAGATTGATACTAATGCTAAGTGGCAGCCATAGAAGTAACAATTATCCCATTAAAGAATAACCCATTAAAGAATCATCCTGAGTAAAGAATCATCCTGAGCTTGTCGAAGGATGCTCCTTTATCTCTCATTTCCCCGTAAATCGGAGATCCTTCGACAAGCTCAGGATGATTCGATTGTTATAGGCGTCATCTTACTTCTATTTAGGCGTCATCTTACTTCTATTATTGTATGTTTGTATAAACAGGCGGAAGCGCCCTTCTACACGGGGTCTATATCTATGACGATGCGTAGTTTCGGTCCCGGTTGTTTTAACATCTTTTTGAGGTTTTTGATTGCCCCGGTTAAGGAGGCTGAGTCTTTTGCCTTTATAATCATACGGGCGCTTTGGTTGTAACCGCTTATTATATCGTCCGAAGGGACAGGGCCAAGGACTTCCACTGCCCCGGCAGTGCCGTATAGTTTTATATCTGGTTTCTCATCGTTATAGTGAAACTCAATCGACGCCATTTTCCAAAAGGGCGGGTAGTTCAATTCCTTTCTCTTTTTCAGCTCGTTCAATATAAATCCCTCATAGTCATAATTTTCCAGAAATTTATACGTCAGCTCTTCTTTGAGGGCGGTAAGCAGATAGATCCTGCCGTCTTTTTCGGCCATCTCAGACATTACTAAGACATCCTGATACAATCGCTCGGCAGTCAGATAGCCGGGAAAACTAAAGTAAACGTCGGGATTGACCGCCGCAAGGATTTTGAAGTGTTTATTAAATACTATCTTGTTGAGCGAGAGCTTGGTGCCTATCAGGACGGCGCTCCTTAGGGCACTTACCGCCATACGTTTAAATATAGACGGTGTTTTGGCGGTATCTCTGTCGATGCGGACAGGGGTCAGGCCGGTCTTTTCCCGTATAAACTCCACAAGACGCTCTGAGCCTGGGGAGACTTCTCTCAGGTCAAGCCCTGAGCATACAGGGCAAAAGTCCTGCGGCTTCGCGGTAAAACCGCAGCGGTGGCACCGCATGGACTTGTCCTCGTGAAAGGCGAGCGTTGCCTTGCAGACGGGGCACTTTTGCACAGTGCCGCAGTCCTTGCAAATTATCGTCGAGTAGCCCTTTTTATTTACATAGACGAACGATTTACCGCCTTTTTCTGCTGTGTTTGTAATGCCCGCAGTTATGCGGTCAGGAATGAGTTTCTTGAAGGAACGGGTTGCTAATATGCTTATTTGCGGCCTTTTCGGTGCCGTGGCTGGTTTATGATATGTGTACTCGTTAGTCGTTGTTTTGAAATATGAATCGCTCGATGGGCAGGTGGACATTAAAACGACCCGGGTGCCTTCGAGAGTTCCCCTCATTACGGTCACATCGCGGGCGTTATACCGCGGCGTCCTCTCATGTTTATAGTACGGGCTGTGCTCATCTGAGACGATTATCAGAGACGCCTTAATAAATGGGAACAACGCCGCTGACATCGTCCCTATTACTATGGAATACTTGTCGCCGTTAAGGCTCTCCTCGCAGGCGCTTAAACGCTGGGCTGGGGTGAGCTCGCCGTGTATTAAAATCGGCCGAATGCCGGTTGTATCAAAGACAACCGCGCCGAGGTATCTTACCTCTTCTATCGTTGGACACAGGATGAGCGTATTTTTTGCGGCTTTGGCGGCCTTGCATATATATGACAGCTGGTAGTCATATGATGGGGTATGAAGGAGGACGGGCTTTTGGGTATCATCGGGATTAGCGCCGGTTTTTAATATAAGCAGGTCTTCTTTTTTAATCTTCTGGGGTTTAAACGACTGCTTGGGCAGGTCGGCTGCGCGGCGCATGGCAGTTTTTTTTTCATCTGTAAAAAACACCCGCGGCAGGACAAAGCTAAGCACAAGGCCGGGTTCCGCGAGGTAGTATTCGGCAATCCACGCAATTAGCCGCATGATTTCCCGCGGCAGCGCGCTGCGGTGGGCGGCGATGCCGGTTATTTCTTTTAACGTGTCTGGTTTTCCTTTAAAGTTTGGGGTTATGCCGTAGATTATCCCCATTTTGGTTTTTCCCTTCAGAGGCGCGTAAACAAGTGCACCGGGTACGGCCTTGTCCTTCAAGGCGTCAGGGCAGATGTAAGTAAGCGGCCGCAGATTAAATGGAAATAGTATATCGATTGCCGGCATTACCGATTGTATCATAACCGGCCGGAAGTTTTCCCTGTCACCGGGTGTCCTGTTTTAGTTTTATGTAAATATTATATATATCCTTAGAATAATAAGAATATTTTATATTATTAAATCTAATATTATGTAATAAATGTAACATTTTATTTCTATGTTTACGACATATATTTATGCAGAAATAATTTTGCTTTACATTATAATAATAAATATGTTAGAACAATTCCAGATTTATCAGGCCATACCAGACCTTGGGAAGACGCATAGTTTAGCGCTTAATAATCAGATAACTGGAGGGATGATCATGCCGGCAAAACAGGACAATATTTCAGGGAACACACCGATGGGGGCAACCATCGCCGCCAACGGCGCAACATTCCGCGTATGGGCTCCAGGCGCGAAATGGGTTTACGTAGTTTTTAACAACGACAAGGATGCCGCTCTGAAAAACGATGCAAACTTGCTTGTCTTTAATTCCGGCAATGGACACTGGACGGGGTTTTTCCCGGGTGTAAAAGAAGATACCCTATATCGTTTCTGGGTAGTCGGGCCGCAAGGCTCTGGTTATAAGCGCGACCCATACGCGCGCGAACTCGAAATGAAGATTCCCCCTGCTGGTACTAACTGCATATTGCGTAATCCCAACTCATATCCCTGGAAATATCAGTCCTTTACACCGCCTCCTTTTAACGATATGATTATCTATCAATTTCACATAGGCGTTTTTTACGCGAGGGACGAAAAAGGCAACGATATAAGGCAAAACAGGAACGCAAAATTCCTCGATGTACTATCCCGTATAGAATATCTCGCCGACCTTGGGGTTAACACGCTGATGCCTTTGCCTTTTATTGAATTTGAGACTACGACCAGCCTCGGTTATAACGAGACCGACCTATTCTCACCCGAAATGGATTACTGTGTCTATGGAGATGACCTTGACCGCTACCTTAACATCGTCAATCAGTTACTGTCTAAGAAAAACTGTCCGCCGCTGGATAAAGCTCACCTTTGCAGCCAGTCCAACCAGCTTAAAACGCTTATCGATATAGCCCACCTTTACGGCATGGCAGTAATCGCGGATGTGGTATATAACCACGCCGGTGCTGGTTGGGACAGTGACGATGAGTGCATTCGCGATTTCGATAGAAGCTCGAATATTTATTTCTCGGTGGGCAGCCCTGCAGGCGGCTTTATATTTGATTTTTCACGCCCGCAGGTACGGCAATTTCTAATCGATAATGCCAGAATGTTTATTGACGAATACCACATTGACGGTTTTCGCTTCGATCAGGTTACGGACATTCACAATAACGGAGGCTGGAGCTTCTGTCAGGATTTGACAAATACGTTGAATTACATAAAACCCAATGCCATAAAAATCGCCGAGTACTGGAACTACTTCCAAAAGGACAGATGCCTTGCCGTTCTGAGCACACCAACCGGTATGGGCTTCGATGCCGGATATTGTGACAAGCTGCGTGAAGAGGTTCGCAACGTAATAAAGACAGCGTCTTACGGCGGACATGGCAACATCAACCTGGACAATTTGCGGGACGCCCTCTATACATTTCAAGGTTACCCTGCCGCGTGGAAACAATTTCAATGTTTGGAAAACCACGATATAATCGACAAAGACCATAGCGATTCGGAAGATCGCATAGCGAAATTGTCAGATGGCAACAACACACGCTTATGGTGGGGCAGGAGCAGGGCGCGCGTGGCAACAGGTCTATTGATGACGGCGCCGGGCATTCCGATGGTTTTTATGGGCCAGGAGTTTCTCGAGGATAAACTCTGGACGGACAGTAATCGTGATATGGGTAATATGATTTGGTGGGACGGCGTTGAGGGATGGAACGGCGTTGACGGGCAAGACAAAAATATGGTCGATTTTCATTTTTTTGCACGGGATTTAATCTGGCTCAGGCGTAAGCAGCCTGCCCTGAGGGGTGAGCATATAAATGTGTTTCATGTCCACAATGACAATAGGGTTGTGGCCTTCCACAGGTGGCTTGATAGTGGCAGGGACGTTGTCGTCGTTGTAAGCCTCAGCGAATTGACATATTATGGTTATCGCATAGGGTTTCCCGGTTACGGATTGTGGCAGGAGATATTTAACGGCGATTATTACGACAATCGCCCGAATCCAGAGTGTAAGGGCAACAACGGCGGCGTCCACGCAGACGGTACGGCGTGGGATAATATGCCCTGTTCCGCCGTGATTACGCTTCCGGCTAACGGCCTCTTGGTGTTTGCGCGCGATTTCGGTGGGTGAACGATAGGATTTCACTTTAATGTGAAATTACCATAATAAACATATTGGGGAGGATGAGATGCAGTTACTACCGCTTGATAAGTTGGGTACGCAGGAGTTGTCGAAGGGAAAGATACAGTTTGGGGTGTTTCTCCCGTGGGTATCGGCAGATAGTGGTTACAGACTCTCAGTAAAGGTAATCCATGAAAACGATCAGTTCCTTCAGGATATTCAACCAAAGGAGTTTGACCTGAGCCATAGCCCCGACCCGGATTACAGCGATTACTGGTCAACTCAGATAACGGTCAACACGGCTGGCGCGCCGAATCCTAAATCTGCATGGGGCCAGCCCGGCAGGTACGTTTACCGCTACTGTTTATACAGGCCACACTCGAATGACTATATTGACTGGATTATCGATCCATACGCAAGGGAATACGGCGTTGGCAGTCTTTCGGCCTTTACTCTGGGATATGAGAATTACAAGTGGAGTAACAACGAAAAGACCTATAAAACGCCGGCCCTCAATGAGCTGATTGTGTATGAGCTGAACATTCAGGAATTCAGAGGCACTATTGACAGCGCCATAGACCAGCTTGATTATCTCGTCGATCTTGGAATTAACTGCATAGAGGTAATGCCTGTTTCAAACGTGGCACTTGTCGTTGACTGGGGCTACATGCCGGTTGGCTATTTTGGCGTGGATGAACGTTTCGGCAAACGAAAGGATTTTCAGCGATTCATAGACGAGGCACACAAGAGAAACATCGCTGTCGTGATTGACTCCGTATATGGCCATACGGATGGCAATTTCCCGTATAAATATCTTTATGACAAATTGGAGTACCACGAAAACCCCTTCATGGGAAAAACGGCCAAACAACTCTTCGGCGCCACCACCGACTTTAACCGGAAGATTACGCAGGACTTCTTCTATACGGTCAACTACCACTGGCTGGATTGTTACCATGCCGATGGTTTTCGTTACGACTGCGTTCCTGAATTCTACAACGGCTCTATGGGAAGCGGGTACGCCAATCTCGTGTACAATACTTATCGGCAGGTCAAGGGTACAAAGGGAGTGGACTACTACCAGAGATTCTTTAACGGCGGCGGGCAGTTGAACCTTATACAATGCGCGGAGCAGCTTGAGGCCCCCAAGGAAATACTTAAGGAAACCTACTCTACATGCACATGGCAGAATATCACATTTGACAATTCAAACGCCGTGGCAGCAGGTGGCGACTTATACCCGTTGGGTATGCAGCTGGGACTTTTCGATTATCCTGAGAGCATTACCGCAAATACCGACACCCTAAGTAAATCGGCATTTCAATATATCGAAAACCATGACCATTCGCGTTTTTGCTGCAACTTCGGGACTATATCGAGGGATTACAACGAACTCTTTAAAGAAGGAGACCGGAGTTTATGGTACAAGGTACAGCCGTACCTGATAGCAATTCTAACGGCCAAAGGGATACCCATGTTATGGCAGGGGCAGGAGTTTTGCGAGAACTATTATGTCGTCGGCGATGGACTGGGCAGGGTTCGAATGATGCGCCCCATCAGATGGGAATATTTTTATGACGATTACGGAAAGCAGACGATCTCTTTAGTAAGAAAACTCATAAAACTACGCAAGACGAGGCAGCAGTTCCTCAATGGAGACTATTTCTTTTATAACCAATTCGAGGAGTATCAGAAAAATGGCGTATTAATGTTTTCGAGGGCACTTGGGGGCAGATTCAGTCTTGTCGCGTTGAACTTCAGCGGCAACGAGCCATGGGTACCGTTTAAATTTCCCAAAGACGGCGACTACACAGAGGAACTGCACGGGCTTGATAACCTTAAAAACGTCTCAAGCAACGCGCTGACCTACTTAAAAATTCCACGCTATTACGGACGCATATGGTCGATATAAACTTCATGTGGCGCGTGCAGGGCAAGACCCTGTTAAAATTGTGAACTCAAAACTGCACAGTATCGTGGATTGCCCGAAAAAAACCTGAGCGGGCAATCCCCTGTTTATGCTATATTAAACATCATGCACGTAGAGGTTGACGAAGATACATGTATAGGGTGCGGAAGGTGCGAGGAGATATGCCCGGCGGTCTTTTTTGTCGATGAGGCCATCGGCAAATCGCAGGTCATAGACCCTGACGCCTGTGACTACGCCGGGTGCTGCGAGGCCGCCGAGGAAAACTGCCCCGTTCACGCCATTCATTTATAATCAGAGCTTATATTTCAGAAATTCATCCGCCCTGTCGAAATCCCTGAATAGCCGTTCCCTGCGTTTAAACTCTCTGCCGTGGATAGAGCGTCTGCCATTTTTCACTTGAATGCCGAGGGCTGCGTGCAGCATTTCGTGATATACCACGTATTCGATGAAATATCGCGGCACGTTAGACTTATCGAGAGCGGGATGTATTCGTATCAGACTGCCTGTACTGTCATAGCTGCCAAGCCGTCTCTTTCGGTAAACGGTCTTTGTCTGCCTCCTGCCCCAGGTGATGTCAAGGGCGAGCTGACCGTTAAAATACTCTTCGTTGATGGCCTCGTAAATGAGTTTGAGATTATGATATTTCCCCTCAGAGCTGGTAACGGCGCGTCTTTTGGGAGGTATTTCGATGGCGCTATGGTTCTCCCTGATAAACTCCCGGGTAAGCGGGGTCTTGTTCCTCCGGTTTTTGATAAAATTCGCAATCTCTTGGATTACGGCGGCCCCGGCGTCTAAAAACATACGATGAATGCGGACATGCACATCCCCCTTATGACCATGCCTGAGAGATAACATGCTCTTAGAATTATCAGTGATAGTAAGGTCGATGGGCACGCCCGCCGCCTTCTCGATAAAACTCTTTAGTGCACCTGAACGCTGCATAATATTCTGGCACTATTTTATCCAATATCGAGGGCTGTTTGCAAGGAGCATTGAACGCGCTGTGTTGCCGAAAATCAACTACGATAAAGCGGCAGCAGGCGTAACACTTTAAAGGCCGACGTGTTTCAGGGTCTCGGCTACGTTGGGATCTTTTAGGGCGAGTTCTTTTAATACCCGTTCGATTTTATCACCCCGCTCTTCAAGTTCCCTGTTTTTTCTGACAACCGGGGCAAGCGTGGTACGTCTGTCCCATAATACAAAACCCACTAATGTAAGCATCCCGCCAATCAGTACATACATAAGCCCGTATAAGTCGCTTATCCGGCGATTTAAAGCGTTAAACCCGTCGTCCATGTGACGGTTAACATCGTCCATACGATGGTTTACGTCGTCCATACGACGGTTAACATCGTCAATGCGCTGGTTGAGGGCCTTAAACCCGTCGTCCATGCGCTGATTGGTAGCCTTTAAACCTTCTTCAAGGCGGGTCAGCCTGTCTCTGTCTTGCTGGGTGAAAGACGAGTCTTGCGCATATGCCCGAAAAGGGACAATCGCAGAAAACAGCAATATTAACATCGCCGCACGAACCACTTTATTCATGAATTTATCGTCCTCGCTTACAATAATTGTATCATAAAGCAGGCACATCGGTCAATCTGGCTCAGCGGGCTTAATCACTTGTACGCTGCGGCGGTGGAGGACTTATTTAACTAAAAAGAATTTGAGCAACACAGCTTGATGGAATCTGTTTTGGATTCGGATATCTTCAGCTCAAGTGCAGATTCCACGGTTTCAAGGTCAGACTTTGTCGTTATTTCCTGGCGGAGAGCCTTTATGTCGTCTTTTGTCGCCATTTCCTTTATGTCGGACTTGGCTGCTAAATCAGTGCGTGTGTTGATGCTTACTTCGCCGAATACGGCAAGCAACGCGTCAACGCCGTCTTCTCCCAACTTCTATCTTAACACCCTTGGTATCGTTATCAAACTCATGCCTTTACAGTATCACATTAAGAAAATCTTGTCAACTTATCAGGGGAACGAACTAAGAGAAGCTCAACGCTGACATTGCATAGTATAAGGGCATATAATGACGTGTAAAATGACTGTTATCAAAACGAAAACATGCTGTTGCGTGGGGAGAGATTTCCCAGTCCTCTGATTACAAATGAGCCTTTACTTCTTCTCCTGGCCTGACAGCTTTCGGGAAGTAGTCTGTCGGCGTTGAGATACCTTGGGGTCAAAGCAACCATAGAGCCGGAGAGGTCCGTAAGGGGTGAGTGTATAGTAATTGTCCCGCTTTGCCCGGAAATTGCCGAGGATGCGTGCAGCGCTCTATCTAAATTCCACATAAACACGGTGCCGGCATTTATTGTAATATCACCGCCATATCCGATGTCGGCATCTGCGGAGATTGCACTATCGTCAAGGACGCAGAGCGTGGCAGCTGAAATCGTAATGCTGCCGCCCTTGTCCTTTCCCTTGCTTACGTTTGAGGTTATGCCGCTTTCGTTGTAAAGGCGCACGTCAGCAGCGATTATATCGATGTTGCCGCCAGTTGTATATTTCGAGGATGTCGCTATATCTCCACCACTCATCTGAAGCAGGGCATCCGCTTTAATCTTAATGTTGCCAGCGCTGCCGGTAGTCGAGTCTGCCGAGGTGCTTATTTTACCGGCATTGGCCAGACTTAGATTGTTCGTCATAACATTTATATCGCCGGCGTTGCCGCCTCCATATGTTTCACTATAAACACCGCTTGAGTAAACTATTTGACCGGTATCGAAATAGTCCGATATATCGATAGAATCAAATGCCCTTATCGTAATATTGCCCCCGTTGCCGGAGCTTCCCGGTCTTGCCGAGGTACTAATCCTGCCGGTATCGGAAAGATTTAAATTGTTTGTCTCAATATTAATGCTGCCGGCGCTGCCGACACCGTATGTTACACTATATATACCGCTCGAATAAAGAATATCTGCGTCGGCGTAATAGCCTGATATATCGATAGCGTCCGATGCCTTTACCGTAATATTGCCGGCATTCCCATAGCTCCCGCCTAGTGTTGAAGTACTAATGATGGCGGCATTGGCAAGCCTTAAATTCTTTGTCTCGATATTAATGCTGCCCGCGCTGCCTTTTTCGTATATTACACTATAGATACCGCTTTGCCAGACGCCGTCGGAACCGGCGTAATAACCTGATATATAAATTGAATCTGACGCCATTATGTCGATATTGCCGGCATTGCCGGAACTGCCCTTTAGTGCAGAAGTGCTTACCATACCGGCATTGGCGAGGCTTAAATTTGTTGTTTCAATATTAATACCTCCGGCGTTGCCGCCACCATATGTCAGGCTGTATATACCGCTTGGATAAACGCCGTCCAGGCCGGCATAATAGTCTGATATCTCGATAGCGTCTGCCGCCTTTATATTGATGTTACCTGCATTGCCGGTACTGCCCACCCATGCAGAATTACTAATAATGCCGGCATTGGTAAGACTTAAATTTCTTGTGTCAACGTTAATACTGCCTGCGCTGCCGCCACCGTATGTTACGCTATATATACCGCTTTGATAAATGGTATCGCCGCCAATGTAATAGCCTGATATATTAGTGGAACCGGAGGCCTTTATGTCGATATTGCCGGCGTTGCCGGAGCTGCCTTTTAGTGCCGAAGTGCTGATGACGCCGGTATTCGTAAGACTTAAATCAGTTGTGACAATGCCGATACTGCCAGCACTGCCGCCACCGTATGTTACACTATATATACCGCTTTGCCAGACGCCGCCGGCACCGGCGTAATAGTCTGAGATATCAGTGGAATTCGATACCTGTATCATGGTATTGCCGGCATTGCCGGAGCTGCCCTTTAGTGCAGAATTACTAATAATGCCGGCATTAGTAAGGCTTAAATTTCTTGTGTCAATGCTAATGCTGCCTGCGCTGCCGCCACCGTATGTTACGCTATATATACCGCTTTGCCAGACGCCGCCGGCACCGGCGTAATAGTCCGATATTTTGTAACCGTTCACGCATAAAAAATGACACATACAAAAAAAGTTGTTGACAAAAGCAAATATAGATTGTATAACTATACAAATGAAGGGAATGGAGCAAATAACTGATAAGAATAAAGAGCTTACAGAGAAGGTGTCAGAGC
>JADFYO010000059.1 GCA_015233015.1 Nitrospirota bacterium | reverse complement strand
CCAAGTCAAACGGGCTGGAGCCTTATAAATACTTACGCTATATCTTTGAACGACTGCCATATTCCAAGACTGAAGACGATTACAAATCCCTGCTCCCGCAATCTGTCGATAGGGATGCCCTTGACGTCAAATATATGGGTGGGGTTATTTAGACGCTTACGTTGAAGGACATCTTATTGAGAGAATTACCGCCGTTGAAGGACGGTTAAACGAGAGATTAACTGCTCAGGACTGGAAGATGAGGATATATTTTCTAATCCTTCTCTTCGTCATGCTCCTAACCAATAAGGATGCCATTGTTCTCATTGCCAAACTTACAGGTCTGGTTAAGTAATACCCATTCGCCTGAAGAGACTCAGGATAGTTTTGCCTCGTTTGGTAATTACCCTTTCAAATACGCCGCCTTATAATGTCGTTTTTCTTTACCCCTTCGGGGACCTCCATAAATACTATGTCTTCGTTGCGGGCGATTGAGAGAGGCTCGCCTTCGGCGTCCCTGAGTGCTTTTATTATGTATGAGCCGTTATCTATGCCGGAAGAGAGAAAGAAAATCTCGTCGCATACTGCTAAATTACCTTTTAGGAGCACAGTTGCTGTGCTGCCTCTGACGGCCTTGACAACCCCTGCAATAGCGTAACCGGCTGGCGCGTGTGTCTCATCATAGCTGTAATCGGCGTCGGGGTGCCGCCCCATGTACATGCCCGTTGTGAATCCCCTGTTTGAAATCATCTCAAGTTCCTTAAGCCACGGGGTATCTATTTTATAGGGATTTGCTGACGCGAGGGCGTCTATGGCCTCTCTGTATATCTTCGTCACGCCGGAGACATAGTTTACACCTTTTGTCCTGCCTTCAATTTTAAAGCTGTCAACACCCGCTTCGGCCAGTTTATCGAGATGCTCCACCATGCAGAGGTCTCGAGGGCTTAATATATACGCCCCCCTGTCGTTTTCATATACCGGCATATACTCACCCGGACGCTTCTCCTCCATCAACTGATAGCTCCACCTGCATGAGTTCGTACACAGACCCTTGTTTGCTCCCCTGTCTGCCAGAAAACTGCTCAGGTAACACCTGCCCGAATATGATATACATATCGAGCCGTGAACAAAACACTCAAGCTCCAGCGTTACGGCATCTCTGATTTTCCTTATTTCTTCGATTGACAGTTCCCTTGAAAGGACGAGCCTCTTTGCACCGAGACGCTCCCACGCGCGGGCAGCACGATAGTTCGTTATATTCGCCTGTGTGCTGATATGTATGGGGATGTCGGGGGCGAGTGTCCTTATCATGTCGAATACGCCGATGTCGGAGACTATTGCCGCGTCGGGGCGTAACTCTTTCAGGGCAAGGATGTGTTGTTCAATCGGTGCGATGTCGGCGTTATGCGGGAATATGTTTATGGTTACGTATGCCTTTTTACCGGCGGCAGCAACGACAAAAAGGGCGTCTTTGAGGGTATCGATAGTGAAATTACCGGCCTTTGCGCGAAGACTGAAGTTGGTGAGTCCCAGATAAACGGCGTCCGCTCCATAGTGCAGTGCCGCCCGAAGTTTCTCCATCGAACCTGCCGGTACCAATAACTCCGGTTTTTTTATGCCATAACCCCTATTCTTTTATTTCGGCGCTGTCGGCTAAAATCAGCACATGGTCATCGATGACCTGGGCATAGGCGGATGTTACTGTAATTGTCTTCGATGTGCTGCCAATTCTATACGTTATCGGGCCGCTGTCCAGTGTGGTCATAAAACCGGTGTGTCCGGGCAGCACCCCAAACTCCCCCAGCGTACCGGGGGCAGTGAGTTCATCTACTGTCTCAGTGAAAGAAAACCCCTCAGGGGTTATTATCTCAAGCGTAAGTTTATCGGCCATTATCTCTGCCAGCCAAGCGTTCTGGCCTTGTCCTCGGCCTCTTCGATTGTGCCTACCATGTAGAATGCCTGCTCCGGCATGTCGTCGTACTTGCCGTCCGCTATGGCGTTAAATCCCTTTATCGTGTCTGCAAGTTTGACGTACTTGCCCTGCATACCGGTGAATTTCTCGGCAACATGAAACGGCTGGCTCAGAAAACGCTGAACCTTACGTGCGCGCGCGACGGTTATTTTATCGTCCTCCGAAAGTTCCTCCATTCCCAATATGGCAATGATGTCCTGCAGTTCCTTGTATCTTTGGAGCACCATCTGCACCTTTCTCGATGTATTGTAGTGCTCGTCGCCGATTATCAGCGGGTTTAAAATCCTTGACGTAGAATCCAGCGGGTCAACGGCCGGATATATGCCAAGCTCAGATATTTTCCTCGATAGAACGACAGTAGCGTCCAGATGCGTAAAGGCCGTGGCAACCGCCGGGTCTGTAAGGTCATCGGCAGGCACGTAGATGGCCTGCATGGACGTAATCGAACCCTTCTTTGTCGTCGTAATTCTCTCTTGCAGCTCGCCCATATCAGTGGCGAGGTTTGGCTGATAACCAACGGCAGACGGCATTCTGCCAAGCAGCGCCGATACCTCTGCGCCCGCAAGCGTAAATCTGAATATATTGTCAATGAACAGGAGCACATCCTGTCCCTGTTCCCTGAAATACTCCGATGTGGTAAGGGCAGTCAGCGCCACGCGAAGTCTTGCGCCGGGGGGTTCGTTCATCTGGCCGTATATGAGGGCAGCCTTGTTTATAACCCCTGAGTCGCACATTTCATTATAGAGGTCGTTTCCTTCCCTCGTCCTTTCGCCAACGCCGGCAAATACTGACACGCCGCCGTGCACCATGGCGATATTGTTGATCATCTCCATTATGATAACCGTCTTGCCAACTCCGGCGCCGCCAAACATACCAATCTTTCCGCCTCTTACGAAGGGAATCATCAGGTCGAACACCTTAACTCCTGTCTCAAAGACCTGTGTGGTTGGTTCCTGTTCGACAAATGCGGGGGCTTCCCTGTGAATTGACCAGTATTCGGACGCGTTTACCGGACCTTTATTGTCGCTTGGCTCGCCGATGACGTTTATAATCCTGCCAAGGGTTTCGTTGCCTACGGGTATGGATATAGGCTTACCGGTATCTACAACGGACATACCCCTGACGAGACCGTCTGTGGATGACATGGCGATTGTCCTTACCATGCCGTCTCCAATATGCGAAGCCGTCTCGAGGGTCAGCCTTATCGGCGGTATGTCATTGGCCGGGTCACCTGGGGTTTCTATTTTTAGGGCATTTAATATCGCAGGGAGATCTCCTTCAAAGGCAACGTCAACTACCGCCCCTATTACCTGCGCAACTTTCCCTGTTTTCATCTATTCAGACCTCCTCTGTCAGTATTATTTTCTTTGTCATTGGCTCAGTGCCTCGGCCCCGCCTACGATGTCCATCAGCTCTGTGGTAATGGTTGCCTGCCTGGCCTTATTGTACTGGAGCGTAAGTTTCTCCAGAAGTTCCTTCGTATTTTTATTAGCGCCTTCCATGGCTATCATTCTCGCGGCCTCCTCGGAGACACGAGACTCTAAGATCGCCCTGAATATCTGGTTTTCCACATATTTCGGCAATAAGTTGTTTAGTATTTCGGCCTCTGAAGGCTCAAATATGAATTTATCCAATACACCGTCGTCTGGTTCTCCCGTCGATTGAGGCTCAACCGGCAGCAGCCTCGCCCTTTTTGGCGTTTGAAGCATTACGGACTTAAACTCATTATATATTATGATCAGCTCGTCTATCGTGCCGTTAGTATAGCTGTCGATTATCTCAGTGGCAATTTCCTGAACGTCTTCGTATTTAACGGTCTTATAGAAGTCTATGTATGTCTTTCTGACTGGCACTCCAAAGCGGTGGAAATAGTCCCTTGCCTTTTTACCCACGGCCACTATAGACATCTGTATTGAGCTGTCTTTCAGTTCCCGCATCGCCCTGGCCGTCTCTTTCAGCACGTTGGTGTTAAACGCGCCGCATAGGCCCTTGTCTGAGGTAAGCACAATCATCTCTACGACCTTTCTCTCCCTCAGATTCAAAAGCGGATACGCCTCTCTGTCAACTGCCGAAGACATATGAGAGAGCAGCTCGAAGATTTTATTGGAATATGGACGGGCCGCGAGCATGGCGCTCTGGGCCTTTCTCAACTTGGCCGCAGATATCATCTGCATAGCCCTGGTTATCTTGCCGGTATTTGTAACCGATGTTATACGGTTTCTTATATCTCTCAGGCTTGGCATCTATACCGCTTTCGCAAACTCAATCTTAAATTCGTCTAAAGCCGCACTCAGCTTTTGTTTCAACACGTCGTCAAGGGCCTTCTTATCTGTAATTTCCTTTAAAAGGTCAGCCTTTTTAGCCTTTGCAAACGCCAATAGAGCCTTCTCAAACGTCACCACCTTTTCTACGGGCACATCGTCAAGAAACCCCTCGCTTCCCGCGTACAGGACAAGCACCTGCTCGGCAATTGGCATAGGTACATACTGGGACTGCTTGAGCAGTTCTACCATGCGCTTACCACGGGAGATCATGGCCAATGTCGACTTATCCAAATCAGTTCCAAACTGCGCAAAAGCGGCAAGTTCTCTAAACTGGGCAAGGCTTAACCTGAGCGTCCCCGCGACCTGCTTCATGGCCTTCGTCTGGGCGGCACTTCCGACACGGCTTACCGAAAGCCCGACATTGATGGCCGGCCTTATACCGGCGTAAAATAGATCAGGCTCAAGATATATCTGACCGTCGGTTATCGATATAACGTTCGTAGGAATATAGGCAGAGACGTCGCCTGCCTGCGTTTCGATAATAGGAAGGGCTGTCAATGAACCGCCTCCCTTTTCCTTTGACATCTTGGACGCCCTCTCGAGCAGTCTCGAGTGAAGGAAAAACACGTCGCCAGGATACGCCTCACGGCCTGGCGGACGCCTTAGCAACAGGGACAGCTGCCTGTACGCGGCAGCTTGTTTGCTTAGATCGTCATATATAATGAGTGCATGTCTGCCTGAGTCCCTGAAAAACTCCCCCATCGCACACCCTGTGTATGGGGCAAGGTACTGAAGCGGGGCCGGTTCGCTGGCCGCCGAGCATACCACTATTGTATGTGCCATTGCGCCGTGCTCTTCAAGTGTCTTTACCACGCGCACCACGTTTGAGAGTTTTTGTCCTACGGCTACGTATATACAAAACACATCGCCGCCCTTTTGATTAATTATAGCGTCAACGGCCACCGCGGTCTTTCCCGTCTGGCGGTCGCCTATTATCAACTCTCTTTGTCCCCTGCCGATAGGGACCATGCTGTCTATTGCCTTTAGTCCGGTCTGAAGCGGCTCGTTAACCGGCTGCCTGTCAACTATGCCGGGGGCTATTATATCGACCTTTCTTCTGTGTGGCGTATCTATCGGGCCTTTACCGTCTATCGGTATGCCGATTGCGTTTACTACCCTGCCAAGCAGCGCCTCGCCAACGGGGACTTCCATAATCTTCCCGGTACGCTTAACGATAGATTTCTCGCTGATAAGCTCAGACTCGCCAAACAAAACCGCACCAACGGCATCCTCTTCAAGGTTCAGAGCCATCCCGACCAAATCGTTTGGAAATTCCAGCAACTCGCCTGACATTACGTTATCGAGGCCATAGATCTTGGCAATTCCATCGCCTACGCTTAGCACCGTGCCGATTTCGCTTACATCTATCTTCTCGTCGAAACCCTCAATGCCCTTTTTGATTAAATCACATATCTCTTCAGACTTTATTTCCATTTATTCACTCCTTTGTGAGCGCTTCTGTTAAAAGCCTCAATTGGCCCTTTATGCTGTTATCTATGACCAGATTCCCCACTTTGGCGATAAGGCCGCCTATAAGGGCCGGGTCTATTATGTTTTCTATAGTTACGTCTCTGTTCAGTCGCAAACTAAGAGCCTTTTTCAGCTCAGCCGTCTGCTCTTTGGTTAGTGCTATGGGGGATGACACGACGGCATTTGCCGTTTTCATCCCGTCCCGATATAAGGCTG
Source organism: Nitrospirota bacterium (assembly GCA_015233015.1). Classification (GTDB taxonomy): domain Bacteria; phylum Nitrospirota; class Thermodesulfovibrionia; order Thermodesulfovibrionales; family Magnetobacteriaceae; genus Magnetominusculus. Next base: position 17,186 of record JADFYO010000059.1, on the reverse strand, counting down.
TCAATATTGTTATAATCTGCGAGAGGCCCTTAATTGCCCGCGATTTTGTCAGCGTGCCAATGAATCTTTTTGTAATATCCATAAGGGAGAGCTTACCGGCGATGACCTCTAATGCCTTCATTTTGTCCTCACAGCTAAAGAACGGGCTTATGAATATGACCGTCATGTGTTTTTTCTCACACACGAGCCGGTCAACAGCCGATAACTCGTCGATGACTGCCTCAAGCTTGTCTATGCTCACCGAGGCATATAGTGACTTGGCATATCTGACGGCCAATTTCCCGCTTATTTTCAATTTATTGCATCCATTTTCTGGCCTATTTTCGATATGGAATCGCTTATGAGCATGCCTGCTATGTTGTCGTTCACAGATTTCCTCATTTTCTCCGCTGCCAGCTCTACAACCGCCTCGGCCGCCTTTTGTCTTATTAAATCCTTCGCCTTCTTCAGCTCATAGTCTATGTTTTCCCTGGAGAGCCGATCTATTTCGGCCGCAGCCTCTTTGCCTTCGGCAATGAGCTTATCACGGTCTGCCTCCGCGGCCAGGGTTGCCGCTTCGATTATTTTCTTTATCTCTTCGTCTTTGAGTTTCAGCTTCTGCTCTATCTCTTTAAGCGCCCTTTCGGCAAGCACCCTCGCTTCCTTCGCTTCGTTTAAGGCATTCTCAAGCAGCTCCGTCCTTTCTTTAAAATACTTAATGACCGGTTTTTTCAGAAAAAATCCCAAAACGCCGACCAAAATAAGGAAATTAACGACAAGCCAAAACCACTGGCTTAATGTCGTCCCATGATGCGCGCCCTCCTCTTCGGCATACGCCGCCCCGGACATCGCCTGCAAGGCCATCGGCACTAAGACGGCCATTATCAGCATAATTATAAATGTCTTAGTTTGTTTTGACATATCCATGCGTAAGTTTAACGACAATTTCATCGGAATATTTCTCTAAATCATTCTTAATGACCGCTGTCGCCTTGTCAACCTCTTTGGAAATCTCCGCAAGGGCACCGTTGAGCCTCTTCATAGCCTCGTCCTGACTCTTCTTGACAAGCTCGTGCTGCGCGTTGAGACCTTCCTGTTTTATCTTTGCGTATTGCTCTTTGGCCTTTAGCTGTGCTGCCGCCATTTCACTTTTTAACTGCAGAAGCGCCTGATCTTTTTTCTCTATAAGGGCATTGGCCTCGTTAAGCGAGGCGGTCCTTATCTTTTGCCGCTCTTTTATCATCCTGAGCAACGGCTTAAACAGAATAGCGTTTAATAGCAGAAGAAGTATCAGAAAGTTGGCAACCAGAACAATAAACCAAACACCGTTAAACTCTACCATAAATTGGCAACCTCAATATATCCTATTTCTTTCATAACCGCCGCTAAAAGCACGTTCTATGGCGCCCATATCCGCCACAATGCTAACTCTATCACAATAAAAAAATGTTTGTCAAGATAAATATTGCTTTGGCAAAAAAAATGCGGGATGAGGCAGGGTATCTGGCGTATGTTGGTCTTGCTTGACAAAGCCGTCTATCGTATAATATGTTACTCGTATGGCACACATAATCGCTGATTTTAAACCTTTTCACGGGCAGCACTGTGAGACTACCGCAACGGGTTCGCTTATTATCAATCAGTCTGGGCTGGATTTTTCCGAGCCGATGCTTTTTGGCTTAGGGCAGGGATTGGGCTTTATATTCTGGAATATGAAGACAATGGATTGCCCATTTATTGGCGGGAGAATTAAACCAGAGGCAATCACTCAGAACATTGCCGCAAATTTGAATCTAACGCTGAAAGCCGGGGAAACCGCATCGACTAAAAAGGCATGGGAAACGGTCAAAAACAATATTGACAGGAATATTGCCGTTGGTCTTAAGCTCGATTGTTATCATTTGGATTATTTCTCGAGGAAAATGCACTTTGCATGTCACTACGTGGCAATGTATGGATATGACGAGAACTTCGCTTATCTGGTGGACACCACTTCGCAGGGCACAAAAGCGAGGACATCGTTAAAAAGTCTCGAGCTGGCGCGAAATGAAAAAGGCCCTATGTCTTCAAAAAATTTAAGCTATACAATTCAGGCTTTAAATAAAGGCTGCAACATTAAGGAAGCCGTTATGACGGCGATAAGAAATAACGCGGCAGATTATCTGAACCCGCCAATAAAGAATATCGGGTATAAAGGGATATTAAAGGCGAGTGATGAAATCAAAAAATGGTTTAAAAACAGCAAACATATTAAAAGAGATTTTAAAACAACCGCAACTCTTATGGAAAGAGGGGGAACCGGCGGCGCGCTATTCAGAAATTTATACAGGGATTTTTTAAAGGAAGCCTTCAACCTGACAGCAATAATGGAAATAGATGAGGCATATAAGATATTCGCCGAAACGGCGGTTTTATGGACAGACGTTTCAACATTGCTGGATAAAGCCGGAGATACTCAGGACGTTACGTATATAAACCAGGCGTCTGAAATACTTGCCGGCATATCTGAAAAAGAAAAATCAGCAATGGAATTATTATTAAATCGATGCAGCCCTCTGCCATAACCGTTAGAAGCGTATATAAATCGTTCGGCAAGACCAGGGCGGTAAACGGCCTGTCGTTTACCGTAAAACAGGCCGAGTGTTTTGGTCTGCTTGGCCCAAACGGCGCCGGCAAGACTACAATGATGAAGATGGTTTATGGGAAGGCGGAAAGAGACGCCTCCCCTGAGGGTGTAATTAATGTCCTCGGGTTTGACCCGCAGTATAATCCGCTTAATGTCAGGCACCTGCTTGGCGTCGTCCCGCAGGACGACAATCTCGACGGCGAGCTTAATGTTTACCAGAACCTGTCGTTGTTTGCAAAGTTCTACGGCCTCACCGGCTCTGCCGCCGAAATTGCAATCGGACATCTTATTGAAACGATGGAGCTGACAGACAAGAAGCGCTCAAAGATAAGGGAACTCTCCGGCGGGATGAAACGGCGGCTGATAATAGCCCGCGCCCTCCTTAATAACCCGAAAATCCTCATACTTGACGAACCCACGACCGGCCTCGACCCTCAGGTGCGCCATATGATATGGGATAAACTCAGGCTGATGAAAAAAAGCGGTATCACCATGCTCCTTACCACGCACTACATGGAAGAGGCATTTCAACTTTGCGATAACCTTATTATAATGCACAAGGGGCAGATGATCATAGAAGGACAGCCGCGGGAGCTTCTCGCAAAAAGTATAGAGAAATATGTCCTCGATATCGTAAACAAAGACAGCACCGATAAAATATTTGATTGCCTGAATTCCCCGGCAATAAGGGCAGACCTCTCAACAGAGACCCTGCACATATACAGCAGTAACATCGAGGCACTGAATGAAATTGCCTCTCGGCTTAAGCCGGGGGATTATTTCCTCAGGGCGGCTAATCTCGAAGACCTGTTTATCAAGACCACAGGGAGGGCGCTTGACGACGCGGGATAGCTATCCTTCCTTAGCTATGAGGCTATACTCAGTCTGGTACCGCCATATGCGCGTTTACCGCAGCAACCTGTTGAGCAACGGGCTGCCGCCGTTTCTGGAGCCGCTGATATTTCTGGCGGGCATAGGGCTTGGATTAGGCAGGTACGTGCCGGCATTCGGCAGTGTGCCGTATGTCACGTTTCTTGCCATGGGGCTTCCTGTTACGACGGCGATGATGACGGCGTCTTTTGAGTGTACGTTTGGGACGTTTATCAATCTGGAGTTCCACAAGGTCTATGACGGGATGCTGGCAGCGCCCATAACCGTTAACAATCTGATAATAGGGGAGATGCTGTGGGCTGGGACGAAGGGGTTTTTCTTTGCATTTGCGGTAGTGGCTGTCACAGTGCCGTTTGGGATTATACCGCTTCCCGGCGGGCTGATAGCACCGTTTATAGGGTTCATTACAGGGCTGATGTTTGCGTCGCTGTCGCTTGTGGTAACGTCGTATGTGAAGACGATAAGTTTTTTTAATTTTTATTTTACGGGGTTTCTCTCGCCGATGTTTTTCCTGTCCGGCGTGGTATATCCTTTAGAGGAGCTGCCTGATGCGTTAAAATATTTGGCTGAGGCACTGCCGCTTACTCACCCCGTCAGGCTGGCGCGCGCCATGTGTATGAGGCAGCTCAGCGCGGCGTTATTGTTTGACGTGCTTTATATTGCCGCGTTTATTACGCTCTGTGGGTACGTTGCCCTGAAGAGGCTGCGCAGGCGGCTTATCGATTGAGTATTTTGGCGGCGTCTTTTGCGTGATATGTGAGAATTAAATCCGCCCCTGCTCGTTTTATCGAAATCAGGATTTCCATCATCACCTTTTCATAGTCAATCCAGCCACGACTTGCCCCCGCGGCAACCATCGCGTATTCGCCGGAGACATTATAGGCGGCAACCGGGCAGTTAAACGCGTGTTTTACGTCTGATATTATATCGAGATAAGAGAGGGCGGGCTTTACCATGAGAATATCCGCCCCTTCTTCGATGTCAAAAGCGGCTTCTTTTATGGCCTCACGGCGGTTTGCCGGGTCCATTTGATGAGATTTTCTGTCGCCGGAGGCGGGTGCCGAAGCAACGGCCTCTCTGAACGGCCCGTAAAACGCGGAGGCGTACTTAACCGCATAGCTCATAATTGGTATGGAGGAAAATCCCTCCGAATCAAGGGCGCGTCTTATTGCCATCACGCGTCCGTCCATCATGTCCGAAGGCGCAGGCATATCTGCCCCCGCGCGCACATGTGAAACGGCCGTTTGGGCGAGCAGCTCGAGGGTTGGGTCGTTGAGAATTTGCCCGTTTTGCAAAATACCGCAATGGCCGTGGCTTGTGTACTCGCACAGGCATACGTCGGTAATGACAAGTAACTCTGGTACGGCGTTTTTTATCTCTTTAACCGCGCGCTGAACGACCCCGTCGGGGTCATATGCCCCGGAGGCCTTTTCATCCTTGTGCAGAGGAAGACCAAAAAGGATAACCGCCGGAATTCCTAGTGCGTGTATTTCCCTTGCCGATTGAGCTATCACATCAATCGATTCGTTAAAACACCCCGGCATGGATTCAATCGGTTTTTTGATGTTTGCACCAAAGGTAACAAAAAGAGGATAAATAAGATCGGCCACAGAGAGCGCGGTCTCCCTCACCATCTCCCTGAGAACGGGATTATATCTGAGCCTTCTCGGCCTTGCCACGGGAAACATGATAATAGATTGTAGATAAAACCGGCCTGAAAAAACAAGTATTCGCTGCTTCAGGAAATATCAAAATCAGGAAAATTATTCCGCAATAGGAATTTTTTTCCTACTGATTAAAGACGAAGGGGGATAATCCCCCTTCACCCCTGTTTCTCGCATACGCTTTATCTATTGAATTTGGGCTGCCGCTCGTTGGCGGCTTCGGCACTCCGGTTGGCACAATATATGCAAGTACATATTAACTAAGAGTACGATTAGTTCAATGAAAAATGGAGGTAACTAAAATGGTATCGTCAGTAAGCAGTCAGTCCAGCCAATTAGCAGCCCAACAGATACAGCAGGCACAAAGCGGCAAACATGCACACGGTCACCACCATAAGAAATCCAGCGCACCTCAGGTACAATCATCGTCACAGTCCAGCGGCTCCAACACAAATCAAAATTCATCCAGCTCGCTACACATAACCGCATAGTATGCCGCGCAATACATCGAATGATACAATTGCATGAAATGGTTCCGAAGCTTCGCTCGTTTCCAGAACCATTTTAGCTTCTGCAGTTTCAACCTCTGCACTCTCCCATATTAGTGCCCGTAATATAATATATTCGAATATATCGATAACCCCATTGAACCTTTATGCGATTGCGTGTGTCTAAAGAATAACAAACCGGCTTTAAGTTGGTGAGATCAATGGGAATTAGAAGGAGAGAATCAATGATGAAGACAAAACTTTACATTGCGGCAGTGATAATGGCGGGTTTACTTATCTATGGAGAGGGAGTTTATGCCTTTCCCGGCCCCGGCGGCTTCAACGGTACCGGCAGTTTTGGCAATTCTGACAACCATGGCGGTTTTGCCGCTAAAATGCTTCGTTTTGGGGGAAGTTCTTTCGTCGTTGGCAGCGACGGCACCTCTTACATAGCATCGCTTAATGCCGTTGATAATGCCACAACGCTGGTCAACGCCACTTCGAAATTATTAGCGATTACATCCTCTGGCACAAAGCAGTCCATTACGTTAAATGGCATAGTCAGGAAGCTCGTCATAGGGCAGGACGCGTCCTCCAACAATTATCTCGTTGCCGTGGCTGTCGTCAAATCGAGTGCTGCGGCCAGTCCTTCGACCGTGTTGTATATAGTATCGCTGCCGTTCAGCCAAAGTGTTACGCCTGTATCAGTTAGTTTAAACGGGGCGAAAGCGTCAAGGCCCGAAATTGTAAACGGCAATGTGTATATTACCACAACCGTCTGGACAGCTGGCACCAGTGGCAGTGCAGCAACTAAGACCTCATATCTGAATGTCGTCAAATTAAACGGCACGATAGTCTCACAGGTACAATATTAGGCATATCTCCCGGGAAACTGCTGTGGTTTCTGCAGCCGTTTCCTAATCACGATATCATCACCATAATGAGATAATCACCATAATGAGATTAATAAGTCACTCCCACGAAAAAAGGGGGCGGGGGTTAGTCACTAAAAACCCCTTCCCCCTTTTTTTTATTTATCAGGAGACTATTCCACTTTCCAGACTATTCTACTTTCTTTAACTTGGTGCCGCATGGGCATTTGCCGGGTTTTTTCGATACGGTATTACACGCGCAGTTATCTGAGCAGCCGCATACGTATAACCCCTTAATGCTTACCCTCTTTACAGGCTTGCCGCAGCCGCACTTCTCCGGGTCATCTTTATTGAGCTTACACGAACAGCCCTTTCCACATGTGCAGAGTATTGCCTCGCTGCCCTCAATCTTTAACACATGCATTTGAACCATCTTCTTTCCGCAGGAACATTTGCCAGGGTGTTTCGATACGGTATTACACGTGCAGTTATCACTGCAGTTGCACACATAGAGAATACTGCCTTTTTTAGACGCGGACGACGCCTTCTTTTCACCTTCGGCAGATACTATGCCAACACTCAATGCCAGACCAACACTAAATGCCAGCACTAAAAACAACGACAGGGACACCAAAAACCTTTTCTTCATAATAATTAACCCTCCTTGTTGAATAGTTTTTACTTACGGGGAACGCAACATATATGGTGGCCTGCAAATTTAGCGGCCTGCTAAACAATAAAAATCATAAGCCGCCGTAATGACAACGCCACAGCTGCTACTTATAACTCAAAATATAACTCAAACGGCGACATTAATTAAGCGAGGGTTACAAAAAAAATACCATAACGACCATCGACAAGGTAATTTGAAAAGGACTGGTCAAACTGCTGATATTCAGCGATTGAAACTACAGTTTCTCAAAGCTCTGCGCATTTCTGCTTCTTGAGCTGCAAAACCCCAAGACCAGCCCCTTTCGTTTTTAACTACTTACCTTTCTGGATTGCATAGCGTACTAATCTATGATTGCTACGTTAGTTGCCCTCAATCCTTTCTTGTCGTGTTCAACGTCAAAGGATACCATCTGTCCTTCCTCTAACGTTTTAAACCCACTGGTCTTGATAGCCGAATAGTGGACAAATACATCTTCTCCATCGCTTTTGCTAATAAAACCATACCCCTTGCTGACGTTGAACCACTTTACTTTTCCTTCAAATGACATGTTGAAACACTCCTTACTGCTTGCTAAGCCCTTTAAAAGGGCATTTATATGTTACATTTATCAAAGCTAAAAAGTCAATGGTAAAAATAATAAATTTTTCGGCGGCATAAAATAGCCTGATATGCCTCGTAAGTCTCTATTGCGTAACCTTTATTCCAGGGCAGCCGCCAAGCCAGCCCAGCCGCTGGCAGGCCGCTTGGGTGCGGATATTTATAATCGGCGCTGCCAAACACTCAGGTTGCGATGAACCCATTATTGTGTTATAATATAGTTATATAGCAGTAGTAATCCTCTTTAGCTAAAAGGAGGTGTTGGCTATGACCCACGTTATAGACAAGAGAAAAGGCCCCGATTTTATCGTCAAATCCATAAGCTGGGTAGTAGCTTCGTGCTGGCTGGTTATCTTCGTCGCATGGTCGTATGTGTATTATGCAATGCCGGAACATCTTACAATCTTTGACCCGCACGGGATATACAGACAGGCAAGGACATACTGGGATATTCACTTGTTAAAAGACGCGTTTATTGCAATAAACGTTCTTTTGCTCATATCTATAGCCGGCATGGTTGAAAGCATTCTCAGGCACCACAGAAAAACAGACAGGCTCCCAAAAACGCTCATAATAATGATTATTATGTCGCTTGTAGGAATGTTTGTTGTTTCTTCCCTGTTTTAGCGGGGTACGTGTGCTTAGAGGAGGGGCTGCGTCTCAATCACCTGTAGCTCTCCCGATGGCAAACTAATGCTGAACTCAGCGCCTCCATCCACATTTCTGACTGTAAGACTGCCGCCCATACCCTCGATGATGGTTCTGCCTATATATAAGCCAATGCCTGTGCCTTTCTCGTCGGGTTTGGTTGTAAAGTACTGGTTGAATATCTTATCGATAATGTCATCGGAAATACCGCCGCCGTTATCGGTATGTGTTATTAATACCTTATCGTTATGCTTTGAAATACTAATTGTTATTCTGCCTTGAATATCTTTGCCCAAAAGATTTTTCTCCCAATGTGAACATATAGCATCCCTCGAATTGGTTAACAAAATTAGTAAAACTTGTTTAAATTCGTTTGGCTGCCCTACTGACATACACTTTTCAACAAGGCAGTCTTTCTCAAATGTAATGGCAATATTGGACTTACTCAGCATATCTCTGAACATAAATAAAATTGCTTCTATGGTTTCATCCACAAAGAAGGCCGCCGGTGTCTTAGATGGATTCAGGAGATTTCTGAAATCGTTAATAGTTTTTGACATAAAATCAATTTGTCCCAGAATAATGCCAATCGTTTCTTTCATGTAGTCTGCATTCATTTCGTTGCATTTATATGCGTCATGTATCTCCTGTGCTATTATCGATATTGCGTTCAGCGGCTGTCTCCACTGGTGGGCTATAGCGCCTATCATTTCACCCATAGTTGCCATTTTTGACTGCTGAATGAGCAGCTGTCGCTCTTGTTCCCGTAAATAGACCTCTTGCTTAAGCTTTTGCTCAAGTATTTTGTTAAGATTGCGTATTTCCTCTTCCTGTTTTACCCTTAGGGTAACATCTCTGGATACATGGACAAACCTTTCCGCCGAGCCTTCGATGTTTAGAATAGGATAGACTACAATCTCGACAAAGGCGTTTGAACCGTCGTCCATAATATGTGTGTGATGAACAATTGCGGGTTGTCTGCTTAATTCACAATCCACGATTGGACATGGTTCAGTTGGTGAGCAACAGGGGATATCGGAATGGTGTGTTAATTTATGGCAGTGCATCCCCAATGTTCCATTATTTTTGCCTTTATGATTTTTTATTACGGCATCGTTTGCCCATAATATCTCAAAATCGTTTGAGATAAGCATTATTTCCTCGGTAATTCCGTTAGCCACTGTCTCAAGCAGCTGTTTTGTTTGCCGTAACTCATTTAATAGTATCTCTTTTTCTGAGAGGGATTCCTTTATCTTATCGTGGGACTCTTTTATGGATTGGAAAATTGGTTTAATCCTGAAAACCCCGGCAAGCATAAATATTGACGTAATAAGCCCGATTATTTCAAAGCCTATCGGGATTACAATCCCATCTCCATGTGCAGAAATGTAGAGAGTTTCCAACCTTCTGAACATCATCAGAATAATCGCAATAGAAATAAAAACCCATGCGGACCTTCTTTGCGTGATTTGTATCAGTCTTAGAGCCATATATACGGCTATAGCCTGAGTCAAGACTGAAACCAATGACAATATCAGAGACATAGGAACCCCTTTCTCGATAAGCTGTGTATTATACAATTACACACTGATGATTTTATTATAGTTCAGCGGTATATTACAAATCAAATAAATATTACCACAGGGTAATCGCATTAGAAATTGCCTCCCTTATTTTTGTCATTCCAGACAAGTCTGAATATATTCAGTGCGCACCCGGCGGCGTTCCTGCGCCTCTGCCCCCTTTTATCAGCAGGATAAGGGGGAGGGTGGACAAGAGTATGATGAAGATTATAAAGGATGTGTCGTTAAAGGCAAGCATCGAGGACTGTTTCAGCGTATTCATATAGATAAAGCTGTCGGCGGCATATCTGGAGACATAGGCATCGAACCCTTTGTAGCCAAGCACTCTCGTGGCGGCTGCTGCGGCTGCCTGGTAGTTCCTGTCAAATGGGGTGAGATGGTCTGTAAGCTGGAACTGATGAATCTGTGAGTGGCGCGATATCATAGTCGTGACGAAGGCCACCCCAATGCTGGCGCCAATGTTTCTCAGGAGGTTATAAATGGCCGAGGCGTTGCCCATATCCTCTCTTCTTATTCCGGACATTGTCATAGTCGTAAGCGGTACAAAGAGCAGCCCCGTTCCAACGCCCAGAAATACGCGTGGCAGAAAGACGTTGAAGTAATCTACATACAGGTTAAACTGGGACAGCCGGTAAGTCGAATAGGCGGCTATGACGGTTCCAGTGGCGATAAGCCATTTTGGATTTACCTTGTTTACGAGAATGGCCACGATGGGCATCGTTATCAATGTGGCAATGCCGCCAAGGCCCAGCACCTGACCGGCCAGCGTAGCGGTATAACCAAGCTGCGTCTGCAGGAGTATGGGAAGCAGCACTATGCTTCCAAACAGGTTGAAAAATACAAAAAAGGCAATAATGCTGCCCGTACTAAAAGACCTGTCTTTAAACGTGGAGAGGTGCACGATTGGGTCTTTTGCAAAGTACTCCACAATAATAAACGCTGCCAACGAGCATACTGAGATAAGGGAAAGCCAGAATATAAATCCCGATGAGAACCAGTCCTCCTGTTGTCCCTTATCGAGCACTATCTGCAGCGAGGCAAGGCCCAGCGTAAGAAGGGCCAGCCCCATATAATCAATCTTCATCTTTTGTTTTTTCATGTAATGAGGGTCAGAGATGAAGGCCATACACATTAGTACCGAGATTATGCCGATGGGTATGTTTATATAGAAAATCCACTGCCAGCTCCAGTTGTCTGTTATCCAGCCGCCCATGAGCGGCCCTATAATTGGCCCAAACAGGATACCCACGCCAAACAGGGCCATAGCCGTGCCGCGCTGCTTGTGAGGGAATGCCTCCAGAAGTATAGACTGGGAAAGCGGCTGAAGCGCCCCTCCTCCTATTCCCTGAAGGATTCTGAAGAATATCAAACTTTGTAGGTTCCACGCAGACCCGCACAGGAACGAGCTTGCAGTGAATATCACTATGGAAAGTATCAGGTAGAACTTCCTGCCGAACATCCTGCTGAGCCATCCCGTAAGGGGTATGATTATGGCGTTGGAGACGAGATAAGCGGTAACTGTCCACGTGGCCTCGTCAATACCGGCGGAGAGCGAGCCTCTGATGTGGTCTAAGGACACGTTTACGACGGACGTATCTATAATCTCTATGAGCGTTGGAAGCATTACGCTCACGGCAACTATCCACTTATTAGCGGCAACATGCGTATCAGCGGTGTCCATATTGTCGATTCATAAAACTCTTTATCGTAGCTGACAGTCCTCTTTAACTTCAAAGAGAACAGGCAAATCACATTCTTTGATACGAATTCCCGTTCCATGATTTCTGACGTTGCCGGTTTCTTTAAGGTGCATTCTTATGTCAACGCAAACAACAGAGTCCTCAAGCGCTTTTATAAAACTCCTCGCGGTTGGCTCTATCAATAAACAGGCCTCGTTAAAGTGGAACTCCTCGATATTGTTTTCACCAACTCTGGAGTCGGCTGTAATAAACAACACCTTACCCAATTTACTTATCAGCTTGCTTACCAAGACATAAATATCCCAAGAGGCTATTACGCCATTGCCGCCATGTACCAATTTTAGTCGATGATTATCTCTGTCAACTTGAATTGATAAACCTTGAGAATTTTGTGCCTTTGACCAAACGGTACAGTAAAGTGCTTTTCTTCCATTTTCATCAGTATAACCATATGTTTCGATTACTTCTTTTTGCGGCAATTGCCACACCGCCCTATTAAACGTAAATAACGTTATCAGCGACGACGAATTCCGCCTTGTTGCCTTCAACTCAACCCTGCCGCCTATGTCCGGCACTGAAATATTTGTTTCACCTAAACCCAGTTTAGTCTCTAGCGTGTAACCTATGCCCGTAGGACCGCGCCTTAACGATGCGATATAACCTTGCTCTTTCAGGTCTTTCAATCTTCTTATTATTTCTATGTATGTCATCTATCCCTTTTGCAAACTACTATATATTCATATTTCATCGTAGGGGCTTTTTCTCCGGTTATATTTGTTGGAGAATTTTTGGAAGGCATTCTTTTATTTCCAATCAAACGCACTCGCGTCTCTATATGACTGCAATAGAGGGATTCCAGCATCTCTACGCTTATAACATCGGTTGGAAGCTGAGTCCCTTTTACTGTCCTGTTGCCCACCACAAACACTATATGTCCGCCTATTTTTATCTTTGATATAATTTTTTTCAAACACTGAAACATGTCGTAATAGAATGCAAAAACGTGCATTGCCCTATTTAAATCCTGCTTTGAAACGACGCTTAGAGTAATGTACAAAGTGGGAGAAGGAACTCCGCTGTTTATAGCAACGGGCTTGCAGCCTAACGATTTCTTGTCCGAATCATAAGGAAGATTCAGCCATTGAAGAGACAGCCTTGAAAACTGTCCGTAGGCGACGGTAGTTTGAGAATCACCATAAGGCGGGGAGGTAATCAACAGAGAAATACTGTTATCTTCTAATGGTATTGCCTCTGTAAGGGTATTTAGCCACTGAATATCAGGGGTATGGGCAACCTTATTTAATTTATAATAATCATCGAGAGAGTTTATATTTTTATATGAATTCGTTGTAAATAATGTGATAGTGTCGAGTTGGCAGGGTTTTTTACGCCTGACTAATTTAAACTCATTAGGTTTTGTTTGAGATACCGCCCTGATGGTTTCAGATAACGTTATTTTATAAAACCTTTGTACGTCCTCGTTTTCTATTGAATCTACCGATGTTATTATTTTAGAAATAGACATTATTCTTTCTTGTGTAAACCAAAAGTTAATATTGGGAAATACAGGCGGCGTTGGCATAATATCGTAATACTGTCCATTAATGTTTGCAAGAGTATCGATTAGAATATCTTTTTTTATAGGGGTAGTTCGAACTTTAGCGATTAAAACAGCCAAGGGATTGATATCGAAGCCTATAAATTTACGCCCCATTACGGCAGATTCTACCGCCGACACGCCCGACCCCATGAAAGGGTCTAAGATATAATCACCCTCTGAGGAGTAGCGTCCAATCAACTGCCTTACTAAACGAGAATGAAACATAGCAGGATAAGCGTGAATTGAATTTACGCCCTCGCCCGCCCTGATACCGCCAAAATCCAGCGATTCGTCCCTGATAAAGTTATCGTTAGTAAGGTTGTCTTGCTCAACGGCATAATTCATAGCCCCGTATTGTAACATGTTACGGGTTAAGAATTCTCTTCTATAAACGGGACAGATTGCCTTTCTCTCTCATATCTCTATCCTGAACTCGCACCATCCATCGATATTTCTTACAGATATCGAACCATTCATGTTCTTCTCGATTATCATCTTCGCCATATAAAGCCCCATTCCGGTTCCCCTGGATTTATCTTTGGTGGTGAAATATGGATCAAACACATTATTTAATATATCGTCGGGGATTTCCCCGCCGTTATTCGCTATAGTTATTACGTTTCGTGAGTTGTGCTTATATAATTTTATCCTGATTATACCGGCGGTAAGATTAATCCTTTCAAATTTGTCCATGGCATTGTTAAGAATATTTAAAATTACATGGGCAAACTCATTCGGATAACCATATGCAGTCAGGCTCTCATCTAATTCTTTATCGATAATAATACCCTTTTCTTTAACATACGCGGAGATTAGTCTATCAGCCTCGTTTATCTCTGCCGATATGTTGAACTCTCGCAGCTCTTTCTTTTGGATATAGAAGTTTCTGAAATTATCTATCATAGCCGATAACGCCTTCAGTTCAGACATCGTGAGTTTTACATTGTTTGTCAGATATTCCTCGTCTAATTCATTATTCAGATAAGCATCCCTGATATCCTGAACCAAAAGCGCTACTGAAGCAAGCGGCTGCCTCCAGTGGTGAGCTATATTGACCAGCAATTCACTCATCGATACCTGGCGGGATTGCTCGTACATGAGTTGATCCTTCTGTCTGTTTTTCTCCACTTCTTCGTTTACACGCAGCTGCAGGTTTCTGGTCAGTACATAGAGTTCGACTTCCATCTTCTTCCTATCGGTAATGTCGTTGGCAAAAGACATCACGCCTGTTACGCTGCCCTTGTTATCTGTAAGAGGCGTGTTGAACCACTCGCAGATAATAGTCTTGCCTTCCTTTGTGATGTTTTCGTTCGTATTGTAAGACCCGCCGGTTTTACGCAAAAGGGCATTCCATAAAGGATCTATTTCGGCGTGAATGCCTTTGGGGATAATCAACTCCGGGCCAAACCGGTTTTGAGCCTCTTCCCTTGTGTATCCGAATATCTTCTCTGCGGCGGGATTCCAGTACTGTACCCTGAATTCCCTGTCCCATTCTATAACTGCAAACAGCGTCTGTTCAAGATGTTTTGAAAGTTTCTGCTGTAACTTAAATATCGCCTCATCTGCGCACTTACGTTGGGTAACATCCCGAAAATAGATAGAAATGCCGTCTGGATAGGGATAAACAGTGCCTTCATACCATCTGTCGAGAGCCGGATAGTAATCCTCGAAATGTGTCACTTCACCCGTTTCCATCACATGATGGTATGTTTGAAAGTATGGTGTGCCGACGGCTTCAGGATATTCCTCCCAAATAATTTTTCCCGTAAGGTCTTTGACTTCGCTCTTTATCATTTTCGCTGCGTTTGTATTTAAAAAGGTGTAACGCCACTCCCTGTTCAGCGTGAAAAACCCGTCGCCGATGCTTTCCAGCATATCGGACAATTCACGTTTGGAATTCTGCAAATCAGACTGGGTTTCTATAATTTTTCCGAGCATGGTGTTTAAACCGGCGGCGAGATTCGTTATTTCGTCCTTACCGCCAATTTCCGCCCTTACTGCCATGTCTCCACTTGTAACCCTGTTAACAACCGAGGTCAATTTGGTTAACCTTCGCGTTACCATCAGACGGATGGCCAGTCCTAAAAGGATATATATGATGATAATGAAAACAGAGTAGTTAAAAGTACTTAAGTATAACGCCCTGTACGCCATATCCATCCTTTTGGCAAAATCGTAGTCTATAAAAAGAGTTTTGACGTTTAAATAACGTTGTTTGTCACCGAATATTCTGGAATATACCGGATATTGAAAATATATGGACTTATGGTTGCCGATCATCGTAATGCTTGCCTTTCTATTTGTACGTGTGGTCTCCATGTCCCTCAGGAAATACCGCTTTTCATCCCCTTCAATTTCAGAAAGGACATCGCCAACCTTATGGCCAAGCCATTTGCGGCGGCTCGATGCCGTAATATTGTCATTTTCATCCACAAGCAATAGCAGCCTCAAATAGATATCAGAGCCGAGCAGACCTATCTGTTCCTGTACTAAATCCATGCGGTTTTCCATGAGCAGATGTTCCAGAATAGCTTGTAAATTAATCGATCGCTCAGTCATTTCTCTTACAACGACTTCATGAATCCGTTTTATTGCCCTTTGCCTCTCCATGTAATTAATATAAAGAAGGCTTACCCCCGTCATTATCACTAACAGAAGAGGGATCCCATAACGCAAAGACAATAAACGCGGGTATCTGCTGGCACTCGTCGTCTTTTTCGCTTTATCTGTCATCTTTTCAGGGCGTCAGTCAGGCATTTGCCAAACATATTGTTTAAATTGATATCATCTTTGGGGAGCAAATTTCTTGCAATCATGAATTTCTTCATGCTGTCAGCCGTCAGTAGGAGCGTTGGTTTTGTGCCGCAGAGCATCGAGTGATTTTCCTCTCTGTCAGGGATATGCAGCCCTTTTAGCGCGGCGGCAAATTCCTCTTTCCCGATACCTTCCCTTTCAGACATTTGCTTATTTGCGTCCTGAGGGTTTCTTTTCATATATTCGAGAGAGCCGAACCAGCCTTCAAGCAAGGCATTCAGTGTCTTTACATTAGAGGGGCTCTTTCCCAGATAGCCGTTGCTGACGATAAGTACATCTACTATCGCCCCGTAAACCATGGAACTGTCGAAAAGAACATTTGCGCCCGCGTCGATTAACTTTGTTTTCACGGGTTCAAATGTTACTACGGCGTCTATCATACCTGTTTTAAAGGCTGCTTCGTGCCTGTCAACCGGCAGGTTGATAAGTTCGGCTTCCGAAGGTTTTAATCCTGTCTTTTCCATTGCAATTGTAAAGAAGTATGAGCCGAGGGCTGTCATCTCAAGGCCGACACGCTTACCCCCGATGTCTGCAAGCGTATGTAATCCCTGTCTGCCTAAAATGACATCTGCCCCCGATGAAACATCCATAACAAGGACAATCGTAACATCCAATCCATCCTGAACCAATAAGATGGCCTCGTCCAGGGTGAGAGCAGCCGCGTCTATCGCATTATAACGAAAGCCGCCGATTACGTCCGAAGCTGAGGAATACTCGGCAAGCACTATGTTTTTATCGAGATGCTTTAACTCCCTGGCTAAATACAGCGGTTCATAGCCCGGCCATACGTTTGTGCCTACCCTTAAAGGTTGGGCGTCCTGAGCACACCCGCATAGCAAGGCAAGGAAAAGCACTGACAGCAGGCTTAAACTCAAACCGGTTCTTGCTTTGCCCGCCATGTGTAACCTCCAATGTAATATATCCGTAAGCGTCAAGAAAACCGCATCTTTACAAGAGAAAAGTTAGCTGTCATAATGAGCCGAAAGAAGGAGGTTCATGATGACGAGCAAAGGGAAGAAGGGATCAGTCTCAAAGGTATCGGGCAATTGGA
>JADFYO010000058.1 GCA_015233015.1 Nitrospirota bacterium | reverse complement strand
CTAATTTTGCCGCTTCCTCTCTGAACTCCTTCGTGTACTTCCCATTCGGGATCCTTTCCATCTGACACCTCCATTGAGTTTCTTATTTTACTCTATTTTGGTGTCCACTTTTTCCAGCTTACCTCAGTTTATACAAAAAACATATCCACAGTGTTTACCAAAACTACGTGCAGAGCTTAAAGAAGATACCGAGGGACAAAAATTGGGGCAACACTTGTGATCTATAACTATGCTATGGGGGGAAAACAAACACAATCAACGCCTGCTGCCGCAATATATCGATAGAGATGCCCTTGCCGGCAAATATATGGGTGGGGTCATTAAAACGCTTACTGTTTAACCACGACACGTATCACCCAAACGGTGAGGCCAAGTGCAGGGAGTTATACAGGAATTAATCCTGTTGTTATGTCACATGTCAAGACCTGACACTTTCCCTGCTTTCCCTGCTTTCCGCAATTCACACTATCCCCTTTTTAAGAATATCGTGAATGTGGATAATGCCTTTGACTGTGCCATTACTATCGGGGCACTCAGTATCCATGACTACCAGCGATGTAATCGAGTGCTTTTCCATGATGGACAGGGCCTTCGCGGCAAGCTCATCTTCTGATATTGTGCGGGGATTTACCGTCATTATCGATGCGACATCTTTGGCGTAGAGATGCTCTCCCCAGACTTGCAGCGCCCGCCTCAGGTCGCCGTCTGTTACTATGCCTATCAGGTGGTTTTCTTTGTCTGTGACCAGGGCAAGGCCCAGACGCTTCGATGATATTTCTATTACCGCGTCCATCAGCTTCGTCTCCGGCTTCACGTATGGCAGGGCGTCGCCTGTAATCATAACGTCTTTTACTTTTATCAGGAGCCTTCTTCCAAGACTTCCATCGGGATGTAAACACGCAAAGTCATCCTGTTTAAATCCACGTTTCTTTAACAGCACCACGGCTATGGCATCGCCCATTGCCGCAGCCGCAGTAGTTGACGATGTCGGCACGATGCCAAGCGGGCAGGCCTCCTTCTCCACTGATATGTCTATTACAACCATAGCCGCCCTGGCAAGCGTGGAGTTGATATTACCAACGAGAGAGATCAGACTAACCCCAAACCGTTTAAAAAACGGTATCAACTGTATTATCTCGTTTGTCTCGCCGCTGTTGGAAATCGCTATGATAACGTCGTCGCGCGTTATCATCCCCAAATCCCCGTGGCCGGCCTCCGCGGGGTGGACAAAAAACGCCGGAGTGCCCGTTGAAGCCAGCGTGGCCGCTATCTTCTTGCCTATCAGGCCGGACTTGCCCATGCCTGTGACTACGGTCTTGCCCTTGCTCTCGTATATAAGCTCAACCGCGGCGAGGAAGTTTTCATTTATTCGCGGCCTCATGGCCAAAATCGAGTCTGCCTCGGTCTGAAGCACATCGATGGCCGTGTTTATTGCCTCTTGAGGTAACATCTACTGCTCCGGGTCAGGGCGCAGGGGTTTACCCTCATATGGGAAGAGTGCATTCTTTTCTTTCAGTGCGGCCTCGATAAATGCCCTGAACAGGGGATGCGGCTCGGTCGGCCTCGAGGTAAACTCTGGATGAAACTGGCAGCCCAAAAACCACGGGTGGTTGGACAGTTCTGTTATCTCAACAAGTTCCCCATCGGGAGACAGACCGCTTATGATAAGCCCCTTCGATTGAAACAGCTCCCTGTATTTATTATTAAACTCATACCTGTGCCTGTGTCTTTCGGCAATTTCGGCGCGCCCGTACGCGGCATACGCCTTTGTGTTTGGAACGAGTGTACACGGGTATGCCCCAAGCCTCATCGTGCCGCCTTTGGCGCTTTCGCAAGTACGCTTCTCAACGCGTCCCTTTCTGAAATCATACCACTGCTCCATCAGATAAATTACCGCGTCAGAGGTGTCCTCGTCAAACTCAGAGCTGTTGGCCGTCGGAAGCGAACATAGATTCCTCGCAAACTCTATAACGGCACACTGCATACCGAGGCATATCCCAAAGTAGGGAATCTTCTTTTCTCTGGCATATCGGGCAGTCTGAATCTTCCCCTCGATACCACGGTTGCCAAACCCGCCGGGCACAAGTATGCCATCCACCTCAGAAAGCAGGGCGTTCGGCCCCACGCGCTCTATCTCCTCTGAGTCAACCCACTGGAAGACTATCTCCGCGTCATTTGCTATACCACCGTGGATGAGGGCGTCAACAAGGCTCTTATACGCGTCCTGATAGTCTATGTACTTGCCGACCATTGCGATGACCACCTTATTTACGGGTTCTTTTATCCTCCTCACCACTTCTTTCCATACGGTGAGGTCAGGCGGTTTAGTTTGCAGGTTAAATATCTTTACAATCAACTCATCGAGGCCCTCTTCGTGGAGCACAAGTGGGACTTCGTATATGGTCTTTACGTCGAGGGCGCTTATTACCGCCCCATAGTCGAGGTTGCAGTGGAGCGCAATTTTTCTTTTCATATCCTCAGGCAGCGGCCTGTCGCAGCGGCACAGCAGGGCGTCCGGCTGTATGCCTATGGCGCGAAGTTCCTTGACGCTGTGCTGCGTGGGCTTTGACTTCAGCTCACCGGCACTGTTGATATACGGCACAAGGGTAAGGTGTATATATATAACGTTTTCCCGGCCTACATCAAAGCGTATCTGCCTTATGGCCTCAAGAAACGGCAGGCTCTCTATGTCTCCAATTGTGCCGCCTATCTCCACTATGACCACATCCACGCCGGGGCTGAGGGCCTTAATAACAGATTTTATCTCATCAGTGATGTGCGGCACTACCTGGACTGTCTCACCAAGGTAGTCCCCCTGGCGCTCTTTTTTTATTACGTTGAAGTATATCTTGCCGGAGGTGTAGTTGCTCAAAATGTTTGTGCGTATATGTGTGAAGCGCTCGTAGTGCCCGAGGTCGAGGTCGGTCTCCGTGCCGTCATCTGTGACAAACACCTCGCCGTGCTGAAATGGGCTCATCGTGCCGGGGTCTATGTTTATATAAGGGTCAAGTTTCTGGAGATTTACTCTGAGGCCGCGCCCCTCGAGGAGCGCCCCAATCGATGAGGCTGCGATGCCCTTGCCTAATGACGACACAACACCGCCGGTCAGGAATATGTATTTAGCCATTTTTCAACCTTCTCTATGTCGGCGGGACAGTCAACCCCTATGGTCTCGTGGACTGTCTCGCCAACCTTTATCTTTATCCCGTTATCCATCGCCCTCAGCTGCTCAAGCGACTCCGCCCTCTCAAGAGGGCCTTCTTTCAGACCAGCCATACGTGTAAGAACATTCTTGCGATAGCTGTAAATCCCGATGTGTTTATAATACTGCACCTGCTCCATGTTGCCGTTAAATAAAATATGACCGTCCCGGGTAATTGTCATCAAATCCCTGTAATACGGTATGGGCGCCCGTGAAAAATACATGGCAAAGCCGTCCTTGTCTGTCACTACCTTTACAATATTCGGGTCAAAAAACTCATTCTGCACAGTTATCCTCTTTTTCAGTGTCCCAATGCCCGCACGGCTGTCGCTTATTAATAGTTCTATCACGGCGTCTATCATATCTGGCCTTATCAGAGGCTCATCCCCCTGAACGTTGACTATTATATCATATTTATTATATTGCGGGGCACTGGCGGCCTGAAAGATTCTGTCTGTGCCACTTGGGTGGTCTACCGCAGTCATTACCGCCTCGCCGCCGAATGCCATTACCGCCTTGAAAATCCTTTCGTCGTCTGTTGCAACAATTACGGCCTCCGGCAGCGACGCCCTTTTAGCGCCGTCATAGACATGCCTTATCATAGGCAAACCGTTTATCAGGGCAAGAGGTTTCCCGCTAAAACGCGTCGAGGCGTATCTCGATGGAATAATAACGGCTGCCTTCATTCTATATCCTCAGTATGTCGATTAATCTGTTTAACTCTTCCAACGAGTAGTACTCGAGGACTATCCTGCCCTTGGTGCCGTCGTGGTTTATGCGCACCTTTGTGCCCAGGGTTTTTATCAGCTCTTCTTCCACAGAGGCTATGAAGGGGTCTCTTAGGGGCTGCTGCGGTGGCGGTGTCTTTGTCTCTGCAATTTTCTTGCAATAGTTTTCTGTCTCTCTGACATTCAGGGCGTTTTTAATTACGTGCGACGCCGCGTCGAGCTGAGCGGCAGGACCTGAAACAGACAGTATTGCACGCGCGTGTCCTGCGGTAAGTTTTCCTGCAACGATGAAGTCTCTGATTTCAGCGGGCAGGTTTAAGAGCCTCAGAAAGTTAGCCACAGTGGCCCTGTCCTTGCCTACCTTAATAGCGACGTTCTCTTGTGTAAGACCAAATTCGTCTATAAGCCTTTGAAAGGCGGCCGCCGTCTCGATGGGGTTGAGGCCTTCGCGCTGGATATTTTCGATTAATGAGATCTCGAGAGAGTCTTCGCGGTTTTTATCTCTTATGATGCAGGGAATTTTTATGAGGCCGGCAAGGTTAGAGGCACGCCACCTCCTCTCCCCGGCAATCAGCGTAAATGTGCCGTCGCCGTTCCGGGACACTACAACCGGCTGTATTACGCCCTGAGCAGCTATCGAAGCGGCAAGTTGAGCGAGCGCGCCCTCGTCGAAGTGCTTGCGCGGCTGTGCCGGATTTGGAAATACCTTTTCGATTTCGACATTGTGTATCTCTTCGCCGTCCTGAGGGATAAGGGCGTCAAGGCCTCTGCCCAATGCCTTTTTCATTCAATACCTCCCGTGCCAGTGCCAGATATGTCTGAGCGCCCTTTGAGCGGACATCATAATGCAGCGCCGGCTTACCATGCCCGGGCGCCTCTGCCAGTGTAACGTTTCGTGGAATTACCGTCGTATATACCTTTTTATTAAAATATTTCTGTACCTCGGCCGCCACCGCAGCGCTGAGGGCATTTCTTACGTCATACATAGTAAGCAGAATGCCTTCTATTGTCAAAGCCGGATTAAATGACTTCTGAACGAGATTTATCGTACGCGTCAACATGCTAAGCCCCTCGAGCGCGTAGTATTCGCACTGCACCGGGATGATAACGGAGTCCGACGCGGCAAGGGCATTGAGTGTTAGCAGCCCCAGAGACGGCGGACAATCTATAACAATGTACTTATACTTATCCCTGATTGAATTGAGCGCGTCCGACAGCACCCACTCGCGCCTTTTCTTCGAAACAAGCTCTATCTCCACTGCCAGCAGATCAATAGTGCCCGGCACAATGAACAAATGCTCAAACGCCGTGGCCAATATGGTCTCACCAATTGAGTACTTACCGGTATACACATCGTAGATACTCTTAACAGTGTGTTTCCTGTCGATACCGACGCCGCTTGTCGAGTTACACTGCGGGTCTGTGTCAACGATAAGGATATCTTCCCCTGCAAGCGCAATAGAGGCGGCAAGATTAATGGCAGTAGTAGTCTTCCCAACACCTCCCTTTTGATTTGCTATGGCAATTATCCGCCCCATTAAGTATTATGACCGGCTGAAAAGTTTAATCCGGCGCCTGGCAATATTAAGGCAGACAAATACAAAAAATGCCACCCCCAAGGATGCCGCCGTTTACTATGGAGATATAACCTTCTCTTTCCTTGTTTTTATGAAACTTCGCTACCATATCGGCAAAATAGAGGCCAAGCCCCGTGCTTCCTTTTGTGAAACTTATCTGCCGGGTATTTTCTGAGCCGCCCCCAAGCATCGCCTCTGGATAGCCGTCTCCATTGTCTTCTACACAAATGCACAGATGCGAATCCTTTTCATACGCCGACACCCTAAGCAAGTCTTTCGTATATCGAAAGGAATTATTAAGTGTGCTGCTCAAGACGCCGCCGACTAGTTCCTTGTCGAAAAACCAGGAAAGGTCATCGTGGCAGTCTATTTCAATGCCTATGCCCTTGTATTCCATCAACGACATATTTTGTGAAACTACCTCTTCGATTAAGTCATAGACCGGGGTGTGGGCGATATTAAGCGAGTAGAGCGAGTTGTCCAACCTATAGAGTGAAAGAAGCTGGATAAGATTGTTATTTACGCGTTTGGCCTCATACTGGAGTTGAGACACGAGCTTGCTTGACGAGGGATTAGTATCCTCGAGGGTCTCCACCACCTCATCGAGATGATTTATCAGGACACTCAGAGAATTTTTCATATCGTGTACGGAGGATGCCAGCACGGTGGAAAAATCCATTTTGGTTTCTATGGCCTTATCTGTTGATTCCATAATCTTTCAGCCTCGCTTTATTCATGTCATTTTACTACTTTTTGAAATAAATCGATAAGCGCATGATACTTGTCATAAGTTGGGTCAACCCTTCTTATTCTTTCAAGATACTGTTTAACCTTGTAAATGAGCTTATCGTTAGTACCAAATTTCTGCATAAACATCAGGATAGCCTGAGCAGCGTTGGCATTGATAATCTTATTGTCATGCGCGCCGCTGGCCGCTTTTTTGAAGAACTCGATGGCCTCCAGCAGTTTGCCGTCTTTCACAAGTTGGACGCCTTCGTTATTAATCGCGATCATTTTCTGCTGCGTGTCGGCAATCATACGCGAGCCTTCGTCCTTAATGCCGGCCTCGTCGAATACAGACTGTGCCTTTATGAGTAATTTATCGTTGTCGTGATTATTTTTAACGACCTCCTGCATAATCTTGCTTGCCTTTTCTTTTTCTCCAAGATGAAAGAGGGAGTTTGCCATGTCCAGAGACGCCTCCGGCGACATATTGCTCACCACTGAGTCAAACAGCACAGATGACTCCGCAAGGGCCTTTTTAAGGCCATTTTCGTCTCCCATCTCCTTATATGCCAATCCCTGAACTACCACGGCCTGAAGTGTTTGCTCGGGTTCTCCGTCAAACAGCCTTTTCGATTCCTCGAGGAGTTCTATAGCCTTGCCCGGCGACTTCTTTTCAATCAACACCTTAGCCAGCCCGGTGTAATCGCCGACCTCTTTAAAACAGGACATCTTGCCCATATCGACGGCCTTTTTGAATGCTTTCTCCGCCATGTTCATATCATTGTTTTTGACGGCCACACGTGCCAGCGCCTTTTGTCTTAATATCGCCTTTGGCGATACTTCAACTGCCTTGGTTAAAACACGCTGGGCCTCTTTAGTATCCCCAAGCTCATCGAGGGTCTTTGCAAGCCAATCGTATGCCTCCATCAGTGACCGGTGTTCATCGACCAATTCCTGGAATATATCCCTTGCCTCAAAAAACCTTTGCTTATGAAAACAAACCTTGCCTAGTCCTAACAACGCCCACGGAACCCTTCTTATGGCAATGACTGAGTCGTAAATTTCCTCGGCGTCTTCATAATTGCCTAAGGTTATCGATAAGTCCGCCTTAATCCGCATGAACTCGTACATGTTCTTTGGTTTCTGCTCGATGCGCTCGTTGCAGGCCTGCAGGGCGGCTATATAATCCTGCCGGTGAATTGCCTTTTCAACGCTCTCAAAATCACTTTTTTTGTTCAATAACCATTCAATCCGGTTCAGCAAGGCATTCTTCGTAAATGGTTTTGTCAGATAGTCGTCAGGCTTATATTCCATAGCGCCCATGACCATCATCATTGTGTTTTCTGCGGTTACCATTATGAAACATGTCGAATAGCGAAGTAAGTCCCTGTGTTTGACCTCTTCGAGGATTTGCTGACCGTCCTTTTTGCCTTCGCCAAGATTATAATCACATAATATTATATCGTAAGGTTTTCCCGCTATCTTTTCGACAGCCTCGTCCCCGTTGCCGGTGTCGTCTATGTCCTGGGCGCCAAGGGCCTGAAACATCTTTCTGACCGAGCGCCTGTACTCGGGGAAATCATCGATGATGAATATTCTCTTATTCGTAAAATCTATCTTAACCATGTTATAGCTCTTCCCTTGCTTTATTTGTTAATCCATACTATAGCACAACAAAATATGTTTTGTCTTCTGTCAACGGCGGGATGAGGGCAGACGGTAGAAAAAAGTGGCAGAATATAGCAAACAGCACTCTGGGGATTGCGCCTTTTTTCAATAAAGGCACAAGTGGGGCTGAAGTGCATCCACGCATACTTGAGGCTGCCGCCGGAGCGCCAATTATTGTAAAGGAGTTTGCCGGCAGTTTCGTTAATACTAACTTAGTTAATACTAACTTAGAAGAGACCTTAAACAGGATTGGCGCGACCGGGCTGTTAGTTTGCGGTATGATGACACAGAACTGCGTCACGCACACAGCGGTTTCAAAGTCAGCCGAAAAATCCATCCTGACAGACTGCTCTACAACTGTTACTGAATTGCTTCATAACACAGCATTACACGCCGTTTCGACACGCCTGCCTCTGGCACTATCAGACAGTGCACTTTGATGGTTAGTTTGATTTATAGTGTCATGGGGGAGCAAAATTGCCCCTAATCGTCATAAAGAACATATAGGTTCAAAGAAGTGCCGCCATAGGTGGACTACCTGATACATCACAGATAAATACGTCCCCTTTGCTGCAAAGATTGTATCCATATGTCACATGTCAAGACCTGACACCCATGGCTGCATTTTTTATTATTATTGATGTGAAATTGATATTAAATATGTGCTATAATGACTTTGGAGATATAAGACCTTGAACAACGCATATAAAAACATATTCGTATGGCTGTTTATCGGCGGCCTGATGATAGTGCTGTTTAACCTGTTGAGCGTTCAAAAGCCCATGCAGGAGGAGCTTATCTTCTCGGATTTCCTTGACAAATTAAAATCCGGCTCCCTCGAAGAGGTCATGATAAAAGAAAACGAGGTTACCGGCAAGCTGAAAGACGGCAAGGTATTCAGGACATTTGCCATGGAATACCCCGACCTCGTCAAAGAACTGATGGGGAAGAATGTGAAAATAACGGTTAAGCCCCCTGTGTCGAACCCCTGGTATGTGAACTTCTTCTTTTCATGGGGGCCGATAATCTTTCTTGCCCTGATATGGATATTCTTTATGCGCCAGATGCAGGTAGGCGGCAACAAGGCCATGTCTTTCGGCAAATCCAAGGCCAGGCTGGTCTCCGATAAGACAAACAAGGTAACATTTAAAGACGTGGCCGGCATAGAAGAGGCAAAAAACGAGGTGCAGGAGATAATAGATTTCCTCAGAGACCCTCAAAAGTTTACAAGACTAGGCGGCAGGATTCCTAAAGGAGTGCTGCTCGTAGGCCCGCCAGGAACGGGTAAGACACTGCTGGCAAGGGCCATAGCCGGAGAGGCCGACGTGCCGTTTTATTCTATATCGGGTTCAGACTTCGTAGAGATGTTTGTCGGCGTCGGAGCCTCGCGCGTCAGGGACCTTTTTGATCAGGCAAAGAAAAATGCCCCATGCATCATATTTATCGATGAAATAGATGCTGTCGGAAGACACCGCGGCGCTGGCCTCGGCGGAGGACATGACGAACGTGAGCAGACCCTTAATCAGCTGCTTGTGGAAATGGACGGTTTTGAAGGCAAAGAAGGCCGCATTGTCGTAGCGGCTACAAACAGGCCGGATGTGCTTGACCCTGCCCTTCTAAGGCCAGGCCGGTTTGACAGGCAGGTTATCGTATCACAGCCCGATGTCAGGGGGCGTGAAGAGATACTGAAGGTGCATACGGCAGGCGTCCCAATAGAGGATAATGTCGATTTAGCCCTGATAGCAAGGGGCACGCCGGGCTTCACAGGCGCAGACCTTTCTAATCTCGTAAACGAGGCAGCGCTTTTAGCCGCGAGAGATACCAAAGAAAAGGTGGAGATGTCGGACTTCGACATGGCCAAAGACAAGGTGCTCATGGGTGTAGAGAGAAGGAGCATGATAATCAGCGACGAGGAAAAGAGAAACACCGCCTATCACGAGTCCGGGCACGCCCTCGTAGCGAAATATACGCCCGGCACAGACCCCGTGCATAAGGTGAGCATCATACCAAGAGGGCGCGCCCTGGGAATAACCCAGCAGCTGCCCATAGACGACAGATATACATACTCGAGGGAATTTCTGAAAAAGACATTAAAGGTCCTGCTCGGAGGCAGGGCTGCCGAGGAGCTTGCCCTTGGCCATATGACCACCGGGGCAGGAAACGACCTCGAGCGCGCCACCGACCTTGCAAGAAAGATGGTTACGGAGTGGGGCATGTCAGACACGATGGGACCGCTTACATTCGGGAAAAAGGAGGAGCAGATTTTCCTCGGCAGAGAGATAGCAAGACACAAGGACTATAGCGAAAAGACCGCCATTGGGATTGACGAGGAAGTCAAAAAACTCGTTATGGAGGCATATGAATCCTCGAAGGAGCTTCTCAAGGTTAACATCGATACGCTTGAGGCTATGGCTAAAGTTCTCCTGGTAAAAGAGACCATAGGAAATGACGAAATAGACCTGATCATGGAACAAACCAGACAGCTGCGCCCACAATCAGCCCAAGGCTAATTGATACTCCGCCTTAAAAGACACCCCATAGACTTATCCGAAAAAACATGTGTCATGGGGATTCTTAACGTTACGCCTGATTCGTTTTCAGACGGCGGGCGCTTTTTCAATAGAAACAGGGCAGTTGAGCACGCCCTTGCAATGGTTTCAGACGGTGCCGGTATAATAGATATAGGAGGGGAGTCAACACGCCCGGGCGCCGAGGCCGTATCATGCGAGGAGGAAATCAGACGTACTATCCCCGTAATAGAGGCAATTGCGGGAAGTCTCTCCATACCGGTATCTATCGATACATATAAGGCCGAAGTGGCACGCAGGGCACTCGATGCGGGGGCAGAGATAGTCAACGACATAAGCGGCCTCAGATTCGACCCCGCAATGGCCTCTGTCGTGGCAAAATACGAAGCGGCCATAGTTATAATGCACATTAAAGGCACACCAAAAGATATGCAGAACGCCCCTGTCTATGAGGATATACTTCAGGAGATCGAAGACTACTTCAACAACAGTATAGAGACGGCACTCTCTGCGGGCATAAAAAAAGACATGATAATCATAGACCCTGGCATTGGATTTGGGAAAACCCTTAGTCATAACCTTCAGATAATAGGAAACCTCGACAGGTTTAGAGCACTGGGGCTGCCCATAATGGCAGGGGTATCGAGAAAGGCCTTCATAGGGCAGATATTGGGTGGCGCTCCGGTTGATAAAAGAGGGATGGGAACGGCCGCCATGGTGGCTGCTTCCATATTAAAAGGCGCCGATATCGTGCGTGTTCACGATGTAAGGGAAATGGCCGAGGCGGCTAAGGCGGCGTTTGCCGTCCGGTGCGCCGTGCAGGGTTAAGATGAAAGTGTTAACCATATGCGGCCCGACCTGCGTTGGAAAGACGGGTGTGTCAGTTCTGTTAGCACAGATGCTTGGAGCCGAAATCATAAGCGCCGATTCGATGCAGGTATATAAGGGAATGGACATTGGTACGGCCAAGCCGACAAAAGAACAACGCTCCGCCACCGCCCACCACATGATAGACATCGTCGAACCTGCAGAGGCATTCAGCACCGGCAAGTACGTTTCCGAGGCCGCCACTATAATAAAAGACATCATTGCAAGGGGAAAGAAACCGCTCATAACCGGCGGTACCGGCCTCTATATCAGGGCAATGTCAAAGGGGCTTTTCACGGCGCCGGAGGCAGACTGGGAACTAAGAAATAATCTGATGAGCGCCGAGGCTCAAACCCCCGGGTTCCTGTACAACTATCTCTGCGGCCTCGACCCGGAAATCGCCGGAAGGCTCAGCCCCAACGACCTTCGCAGAGTGGTGCGCGCCATAGAGGTATGCCTCAAATGCGGCACGCCTATGTCGAAACTGCAAACTGAACAGACAAGACCGCTTCCCTACGAATTTATTAAGATATGCCTGATGCGGCAGAGGGACGAACTCTACCCGATGATAAACCAACGTGTTGACGCGATGATTGCCGCCGGCCTTGTAGAGGAGGCAGAGGCACTGTTTATGCAGACACTTGCCCATACGCCTATGCAGGCAATCGGCTACAAGGAGCTATTTGCATACTTCAGAAAGGAGACAGGCCTTGACGAGGCAGTGTTAAACATAAAACAGGCAACGCGAAGGTACGCAAAAAGGCAAATCAGCTGGTTTAAGAACGAACCCGACGTAAAATACATTGACATTACCGGTATATCGGACGAAAATGAGATATTGAATAAAATTATCCCTCATCTTTCAATTAACGGCTTGAATTATTAAGAAAAATAATTTATAGTAAATGGAAAATAAGGAGACATAGACAGATGGCGGCAGTTAAAGGGACAACCCTGCAGGATGCGTATTTAAACCTTCTCAGGAGAGAAAAAGCGCCGGTTGTAATTTATCTGGTAAACGGCGTGAAACTGAAGGGGATAATAAAAGGGTTCGACAGCTTTGTCATAATACTGAAAGATGTGAGGCATCAGCTGATTTACAAACACTCGATCTCGTCAATAGTGCCGGAGGGAGATATTAACCTGAGGGATGATGAAATCACGCCGGCATAAAGAAAATGATGAGCCGCGGCTGGCAGACCTAACAACAAAGGAGACATAAAATGATCAAATTCATGCACAAGTACGCTAAGTTTTTCTACGTGTTTTTCTTTTTGATAATCATATCCTTCATATTTTTCTATGTTGGCCCGCCAGACAAGTCCTCAAAACAGCTTGCCCTCGTAGAGGTGGGAGGTAAGAAAATATACCCTGAAGAGTACTGGAGAATGTATGAAAACATGAAAAACTACTACTCCAACGCACTAAAGGAAAAGTTCACGCCGGAGATGGAAAAAGAGCTGAATCTGAAAGAAATTGTCCTCGAAGGAATAATAGAAAATGAACTACTATTAACCGAGGCGGCCAATATCGGAATAAAAGTAAGCGATGAAGAGATAAACGACTCCATAACCCACGACCCCTCATTTATCAGAAACGGGGTGTTCAGAAAGGAAATATACATCAGAACGCTGGAGTTAAGCAGGCTTACGCCCAGATACTTTGAGCAGAAAAGGCGCGAAGACCTGACTATACAAAAAATGAGAAAGGTAATAGAACTATCGGCAGACACAAAACAAGACTTGCCGAAAGAACTTGCCGGGCAGTCAAACGATAATAAACAGGCAATGGAATCAATCCTGAAATCAATGCAGGAAGAACAAAAGGCAAAGACTGTAAGGTCATACGTGCAAGGGCTTAGAAGGATAATCCCCATAACGGTCAGACCTGAGTTGATTGCTTACGGCAAGGAGGATGGTTATGCCTCAGAACCGGTCGTTTAAGCCCAAAAGGCCGCTGATGAAGAAAGCAAACAACACTAAGTCCGTCGAGGAAATAATACGGGAGTTGAAGGCCGCAGGCCAAAACACAAACATCAATTACCGGCAGCAGTCTCTGCAAATACATGGTCTTATATGCGCGAAGTGTGGCCGTGAGTTTGACGAAAAAAACAAGAACCTGCTAACCGTGCATCACAAAGACGGCAACCACGACAATAACCCTCTGGACGGCTCGAATTGGGAAAATCTCTGTGCCTATTGCCATGACGACGAACACACAAGGGGACTACTTGGCGATTATATTACAGGGAAATAAAAGGACAGTGCATGGTGCCAGAAGGCCGGCTCAAGTGTTAACTTTAATATAAGAAAAGATTTTACGTTAAGAAATCTGGTAAAATATCGGGATGGTTTTAAAGTCTGAGAATATCAGAAGGGAGGACAAATGGGAAAAAGGCTTATTTTAGCGGTCTTACTGATACTGCTATCGGTATCCTTAACGCAAAATATAGCAGAAGCCGCCCTGTACAGATGGATTGACAAGAGCGGGCAGTCACACGTAACCGATTATCCGCCTCCCAACGAAGAAGATACCGAGGCAACCTCACAGGAAGATACTAAAAAACCGGAGGCAGCGCCTCCCGAAACTAAGGCCAGCCCTGTGCCGCCGGTAACTGTGGCTACACCCAAGCCCGTAACGCCTACGCCGCCACCTGTTGCCGCTGCAACGCCTCAGCCGTCGAAAACAACGCCGTCTGCACCGCCTGCCATTGCGGCAACGCCCGCACCCGCTCAGCCTCCGGCAGCAGCAGCCCGAACTCCACGCCCGTTACCAAAACCCGGTATAACAGCGCCAAAAGGCAAAATACCGGAGAATGGCGTTTCAAAAGGGTTCCCTTTACCGTTTAATCTGCGGGTAGTGTTTCTATCGGTGTTGCTGTTTATTATTTTTGCTGGAATAATTCATAATTATTACTTTTATAAAATCGCCGTCAGGTTAAGTGTCCCTATGCCGTGGATGGCATGGATACCGATTCTCAATATATATACGATGGTTCAGGCCTCGGGTAGGCCATTGTGGTGGATTCTGATTATAGTTTTTATGCCGATACTTGCAGTAGTGCCGTGGATAGACATATGTGAGAGACTTGGGATAAATAAAAAGTATGGGCTTTTGTACATTGCACTCGTAATTGGGCCGATATTTGCTGCGCTTGTTATGATTGTTCCTCCATTTCTTCTTGGTTCATTTCCGCCTGCCATGCCTATTATCTCAGGCGTTCTTTTATTGCTGTCAATATTGATTGTCATCGCACAACCGGCCGTTTGCTACCGGGCTGCGAATAAAGCGCGGAAAGAAGACTCGTCATCGTATATGCCCGGCGGGCCGTCTTTGCCGGATTACGAACATGATACCCTGCCTTATAACCAACCTGACTACGAAGGCCAGCCGGTGACTGAATCATCGGACATCTCAGCCGGGGCAGAGTTTCCTGTTGGCGATGACGTTTCCGTTTATGAAACCGGCGACGATGAGACGGTTGTCATTGCCAGCCCTAAAGAGCATGATGAATTCACTGTAGAGGAGAGTTTTGACAGGGATGCCGGCGCCGAATCCGAGGCCATTACAATGGACCCCGAAGACGCAGCCGCTTATTCAGAGGCGTTTACGTTAGATGGGGACATCCCTGAAGGAAAAGACATATCCGGGACATTCGGCAAGGAATCTGAAGCCTCATCCGGCGTTTATGAAAAGGAGGATGAAGAGCTTGATTTTACGCTCGATGACTTCAGCATTGACAGCGAACCCAAAGCGGGGACGTCATCTCAGCCGGAAGGACAACGGGAGCAGGATGAAGATTATAAATTAGAGATAGATGACCTGACAGTGATTGAACCGGATGTGGATGCAGGGGTACAGCCGGAAATTGAAATTAAACAGGAACCGGACACATCGTCTGAGATCGAATTTCAGCTTGAATTAGATGATTTGCCCGCTGCGGATTCAGATACCTATAAACCTGAAGGCCTCGGACTTCCACAAGATGATGATGCTCAACCGGGGACAGAGCAGGTATCCTCAGGGTCAGATGTTGATTTAGAGTTAGCTATCGATATGAATAGCGGCGGCGATGCCTTCTCAGCCGGGGTGGATAATTACGGCAAAACAGATGTACCAATTGCCGGAACTGCCGAAACTGAAGAGGAAGGACTGCAGATAGAACTGCCCCCTGAGTTTTCTCTTGAAATAGCGGGCGCGCCCTCAGAGCCGTCTGAAATGGAAATTGGGCTGGAAACAACTGTCGAACAGGAAGAATACGATATATCCTCTGACCTCTCTTTGGATATAGATTTTCCCACAGAGGACGCCTCTGGCAATTTGAAAATAGACATCAGCGAATTCAAATCCTTAGCCGCAATGGTAGAGCTGGAAATGGTGCAGGAAACTGCCGGCACTGCCGACCCGGAATATGACCTTTCGCCCGAACTTCCTTCAGAAACAGGCGCAGCGGCAGCCGACATGGCGAGTATTCTGCCAGAAGATCCGGAACCTGATGTGAAGCCCCCAAAGGGTGCTAAGGCCAAAAAGGAACCTATGACCGAAACCACCCCCCAAGTGCAGGCCAAACCTAAAAAGGGTGCAAAACTAAAAAAAGAACCTGTACCTGCGCAGGAGGCAAAGCCAATAGAGCCGGCAAAGCCAAAAGCGCCGCCTATGCCTGAAAAAGAAAGGACGTTAGAAGATATTCTGATAGACGGGTTGAAACTTGAAATGGATGAACCCGGCAAAGATGATGGCCCTAAGGAGGGAAAACCATGAAGGGAGATTTCTTGAAGGCGCTGCATTTTCGCCATGCGTGTAAAGTTTTCGACGCAGAGAAAAAGATACCTGTTGCAGACCTCGAATTTATTCTCGAGGCCGGGCGGCTTAGCCCGTCGTCTTTCGGCCTCGAGCACTGGAAATTCATCGTAGTACGCACACAGGAGTTGAAGGAAAGGCTGAAAGAGGCATGTTTTAATCAGGTACAGCTCTCAACATGCAGCGAAGCTGTGGTAATAGCGGCTAAAACAGGAGACCTGCGGCCGGGGTCTGACTATGTGGAGGCGCGGTTTGCCTGCCTTGCCGACCGCCCCGAGGTACTTGATTGGATAAGAAAGTTTTACGCCGATTACTATTCGGGTATAAATATACACCACTGGAGTATAACGCAGTGTCACATAGCGGCGGCAAATATGATGA
Source organism: Nitrospirota bacterium (assembly GCA_015233015.1). Classification (GTDB taxonomy): domain Bacteria; phylum Nitrospirota; class Thermodesulfovibrionia; order Thermodesulfovibrionales; family Magnetobacteriaceae; genus Magnetominusculus. Next base: position 7,412 of record JADFYO010000058.1, on the reverse strand, counting down.
CGGCAGCCGCTTTTATCGGCATAGATTCGTGTCCAATAGGAGGATTTTCACCTCAGAAGGCAATTGAGGCTCTCGGCCTTGACGAGGCGAAATATGATGTCGCACTTATCGTCCCCTTAGGGTACAGATTAAATGCTCAACCTCCGAAATACCGGTTGGCTGCAGACGAAGTGATTGAGTACAGATAGATGGGAAATGTGAAGACGAAACCGGCAGCTACTATAACGTCCAAAGATGACAGACCCCTATATACGATAGGGGTTGCGGCAGAGCTGGCGGGAATAACCGCCCAGACGCTGAGGCTATATGAAAAGCACGGACTAATTAAGCCATTAAGGAAAAATAAGAACCGCTTCTACTCCGAAAACGATATAAAATGGCTGAATTGTATCAGAGACCTGGTGCATGACAGGAAGGTTAGTATCGAGGGACTAAAGCTCCTGCTTGAGTATGCCCCATGCTGGGAGATAACCCACTGTCCAGAACAGAAACGAACGCAGTGTTCAGCCTTTGTCAATAAAGCGCTCCCATGCTGGGAGCTTAACAAAAAGAGGTGCCGGCACAACGACGGCATGGCGTGTACGAACTGTGTTGTCTATCTGGTATCGTTGAATACAATAACAGACGCCAGATAATTGTACACGTGATTAAAGACAAAAATTTTAATAGTACCGGTTGACATATCATTGTGATTAGATATACCCTATAGAAGTCGGAGGTGTTATGGCTGAGGCAAAGCCCGCAAAAAAGGCGTTTAAAACAGGAGGGAGTGTTCCCCCAAAGGACCTTGTGGTGTTTACAAGGCAATTCTCTACGATGATTGACGCCGGCCTGCCGCTTGTCCAGGCACTTGACATACTTTCAACGCAGACTGAAAACGCGGGGTTTCGGGGAATAATAGGCAAGATGAAAGAAGACGTCGAAAGCGGTATGACCTTCGCCGACGCAATAAAAAAACATCCTAAGGTCTTCGATGAACTCTATGCGAATATGGTGCAGGCCGGTGAACTGGGTGGTATCCTTGATTCGGTATTACAAAACCTCGCCGATTATATAGAAAAGGCCCTCAGGCTGAAAAAGAAGGTCAAGGGCGCTATGACCTACCCGATAGTTATAATTTCCATAGCGGTTATTTGTATCGGCGTCATAATGGTGTTTGTTGTGCCTACATTTGCTAAGATGTTTGCCCAGTTAGGCGGCACTCTCCCCGCCCCTACCAGAATAATTATAGCCCTGAGCAGCTTCATAGCCGGATGGGGAGGCGTAATAATTGTGGTATCGGTAGTGGCGTTTGTGTTTATATATAAACAAATACGAAGCACTGACAAAGGCAAATACGCCACAGACGCGATATTCTTAAAGATGCCCATATTTGGAGTACTTATACAGAAAGTCGCGGTGGCCAAATTCACCCGTACACTTGGAACTCTTATCAGAAGCGGTGTGCCCATATTGGAAGCGCTCGAAAATACAGCAAAGACATCAGGCAACAAGGTAGTGGAGAGGACAATTAACATAGTTCGAAGCTCAGTTACCGAGGGACAGACAATGGTCGAACCCTTGTCTAAATCGAAGGTGTTTCCACCAATGGTAACCAGCATGGTATCTATTGGCGAGTCCACGGGGGCGCTTGACGCGATGCTGTCCAAGATAGCGGACTTTTATGACGAGGAGGTTGACCAGGCCGTCTCAAACCTTACCGCCCTGATGGAACCGCTTATGATTGTGTTTCTCGGCGGCACTGTGGGGTTTACCGTTGTTGCCATGTACCTGCCTATCTTTAAGATGGTTACGCTGATTAAGTAAACCCTTACGGATGGAAATCACTAAGCTCAGGTCGTTGATCCTCCTGAGGGTCTTTATTACATACCTCCTCCTTGCCTCTTTTTTTCTTTTTGACCAGAAGTTTGTAATATTTATATATCCGATGTTTCTTTCCTATCTTGCGGCCTTCATCTTCTTCCTGACAATAATATATCTTGTAATTTACAAAGTCCTGCAGAAATCACACGAAAAATCTGGCAGCTCCGTAGAAAAGTCTTTTTATCTGTTCACATATTTTCAAATAATATTTGATATCTTTTTAATTATCACGCTGATTCTGATAACCGGCGGGATAGACAGCTGGTTCTCTTTTCTTTTACTTGTAAACGTAATAAGCGCGGGAATTACACTTGGAAGGCGGACGATTTTAATCGTAGCCGGCCTCAGCTGCGTTTTCTACGGCGTTATTCTGGAGCTGCAATTCTACCAGATATTAAATGTGCCGTATTTGCGGAGTTTAGGTCCTAAGGATTTCTTTTATAATATATTTGCCAATATTACCGCCCTTTTTCTGATAGCCTTCCTTAGCCGGTACCTGCTGATAAATCTTGAGCAAACCTCAAGCAGCCTTATAAAAACTGAAAGAGACTTCAGCGACCTTTACGCCTTTCACAGAGAGGTTATAGAAAACATACCAAACGGGCTGCTCTATACGGACACAAAAGGCAGCGTTATGCTGTTTAACCGCCCGGCTGAGGAAATAACCGGAATAAGGCGCGAAGCGGCTGTCGGGATGACCATCGAGGATGTATTCGATTTCGTCCGCCTCCCGATAACAAAAGGGATATATAAGGGAACGATGGCGGCGACCAACAAAATAATAGAATTAAAACTCTCTGAACATAAAGACAACGCAGGACAAATGATGGGATTTGTTATAACTTTTGAGGATCTGACAAAGATAACCGAACTTGAGCGCGAAATGAAGGAAAAGGAAAAACTTGCGGCCATTGGAGAACTCTCCGCCAATATCGCCCACGAGATAAGAAACCCTCTGGCGGCTCTGCGCGCCTCTATCGAAATGCTCAGAGAAGGAAGCGTACCAGCGGACAAGACGGCAAGGGTTATGGAAATAGCGCTTCATGAAATGGACAGGCTTAATAAAATAATTACCGATTTTCTCGTTTATTCAAATCCAAGTCCGCCTGAGTTCATGGAAGTTTCCATAACTGCCATACTTAGAGAGACCCTGGAGATGCTTCGCAACTCCGTAACCGGGCAAAACGCCAACGGGCTGCAAATAACCGCCGACGGCATAGACGACGATATAATAATACATGGCGACAAGGACAAACTTAAACAGGTGTTTTGGAACATGTGCCTGAACGCGGTACAGTCTTTCGGATGTCATGGTCAGGACCATGACAAGCGAATAGTGGTTGCTGCTAAAGCCATTAATGGTTATGTTAAAATAACGTTTCAGGACAATGGCTGCGGCATAAAACCGGAGGTATTAAAAAAGATATTCTATCCATTTTTTACTACAAAAAAAGACGGCTCCGGGCTGGGACTTGCCATAGTTTATAGGATTATACAGGAGCATATGGGCAGGATAACGGTAAGCAGCGTTCAGGGAGACGGCACAACCTTCGATATAATATTGCCGGCTGCGCCAAATGTGGAGGACACTTAAAAATGAATCAGGGTAAGATACTCGTTGTAGAAGACGAAAAAAGCATGAACGATATATTAAAACTCCTGCTTGAGGGCGAGGGCTACGATGTAATAAGCGCATATGACGGCAGAGAGGGCCTTGAAATCCTGAAAAAGGACATCTTCGATATCGTGATAACAGACATAAAGATGCCGGTTGGCAGCGGCTATGAGATATTGAAGGGGGTCAGGGAACTCTCCCCTGAGACGATGGTGTTGATGATAACCGCCTTCGGTACGACAGAAGACGCCATAGAGGCAATGAAATCAGGCGCTTATGACTATATAAACAAACCGTTTAAGATAGACGAAATAAGATTAATAGTCAAAAATGCCCTCGAGAGGCGTCTGTTAAGCAGGGAGGTGAAAAACCTCCGGTCTCAGGTAGTGTTCAAGTTTGAAAATGTTGCAGGTAAGAGCAAGGCAATTCGCGACCTTCTGCTGAGCCTTCCCAAAGTTGCAGAGAGCAGCGCCAACGTCCTGATAACTGGCGAAAGCGGCTGCGGCAAGGAGCTTATCGCAAGGGCAATACACAACCTCAGCAAACGCACTGTCAAAGAATTTATCCCCATCAACTGCGCCGCCCTTCCAGAAGGGCTTTTGGAGAGTGAACTTTTTGGCTATATGAGGGGTTCATTCACGGGGGCAAATTCAAACAAGACCGGATTGTTTGAGGCGGCAGACGGCGGCACTATATTCCTCGATGAAATCGGCGATATGCCGCAAAACCTGCAGGCCAAGATCCTCAGGGTACTGGAGGACGGCTCATTCAGGCGCATAGGAGGCACTAAAGACATAACCGTTGATGTGAGGATAATCTCAGCGACAAATAAAATTTTAAAAGACGAGGCGGCGGCGGGCAAGTTCAGGGCAGACCTGTTTTACAGATTAAACGTCATCCCCATTCATCTGCCTCCTCTCAGAGAAAGAAAAGAAGACATCCCCGTGTTAATTGACTATTATTTGGATAAAAACAAGGCCTCACATGTGAAATTCACCCGTGGGGCAATAGATGTCCTTATGAAATACCCGTGGTACGGCAATGTCAGGGAGCTTGAAAACACGCTTGACCGGCTGCTCACTTTTACCGACAAGTCGGTGATTACAGAGGAGGAGCTTCCTAATGATATCCGCTCTGGCCAGGGCACAGATATGTCCTCTCACCCGGCGGTTTGTGTAGAGTTTTCAGACGGCGGTGTATCGCTTGACGACATTTTAATGGAGACTGAAAAGAAATATCTCATTAAGGCGCTCGAGAAGGCCAATGGCAATAAGACCGACGCGGCAAAACTCCTTAATATCTCATTTAGGCAGTTCAGGCACAGACTGAAAAAATACGGCATAAATTGATTGAGCGGGGCGCAATGTGATACAATACGCTGAATATTGTTTAAAAGGGAGGAACCATTGGAAATAAAATTTGCTAAAAATATATCATTGAGCGAGATAAAGACAGACGTACTGATCTTACCATTTACTGAGGATTACAAGGGCGCCGTTTATTCAACGCTTGACAAAGACACCGGCGGCCTGATAAGGCGCATCATTGAAACAAAAGAATTCACAGGCAAGCACACCGAGCTGACATTAATACATACCAAGACCGGCAAGGTCATCCTCGTTGGATTGGGCAAGGCCGCAGAGGTCACTGCTGAAAGATTAAGAAGGGCCGGCGGCAAGGTCTTTCTATCGAAGTATATCAAAGGGCATGACGTCACCTCCGCAGCCCTTTCCACTGCAATATTTCAAGAACAGAAATTGGGCGCGCGGCATACCGCTGTCTTCTATTTTATAGAAGGCGGCCTCTTGAGCCGCTATGAGTTCAAGAGATATAAGAAACCCGAAAAAGAACAGCCCAATGACCTGAAAACACTGACGTTGCTTGACTGCCGAGCAGATTTGGGCGATGAAATGAAATGGTTCGATGCCGTGATACCGGCCGTAAGTTTCACCCGTGATTTAGTGAATACACCATCGTCTGATATGACGCCGGCAATTCTGGCCGAAGCTGCGAAATCGCTCTCCGGCAAGCGAGTAAAAGTGAAGGTGCTCGATGCCGAGGCCTCGAAAAAGGAAGGCATGTGGTCTTATCTGTCTGTCGCGAAGGGGTCTGTTGAACCTCCTAAGTTTATAGTCATAGAGTATAAGGGCGGCAAGGATAGTAAGAAGGCTCCTGTTGCAATCATAGGAAAATCCATCACATTTGACAGCGGCGGCATATCTTTGAAGCCAGCCGACGGGATGGAAAAGATGAAATATGACATGGCAGGGGGAGCTGCCACGCTTGGGATAATAAAGGCGGTGGCGGCTCTGTCGCTTCCCATTAATATAGTTGCCGTACTGCCGGCAACTGAGAACATGCCCAGCGGCAGCGCCACTCGCCCCGGCGATGTGGTGACCGCCATTACCGGCAAGACGATAGAGATATTAAATACGGACGCCGAGGGTCGCCTCGTCCTTGTCGATGCGATAGGCTACGCGATAAAACACTACAAACCGGCGGTTGTAATCGACATGGCCACGCTAACCGGGGCGTGTTCGATTGCCCTTGGCAACGAGGCCGCGGCTATGATGGGAAATAACGAGAGCCTCATGGACGATCTAAAGAAGGCCTCGGCAGAGACATATGAGCGCGTGTGGCAGATGCCGCTTTACGAGGAATTTAAGGATTATCTGAAAAGCGACGTTGCCGACATTAAAAACATAGGTGGAAGGACGGGAGGACTTATAACGGCCGCGTATTTTATCAGCGAATTCGTAACAGACACCCCGTGGGTACATCTGGACATAGCCTCAACCGCGTTTACCGACAAGGATAAACCGTATCTATGCAAAGGGGCAACCGGCATAGGGGTCAGGCTGATAATGAATTATCTCTTAAACTCAAATGATTAAGACGACATACAAGAAGGTAAACCCATATACGACAAAAGACGGCTCCGAGATAAGGGAGCTGATGCACCCGCAGGTTCACGGCAATAAAAAACAAAGCCTAGCCGAGGCAATAGTAAAACTAAACGGGCAGACCGCCCTGCACAAACACGACCTGACAGAGGAGATATACTATATCACAACAGGCCGGGGGCTAATGACGCTTGGGGATGAGGTGTTTGAGGTATCCGCGGGAGACACGATATGTATAGAGCCGGGCACACCGCACATGATAAAAAACACGGGCGCAGTGCCGCTTAAAATCCTATGCGCCTGTACGCCGCCATACACCCACGAAGACACGATAATGGTATAAGCGGGGTCGTGGTAAATGCGAGCTGAGCGAATTATTAGAAAAGCAGCGTGACCGCCGTTATAGCTGTTCGAAATATACCCGAACGCCGTTTCTCTTGAGAATATTGCTTATATATCTAAGACTTATATATGTCTTCGCTGAGAATTGCTGATGCGAACTTTTTTAGCTTGACAATTACTATATCAGTATGTTTTCATAAAAAAGAGCATGTTATGATGATTAATCAAACTAAACTATTGAAGCTTAGTTCAAGAGCATTTCTTGATGAGTACCAAGATAGCGCTGAAACCATCTGTAATACTATAGCTGATCTTTACAGGAAAGATCCCGATGAGTTGAGAGTATTTTTAATGAGACTGGCTTCTGGTATTAGCCATAATTCCAAAAGGAATGACGTTAAAGCGATTACATTATGCTCACAATCTCCACGAAGGAAAGTTCTTCTTGAAATTGTAGCTCCACATAAAAAAATACAAACTATAGAAAATGGGAATAATGCTGAGCTATATTTATCTGATTACTCACCCAAAGATAATACCCTCAATATTGCCTTACAAAAAATGGTAACCGTTCACCCGCTATTATAATGCTTGTGGAATCATTGGTATAGCAATGCCTTTACGATATGCTTCAACAACCGCAGCAAGGTAGTTCCACGTACTAATTTTTCTAATTTTGCATGTTCCGG
>JADFYO010000057.1 GCA_015233015.1 Nitrospirota bacterium | reverse complement strand
TTCTTCAATTCTCCTTTATTTTGACCTTCTCCCATTGGGTGAGTTCTCCTTCTTCTCTTTTTTGACATAACTCCTTGTCTTATATATTATTTTTATCCCACTTCATAATTCAACTGCTTTTTCTAGGTTCAAATATCCTGTCTATTATGTGTTCGGGTATGCCGCCTCCGTTGTCGCGTATCAATAGTTTGAACATATCCCCTTCCTTATAGAAATCGAGGCTTATCATGCCGTCCTCTTTAGCGTCAGGCAACCCGGAACGTTTTTTGTTTATAATTGCATCCTTAGCGTTATTTATAATATTAAGGAGAACATGCGCGAATTGGCTTCTATAGGTCGTAATCACAGCGTCCTTGCAACATGCTCCCGCGGCAGTACTGCTACCCGTCCTGTTCGGGGAATGGCAGGTGATGCTGTAAGATATTGAATTATTCTTAAGCTGTTCCGTAAGCATGGCTAAGACATCCGATGCAATTTTGATAATATCACAGGTTTCTTTCTTAGAAGACGGCTTAAAGAAGTTACTGAAATCCTCTATGGTTTTTGACATAAACTGAATCTGACTCATAGACTTTCCCACAGTTGTCCTGATATAAGCGTCGTCAAGCTCTCCATATTCGTAAGCATCGATGATATCCTGCACCAAAATGGCAAGTGTGCTCAGAGGCTGCTTCCACTGATGGGCTATGGCGGCCATCATTTCGCCCATTGCGGCCATTTTCGAATTTTGAATAAGCATATATTCCTGCGCCCTGCGCTTATTCGTCTCTTCAACTACACGCTGTTCAAGCGTACTGTTTAACTCATGTAATTCATCTTCCATCCTCTATATGTATTTGTCCCTCTGCGTCAACGAATGGTTCTTCTATACGCCTTCTCACGCCTGCCGCCATTACTGCCTGGTCGTCGGCGAGATATTTCTCAACCGACTCCCTTGGCCAGACATCATAATCGGTTTTACCGATCAGTTCATTTACAGGCACATTAACGGTCAGACTGTATGCCTCATTGACTATAATAAACCGGCCTTCCTTGTCCTTGATCCAGGCGAGGTCGGGCACATTGTCAATAAGGGTGGTCAGCATGGTATGGTTGCGGTATTGTTGCTGTTTCTCTCTCTGCTTGCGTTCGGTAATATCATAGTTTATTCCAAGCATACGAACAGGTGTTCCCTTATCGTCGCGAATAACCATGCCGTTGGCCTTTATGTGTCTTACTGTCCCGTCGGGGTGCAATACTCTGAAATCTGTATCATACTCCTGCTCGCCTTTTAAAGCGGCATTGGACGCTTCAATGCTTTTATCGCGGTCTTCCGGGTGCAGGCCATTCTCCCATGCCTCCACACCTCCCGGAAAGGTTTCCCATGTAATACCGTAGAGTTTAAGCATCTGGTCATCCCAGGTCATTATGTTATTTGTAACATCCCAGTCCCAGATCCCAAGATTAGCGGACTGCTTTGCTAATTCAAGACGCTGTTTAACTAAAAGGAGATTATTTTCTGTCTGCCTGAGTTGTGTTACATCCACTACGATTCCAAACATCTTAACAGGGACTCCAGCCTCATTACGTTGAACTTCTACCGGAGCATAAATGTAGCGAACCTCTCCATTTCGTCTTATTATGCGATATTCAAACGGTGCACTACTTCTGTTTTCAAGCAATGCCGCATCGTGTTTCTTGTGATAATCACGGTCGTCAGGATGTACTCTTTCCATTAGGTCATTGTGTGAAATGTGCTCCTTCCTGTCTATGTCATAGATACGGAACATCTCGTCAGACCATGACACGACGTCATGCTCGATATCATATTCCCAATTGCCTGCATAGGCGATTCGCTGAGCTTGTTCATAGAAGGCGAGCTTCTTCTGCAGCCCTTCTATTGCCGTTATGAGTTGTTCTTTTGTCTTTTCCCTATGTTCCATATATTACGCTCCTACACATGTATAACGAGCTATAATAAACCTGTCATTTCGCCTAATATACAAAGCGCCCTTGCAACGCTCATATCTTTCCATAATTCTGATAAGAATGTCAAATTTTCAGAGGCAACACTCCCAGAACTGCCTCACAAAAAAATATATGACGCTGATAGTCTATCACAACGGATGTTACATATGGATTACATATTGACCGGCAGAATAAAATATTTATTTCTAATACCAGGTAGCAACCATAGAAGTAACAATATACCCTGTTAATAGAATCATCCTGAGCCTGTCGAAGGATTACCGATTTATGGGGAAACGCGAGTAGAGGAGCATCCTTCGACAGGCTCAGGATGATTCAAATCTTCTTACTTCTTTGAACGCATTTTGGTATGAGCTTGTCGAAGGATGCCTTAAAGCGGCAGCCCGAATGTTATAATTAAATCACGATGTGGAGATTAATAGAGTATGCGGCACACGACGCATATTTTAACATGGCGATAGATGAGGCGCTGGCCCTGATGGTCGAGGCTGGAAGTGCCCCGCCAACGCTGAGATTTTATGGCTGGACAGCGCCATCGGTAACCATAGGGGCGTTTCAGGGCATCGGGTCAATAAACACAGAGGCGTGCGTGAGAAGAAATATCCCGATTGTGCGGCGGCCTACCGGTGGGCGCGCAATCGTTCACGACGACGAGCTGACGTTTAGTTTTTCTACCGGCACGCAAAGAGCGCCTTTTTCCGAGAGCCTGTTGCACAATTATAAGGCCATAGGGGCGGCCTTTTTTCTGGCATTTACACGGCTTGGCCTTAACTGTGAGATGACTAACAGGCGGCTGCGGCGCATAGAGGCCAGCCCGGCAACTGCTAATCCCATGTGCTTTATAGCGGCTTCATTCAGCGAGATAACTATAGAGGGAAAGAAGATCCTCGGCGCGGCTCAAAGGAGATACCGCGGCGCACTGCTCGAGCAGGGTTCAATCCCGCTCTCTGTAAATCATACTCTGCATTCTGAGGTATTTGGAGCGGGTTCTTATGACGCCGGCATAGCCGGTCTGAGGGAGTTTGACAGCTCCATAACGCTTTCGTCAGTTGCCTCAGCCGTTATTGAGGCATTTGAGGAAGTCTTTAATGTACGCCTTCATCCAGGCCGGCTTGCGGAGGAAGAGATAGCTCTGGCGCAGAAACTTGGGGAGAAATATCAATCGAAGTCGTGGACATTCCGGAAATAGCGCCCTCTCCCAGTCCTTCGGCGCTGTAATAATAGGAAAACAATACTGCGATAAATAAAATCCCCAAATAATACTGCACCGCCTGCACAAGTATCTGATATGGAAGAATAAGCACAGTACCGATAACAGGTATCATCGCAACCCCGACATAGCTGCCTACAATCATAATATTAACGGCAAAATAAATTACCACACAGAGCATATAAAATCCAAAGGCCGACGGGCGCTTAAAGATAAACCTGACGGCGTCATTAGACGCCTGCATAGGTCTCACCCCTTTAAAAACCATCATAGCCGTGCCGTATAATGTTACGGCAAACGTCCCCGTGGACAGGAACAAAATAATTACCGCTCCCGCCAGTATCGATAAAATAGTAATAAATGTCGATAACGAATGGTTTGCTCCTTCCACAGTATTTATTATAGATCTCAGTGGGAAGACTGACGCGGCAATCAGCAATATAATAATCGACGCCGCCGTCCAAACTATAGACGTAAACCAAAGCACCGGTCCAAAGAACCTCTTGCCCTCGATGAAAAAAGCTTTCATAGTGAACTTAAATCCCGGCTCTTTTATTCCCCTTGCAATCATCCCGCACTCCGCTCCATAGATATACAGGGCTAATAACGAGGCTAATAAAATATAAAGCAGGACTATGAGGGCAGCAACACCTGCCAATAACAAATATTTAGTGGAGAGCAGTTCTCCAATGTTGTTAATGTTTAAATCTTTCAGCGAGGTAAATATTCCCATCCCGAACACTAACGCCGCCACTATAACCGGAATAATTAACACAGTTACAAAGCCTATGAGCAAGGTATATGCAGTGACAATTTTTATGAGCGGCAGCATGATGTTTTTATTTGCCGCGTCAAATCCCTTATAAAATGCTTCCTTGTAAGTCATAATTCAATGCCTCCCTAAACGATTTCTATCTCCTCGAGCAGTCCCCGCGCAATATCGTCAATAAACCTCGACGGGCGTATCAGACCTGCGTAAGAGGTATATGCGTAACACAGGTAAAGTTCATCTTTCGCCCTTGTAAGGGCTACATAAAAGAGGCGGCGTTCCTCCTCTTCGTCCCAGTTATTGCCGGACTTGCCGAATTTGCCAAATTTAATAGAAGGGAACTGCCCGTCGTTCAGGCCGATTATAAACACCGTTTTCCACTCCAGCCCCTTTGCCTGATGAACGGAAGACAGTACGACATGTTCGTCGCTGTCTTCGTTGACGGCGGCCATCGGCTGCTCCGCCCCCTGTATTGCCATCTCACTGAGAAAAACATCTGTGGAGTTATACCTTACCGCGTACTCGCTGAGCTGGGTCAAATCCCTGAGTCTGTTTTCGGCGTCCGGGAATGTGAGAAAGAGGTGTTTCTCATAACTGCCTCTAAGGGCGGTGTCTATTGAGTCAGACGGCAGGTTAATCTTCATCAGCTCCTCTATGCATTTAATAAACGCGGCAAAGCGTTCGGCGCTCTTTTTCGGGGCAATCTTCCCGGCGGTAGAAACCCTGTCGAGCGGGGTCTCGTTTGGCAGGGCAAGCAGGTATCTCCAGATTTTTTCAGCCGTGGCATTGCCAACCCCGGGGAGCATCTTTAACAGCCTCTTCCAGCTTATTTCGTCTGAGGGGTTTGAGATTATCCTCAGATAGGCAAGTATGTCTTTTATGTGCGCCTGTTCGAAGAACTTCATGCCTGAGCGGACGTCGTATGGAATCCCCAGGCGGGTAAGTTCCATCTGAACCTCCATCGATTGGTAATGCGAGCGGTAGAGGACGGCAATGCCGGACAGAGATGCCCCTTCGTCAATGGCGTCTTTTATCTTCGAGGCGACAAAAAGCGCCTGATGCCGCGTGTCATCGAGGGGGACGAGGGCGGGAAGCTCCCCTGCTTCGCGCACTGAGACCAGGTCCTTGGGAAACTGCCGCCGGTTGGCCGCGATAGCCGAGTTGGCGGCGTTGAGGATTTGCGGCGTACTGCGGTAGTTAGTCGTGAGTTTGAAGATTCGGGCGTCGGGATATGACTTCTGAAAGTTCAGGATATTTTCGAAATTAGCCCCCCTGAAAGAAAAAATCGACTGCGCATCGTCGCCAACGGCCATGATATTTCTGTGATATGATGACAGGAGAGCTACAACCTCCGCCTGAAGCGTATTGGTGTCCTGATATTCGTCAACGAGGACGTGCCGGAATCTCCGGCTGTAGTACTCACGCACATCTTCATGGTCTTTAAGCAGAACTACCAGATTTTGCAGTATGTCATCGAAATCGACAAGGTTGAGTTCTCTTTTTTTCCTTTCATAAAGGGCAATCACATCTAAAATCAGCTTGGCATTTTCCTCGAGTACCGGGAATCTGTCCGCGATAACCTTGGACTGGGCCGTCGAGGTGTTTCTGGCGTAGGAATGCAGGTCGGCCACGACAGAGGCCTTTGGCAGGAGCTGCGCGTCCTTATGTGCGGCGGCAACGCTGGTGCGGCATGTGTCGAAGAGGTCTTTGGTGTCGGTCCTGTCCAGAATAGAGAAGCCGTCTCTATAGCCAATCACACCGGCGTGGCGTTTGAGGATGAGGTTGCCGATATGATGGAATGTGCCGCCCCAAAGCGTCGCCACATCGGCGCCAATCAGAGAGGCAGCGCGTCTCATCATCTCCTTCGATGCCTTATTAGTAAACGTAAGCAGGAGGATATCAGACGGGTTTACGCCGTTTTCCACAAGCCACGCCACACGGTATGTCAACGTGCGGGTCTTGCCGGTGCCTGCCCCGGCAAGTACAAGCATCGGGCCTCCGGCACAGGTGACGGCCTCGAGCTGCTCACGGTTGAGTTCCTCGTCAAACCTCGTACTGTGCGCTGACGGGGCTATGTTCAGGGCATATTTTTTCATAGAATATAATACCATGATTTACCCCGCGACAGTTCAAAATAAATGTTGACTATCGTGAGTGTGGGCAAATATGGTATAATTAGTCAGCAGGCTCAGGAGGGATCCTATGGAAACCAGAGATTATAAGGTAAATTATGGGTTTACGAGAGAGACCTTCCCGCTTGGAACTCACATATGCTTTATCTATGACAATGAGGCCGAACGCAAGATGGTGCTTGAGAAATTTTTGGAGAGCGGCCTCTCGGCGAATGAAAAGGTTGGAGCCTTTGCGGACATGGACACGGAGGCCGAAATAAATGACTATTTCAAAGAACTGGGACTTTCTGTCGACGAATATAGAAGAACCGGCCAACTTGTTGTGGGAAGCGAAAGGAAGGCCTACTGTCCTGACGGCAGATTCGAGGTCGAACGCATGCTTGAGAGTTGGAGGAAGTTTTATAATCTCGGAAAGGGGGAGGGATACGCGGCAGTGCGCGCAACAGGGAACCCTCACTGGCTTCATAAGGGTGCGCCCGGCGCCGAACATTGGGTGGAATATGAGGCCAAGCTTAACGAGCTCGTATTAGAATATCCCTTCAGCGGCATTCTCTGCACATACGACTCAAGAAAGTGTAGTGGTACGTTGCTTTATGATGTATTAAGCGTTCATAATCTAATGGTTGTAAAGGGGCAGATTGTGAGAAATCCATACTACACAAGTCTGGAGGAATTGAGATTGAAACAGGGAGCCTGATCTTATGGATATTCTCTCAAAATTGACAGTATGGAGGGAGTTAATATGGAGGCCGCAGAATACAAGGTAAATTTCGGGTTTACGAAAGAAACCTTCCCGCTTGGAACACACATGTGCTACATTTATAACGATGATGCCGAACGCAAGATGGTAATCGGGAAATATCTGGAGAGCGGCCTTTCGGCAAACGAGAAGGTTTTAGCCTTATTGGACGTGGAAACTGAGGCTGAAATAGATAATTATCTCCAGGAAATTGGACTTGCTGCCGACGAACATAGAAAACGCGGTCAACTCGTTATTAAAAACCAGAGGGAGACCTACTGTCCCGACGGCAGGTTCGAGACGCAGCGCATGATTGAAAATTTAAAAAGGATTTATCGTCATGGAATGGAAGAGGGATATACAGCGGTGCGCGCAACCGGCGAGCCTTCGTGGATTCATCATGGTGTGCCCGGCTCCGAACACTGGCGCGACTATGAGGCCGAACTCAACCGTCTCGTCCTGGACTATCCCTACAGCGGCCTTCTCTGCGGATTCGACGCAAGAAAGTATAGCGGGACGCTGCTATATGATGTTTTAAGTTTCCATCCGTTAATGGTCGTCAGGGGGGAGGTTTTAAGGAATCCATACTACATATCTTCAGACGAATTAAGATCGAAAGATGGAGGGAAACTCCCCTGATTAGCGTGGCTATCCCCGGAGAGCTGGCAGAAATATGTGAATGATGGAGGGATTAATATGGAAACCGCAAATCAGAAGGTAAATTTCGGGTTTACGAGAGAAACCTTCCCGCTTGGAACTCACATGTGCTACATTTATGACGATGAGGCCTAACGCAAGATGGTAATCGAGAAATATCTACAGAGCGGCCTTGCAGCGAGGGAGAAGGTTGTAGCCTTATTGGACGTGGAAACAGAGGCCGAAATAGATGAGTGTCTCAAAGAATGTGGACTTTCTGTCGATGAGCAGCGAAAAACCGGCCAACTCGTTATAAAAAATCAGATGGAGGCCTACTGTCCAAATGGCCGGTTCGAGACGCGGGGCATGTTGGAGAGGTTAAGAGGGATTTATAATCTCGGGATGGAAGAGGGATATGCGGCGGTGCGCGCAACCGGTGAGCCTTCATGGATTTATCAAGGTGCGCCCGGTGCCGAACATTGGCTTGAATATGAGTCCGCGCTCAACGATCTCGTCCTGGACTATCCCTTCAGCGGCCTTCTCTGCAGATTCGACGCAAAAAAGTATGGCGGGGCGCTGCTATATGATGTTTTAAGTGTCCATCCGTTAATGGTTGTCAGGGGGCAGGTTGTAAGAAATCCATACTACATGACTTCAGACGAATTGAGATCGAAAAGGAGAATTTGATTTTAATGGAAGCTCCACTAATCAGAGCGGATATTCTCGGAAAGCTGATAGTTATTCAGGATGTCCTGGAGATGATGCTGGGCGTAAAGGAGATGTCTGAATTCCTGAGTAGGCCGGTACTGGAAATTCCGGGAATATCCGGGGTGTTTGTATGCTCTGCCAGCTTTAAAGACGTAATCTGTTCAGGCTGTGAAGCCGGCAAATATACCGGTGACTGCAAAATTGACAACGAAAGCGGGATGAAGGCAATCCAAATAAAGACTCTCAACCACGCATACGGCTTTCTGCTGTTGAATTTGAACAGCTCCGAACAATTTGCGCCTTATGAGCCTTTCATAAGAAATATATGCAACATCATGGCAAGGACACTCGAAAACAGAGATAACATGAGATTAATAAAAGAGGCCAACGATGAACTTGAAAAATATAAACAGCAGCTTGAAACGCTGGTAGAAGAACGCACCGCCAAACTTCAGCATTCAGAGGGACAATTAAGGGTATCTCTCGAAGAAAAGGTGCTGCTTCTGCATGAAATCAACCACAGGGTGAAGAACAATTTGGCGATTATTGCATCTCTCCTGAAAATACAAATGAGTTATATAGAAGATGGCTTTCACAAAAATGTGCTTAAAGAGACGGAAAGCCGCGTAAGGGCTATGGCGCTTATCCACGATATGTTATACCGCTCCGATGATGTAACCCAAATAGATTTCAAAATTTATATCGGTAAACTTGTAAGCCACATACAAAATATATACGCTACTGAGCTTAGAAATATCAAACTCAACATGGATATAGGCGATGTCTTTTTAGAAATGAAACGCTCTGTGCCATGCGGCCTCCTGATAAACGAACTGCTGACTAATGCGGTTAAGTATGCCTTTCCGGGTGGAAGAAAGGGCGAAATATGTTTAGCCATGCATAATGTGCCGGATAATAATATCGAGGTAATTATCAAAGATGACGGCGTAGGCATTCCTTTGGATATGGACATACAACATAACGACTCAATGGGGTTTAGTCTGATAACCGGTTTAGCCGAGGGGCAGCTTGGCGGCAAAATAGAATTGATCAGGACAAATGGCACGGAAGTCGTAGTGAGGTTTGAGCGCGACGGGCCGGACGTAGTCAGAAGCGCACTGTAAAACGGAACATCATGTCTTCGTAACCTTATGGAATTATTCGTAAATTAATATTTTATTCTAAGCTGTAGCCAGGGCGGCCGCATTCGCAAATTACAATATAAAATTCCTGTAGAAATGTTAGAATGTATATGTGAAACGTGAGATAGACTTTGGGTTTACGAAAGAGACCTTCCCTGCCGGGATTCACATGTGCCACGTGTATAACGATGACGCTGAGCGGGATATGGTGCTTGAGAAGTTTGTGACAAGCGGCTTGTCGGCAAACGAGAAGGTCATAGTCCTTGCGGACGCGGATACGCCGCCCGAGATAGACGAATACCTTCGCAATATCGGGCTGTCAGTCGAAAGAGAGAGGAACACCGGCCAGTTCGTGATAGATAGTTTTCAGAAAGTCTATTGTCCTGACGGCAAATTCGACGCCCAACGCATGATTGAAAAGTGGAAGGGACTTTGCGCGGTCATCGAGGGGGAGGGCTACACGGCAGTGCGCACTGCCGGTGAGGCATTGTGCCATCAGATGCACATCCCCGGCACCGAACAATGGAGCGACTACGAGGCGGGGCTTGACCACATCGTCTCCGGCTATCCATTCAGCGGTATCCTCTGCCAGTATGACGCGTCAATGTATTGCGGCAATCTCATATTGGACATCATAAGCGCTCATCCGTTTATGGTCGTACGGGGACAGATAGTAAAAAATCCATTCTATATACGTCCCTGAGAGCCAGGACGCAGTCTACCCTTCCCGCCACACCTCTATGGCTATCTCGGGGCACATCTCGGCGCACATGGCACAGCCCGTGCACTTTTCCAAATGTTCTGCAATTGCGGGAAAGTACCCGGAGTTGTTGAACCCGGCGCTTAGTCTGATTACCTTCATAGGACACGCAGTTATACAAAACGTGCAGCCCTTGCATAGTTCCCTGTTTATCTCAATCTTTCCTTTCATCGGCCTTTTCCACCTTTTTTTAAAAGTTCGCGGGCGTGCTCCAGCGATATTTCGGTTATGCTGCCGCTTAACATCCTGGCAAGCTCCACTTGCCTGTCCTGTCCATACAGGGGATCTACTGTTATTGCCACTGCGTCTTCGGCCATGTGTTTGCGTATCCTCAGATGGTTGTCAGCCCTCGAGGCTATCTGTGGAAGATGTGTTACACACAAGACCTGGCGCCTTTTCGATAATTCCTTTAGTTTGTCCGCAACCCTCTCTGCCGTCTCTCCCCCAATTCCCGCGTCAACCTCGTCAAACACCAGCACCGGTATATCGTCATATTCGGCAAAGGCGCTCTTAAGGGCAAGCATCACCCTTGACAGTTCCCCCCCGGAGGCTATCTTTTGCAGCGGCTTAAGAGGCTCTCCGGGGTTGGCCGTAAACTGAAACTCCACCACATCCGCCCCATCGTTTAATAACACTAATGAGCCGTCCTCGTTTCTGTTTTGTGTAAGGCATATCTCAAAACGCGCCTTTGGAAGTGCCAGGCCTTTCAGTGTAACGGCTATCTCAGCTTCAAGACGCACAGCGGTTGCGGCTCTGTCTATTGAAATTTGTCCTGCCGCCGCCTCGAGGCGTTTTAAAGCCGATGCAATTTCCTCTTCGATTAAATCGAGTTTTTCATTTATCGCCGTCAGCTCATCGAGCTCTGCTGCTGCGGCGTCTCTGAAGCTCAATACAGCCTCCACGGTCTCACCGTATTTTCTCTCTAGTTTTCTTATTGTCTCGAGGTGCGTTTCAATGGCATCGAGCCGCTCCGGCACAAAGTCTATGTTGTCCTTATAGCGGCGAAGCATTACGGAGAGTTCTTTTATGTAGGATTGCGCCTCCTTTGCCATCGAGAGGCACTCGGCGGCGCTTTCGTCAATTTTCGCCAGCTTCTCAAGCGAATCCACGACAACGGCAGATTGGTCTTCCATCGCCCCTTCTCTATTGTGCAGCACATCGTAGGCAGTCTCGCTCAGCTCTTTCAGCGTCGTCATATTGGCAATCACGGTTCGTTCCTTTAACAGCGCCTCAGCTTCTTTTATGTCCAGGCCGGCCGCCTCTATTTCATCTATCTGAAACCGGAGCATTTCTATGCGCCTGGCCCTGTCTCTGATATTTTCGGCCAGCCGCGTCTTCTCGTCCAGCAATGCGCGGTATTTGCAGAGCGCGGTGGAGTATTCCTTTACATCGCCCTCTATCCTGCCAAATTCATCGAGCAGGCGCATCTGTTTGGCCTTTGACATCAGGCTCTGGTTTTCGTGCTGGCTGTGTATATCCACAAGGGTTGCGCCAACTGCGGCAAGGGCCTGAGTTCCCACGGAAGAGTCATTGACGAAGGAACGATTTTTCCCTGTGGAAGATACAACGCGCCGAATAATAAATTCTGTTGAGACGTCTATTCCCAGGCCTTCGGCCACAGTGTTTGAGGCAGCATCGAATATGGCCTCGACAGTTGTCTCCTTAGCGCCGGTCTTAATAAAGTCAGACTGCCCGCGCTGCCCCAGAATAAGCCCTAGCGCGTCAACGACTATGGATTTCCCCGCCCCGGTCTCTCCCGTCAATACGTTAAGACCCTCATGGAGTTCCACCCTTAATTCGTCTATCACTGCGAATTTTTTTATGAATAATTCCCTAAGCATATCGACGCTAACGAATTCAACACCCGAATTGTCTGTAGCATAACCTAAATCCACCATCAAAGTAAAACTTAACATACGTCCCGGTATCAAAACAGGCTTTGAAATGGCTGCCGTCGTATGATATAATATATCTATGAAAAGAGTTATGGCGGCGTTAATACTATTACTGCTGGTCTCCGGGGTGGCCGTTGCTGCCACTGGCACAAGGGAAACCCCTTTTACGCTCGATGACAGGGACCGTTTAATAAGGCTTGACGTAAGGATTGATGCGGTCGAAAAACGAATGGATGGCATCGAAAAACGAATGGACGGCATCGAAAAACGAATAGATGACCTCGAGAAAAGAATGGACAAAAGATTCGACGAGATGAGGATATTCATGTTGTGGGGTTTTGGCATTTTGTTTGGGGGGATTGGAATCCTGATGACGACGGTAATATGGGACAGACGCACCGCCCTTGCGCCGGTTATCAGAAGAAACGACGAGTATGGTGAACGTATAGCGGCCTTAGAACGAATACTAAAAGAAAAACTTTTGTAAACGGGAAGTTAAAATCATAATTCAGGCATTACGCGTATTAGTTGGAAAATTTCCTCATCATGCCCATTACACACCCTAAAACGCGCACATCCGCGACCTTTAGAATTATGGGCTGCATGTCCTTGTTTTCCGGCACAAGCCTGACATGGCTTCCTTCATGATAAAACCTCTTTATCGTCGCATCGTCTTCCCCAACAAGGACAATAGCGATGTCGCCGTCTCTGACTGCACGGATTGAATCTACAAACACTATGTCGCCATCTGAAATGCCGGCCTCTATCATGCTCTGCCCCGATACACGCAGGGCGAATCCCTTATCGATCTTTAAAAACCCCTTGTCAAGCGTAATATAGTCTTCTATGTCCTCTAAGGCAAGGTTTGGTTGTCCAGCCCTGACCCGCCCGGCCAGCGGCAATCTCACCGTGTTTGGCAGTTTCATGCCTGTTACTTCTATGGCGCGCTGCTTGGCGTCATCCTTTCTCAGGTACCCTTTACGAATAAGCGTATCGACGTGCTGTTTGGCCGAGAGCGGACTTGAGTATCCAAAGCCCTTGCAAATCTCCCTTATCGTAGGCGGATAGCCCTTTAATGACAAGTGGTCTTTTATGAATTCCAGCACCCTTGCCTGCTTTTCCGTCAGTTTTGTCTGCTTGGCCGGCCCTGATTTTCGTCTGCCCGCAGGCTTTGTCTCTTTGTCTTCCAGCCTTGTCTTTTTGTCTGGCTTTACCTGTTTGTCATCATGTTCCATGTCCATATTCTATTGTAAACACACGTTCAGTTCTTGTCAAGGGGTAAATTGCTTAATTTAAAAAAAAATAAAAAAAAATGCCTGTCTTACCCCCTGGTGATAAGACAGACATTTTTGCTCTACTTTTTTTTGGGGGGGGGGAGAGGGCAGTTTACGGGTGGCGGCTCGCCCCTATCGAAACAGGGGAGGAAGTTTCAAAGGCAAGCCACCATACAAATGTACATAGGCGCTTTTTTAGGGAAGGAAGAAAATAAACTGCCCCCTTTCTTGTAGTTCCACTCTCTCTATTATAATTCTTCATAACCATGTCCCTGTACTTACTATATATCATTATAAAATCCCGATTCAAGATAAATCTTATTCTAAAAAAAGTTATAAGTGTGAACAAATATTCACAGCGGAAAAATCAACGGACTAATCTGAGCGCGCCGACAGATAATTCTCAATAAATGTCAGGCACTGAAACACCCTTAGACCTTCCCTTGTCAGCATATAGTTTTTGTTTTTATCCTGAGTGGAAATACCGGCCTCTCTGAGGATTTTTAAATGAAAGACGAGTTTGGTGTGGTCATCCATTTCGAGTTCTCTGTTTAGCTCCATAAAACGCATTTCTTTGTTGCGGTGAAGGTATTTAACTATATTGCGCCTTATTGGGTTGGACAGACAGTTCATTACGCGGTCAAGGTCGATGTTTAAGATGTCTTTTTCAAAGCCCGCCTCCTCTATTTCACGACGCACTATGGTAAGCAGCTGCTCAACTTTAAACGGTTTTACAATATAGTCCGCCGCCCCTTTTTTTATTATCTCAACGGCATTTTCTATTGTTGAAAACGCCGTCATTACTATTACCTTAGCCGCCGGTCTTGTCTTTTTTATTTCTGTGAGGGCCTCAGCCCCCTTCATAACCGGCATAAGCATATCTAAGAGCACGATGTCGAAATCAGTCTCTGCCGACTTGGCGGCTGCCTCTTTGCCGTTAGTGGCCGTTTCCGTGTAAAAGCCGGCCTCTGTCAGAACCTCGGCAATGCTCTCTCTCAGGTCGGCGTTGTCGTCTGCGATAAGGATTTTTTTCATTGTGCCGGCCTCGCAGGCATGAGCTGCTTTGCCACTGAGACGGCCTTGTCTATGTTTCTTTGAAGACCTTCAAGTTTTCGCGTAATGACCTCCGGCGTCGATGATTTACTAAGTTTTTGCATTATTATTTGTATGGAAAGAGATGCGCTCGTCAGCTGGTTATTTATCTCGTGTGCCGCGGTTGCGGCCAATTGTCCTGCCGCTGCGAGTTTCTCGGAATTATCCTGCAGCTCTTTACACTTTGTAATATCTCTGAGAGTGCCTTCAATAGTTGAAGGCTCCTGTTCCTTAAAATACCAGGCGTTCACAGATACCCACCTTGAGCCGTTATTGGTTTTTATGGGCAGCTCGATGCCTTCTGCGCTTCCCTGTTCATTCAGCATATTTGTCATTGTTTCCACCGGTTGACCACTGCCGGAGAATAATTCCCAAAACGCGCCTTTGGCCTTTATTTCATCGGGGCTGAAGCCGGTTAATCTCTCTACGGCACCCGATATAAATATTATGCGGCCATCTGCGCAGAGTTTAAAAAAAACATCCGGCAGCTTATCATATAAGCGATTATAGAATATGTCGTCTTCCATCATCATCGCGCGCTATTCCAATTCTGCCACTTCCACCGCTGAGAATACCATTTTCCCGTATTCGTAGTCAACCTGTATCGTATCGCCCTCGTTTACAGACTTTTCGATTATCTTTAATGCCAGCGGGTTTAATATCTCCGTTTGCAGCGCCCTTTTTAACGGTCTTGCGCCATATACGGGGTCGTACCCTGCGTCGGCTATGGCGTCCTTTGCCTTGTCTGACAGCATGATGTCTATGCGTTTTTCTTTCAGATACCGCCTCATTCTGTAGAGCTGAATATCCACAATGCGTTTTATCAGCTCCCTGGTCAGCGGGTTGAAGATTATTATCTCGTCCACCCTGTTAAGGAACTCCGGCCTGAAGATTATCCGCAGTTCTTCCATTACCTTTTTCTTTACGCCGCCGATGTCTTTGAGCTGGTCCGGGATGGAGCTGTCCTGCAAGTGTTCCTGTATATACGAGCTTCCTATGTTTGATGTCATTATAACGACGGTGTTTCTGAAATCCACCGTCCTGCCGTGGCCGTCTGTCAGTCTGCCGTCGTCAAGGAGCTGCAGCAATACGTTAAAGACCTCTGGATGAGCCTTTTCTATTTCATCGAACAGGACAACGCTATATGGGCGCCTCTTGACGGCCTCCGTAAGCTGCCCGCCCTCGTCATAGCCGACATATCCGGGGGGTGCGCCAATAAGGCGCGATACCGAATGTTTTTCCTGATACTCTGACATATCGATACGCCTCAGGGCGTTTTCGTCGTCGAACAGGAACTCGGAGAGCGCCTTTGCAAGCTCGGTCTTGCCAACGCCGGTAGGACCCAAAAATATGAATGAGCCTATCGGGCGGTTCGGGTCCTGAATGCCTGCCCGTGCCCTTCTTACCGCGTTTGACACCATTACAATCGCATCGGGCTGCCCAACGACCCTGAGCCGGAGCCTGTCCTCCATGTGGAGGAGTTTTTCCACCTCCGTCTCAAGCATTCTCAGCATTGGAATGCCTGTCCATTTGGACACTACCCATGCGATGTCCTCTTCGGTTACCACGTCTGTGAGCATTTTGCTGTTAGCGTGCCATGCCTCGAGACGGCGGCTTTCCTGTTCCAACGACTTGGACAGCTCTATTATGCGGCCATATTTCAGCTCTGCCGCACGGGCGAGGCTGCCTTGTCGCTCGGCATTTTCGGCCTCAGTCTTAGCGTCTTCGATCTCCTCTTTTATCTTTCTGATTGAGGCGAGTATCTCCTTTTCTCCCATCCACCTGGAGCGCAGCGCATCTCGCTTGTCGATGAGTTCGACAACGGTTTTGTCGAGTTTTTCCAGTTGGACGGCGGACTCTTTGGTGTCTTCCCGCTTCATCGCCTGCCGCTCTATTTCGAGCTGCCTGACGCGCCTTTCCAGTTCGTCAAGCTCAGCCGGCATACTGTCCATCTCCATGCGGAGTTTCGAGGCCGCCTCGTCTATTAAATCTATGGCCTTGTCCGGCAGAAATCTGTCCGAAATGTAGCGGTTTGACAGTACTGCGGCGGCTATCAGGGCGGAGTCCCTGAACTTAATCCCATGATGAATCTCATACCGCTCTTGCAGCCCCCTTAGAATGGATATCGTGTCCTGCACCGTAGGCTCTTTTATATAAACCGGTTGAAAACGCCTCTCTAAAGCCGAATCTTTTTCTATATACTTTCTGTATTCATCGAGCGTTGTTGCCCCAACGCACCTAAGCTCCCCACGGGCCAGCGCCGGCTTGAGCATATTGCCGGCATCCATCGAACCCTCGGCAGCACCGGCACCGACAAGCGTATGCAGCTCGTCTATAAACAGGATTACCTTTCCGGCGGAACCTTCTACTTCCCTGATTACCGCCTTGAGCCTGTCCTCGAACTCCCCCCTGTACTTAGCCCCGGCAACAAGCGCCCCTAAATCCAGCGCCACGACAATCTTGTCTTTCAGCGTCTCAGGCACATCTCCCGCCACAATGCGCCCGGCAAGCCCCTCTGCTATAGCGGTCTTACCAACGCCCGGCTCCCCTATTATCACAGGATTGTTCTTTGTCCTCCTGGCAAGCACCTGTATTACCCTTCGGATTTCCTCGTCTCTTCCTATGACGGGGTCAAGCTTTCCCTTAGCGGCAAGGGCGCTGAGGTCACGGCCATATTTCTTCAGTGCCTGGTATTTCTCTTCGGGGTTTTCGTCTGTGACGCGCTGTGTGCCCCGGAATTCCATCATAGCCGCAAGGAACTGGTCATGTTCGACACCGTGGCGCTTCAGGAGTTCGGATACCCAGCCGCCTTTAATAATCAGTCCCAGTATCAGGTGTTCGACACTGACATACTCGTCTTTCATGTGTTCAGCCCGTACGCCGGCCTCGTCAAATACTGCCCTCAGTTTCGGGGACATGTACAGGTGTCCTATGGGCTGCGCACCAGTTACCTTTGGAAACCTATCGACGGCGCCCTCCAGTTCGGCCCTTAATCTTTCTATATTAGCGCCGGCCTTTGTCAGTATCTGCGCTGAAGTTCCCTCTTTATCGGCTGTCAGGGCAAGGAGCAGATGCTCAGGCTGAAGCTCCTGATTGCCCTTGCTCTCAGCGATTGACTGGGCGTCTCTCAGTGCCTCGCGGCTTTTTATAGTCAGTTTGTCCATCATCTGTTATTCACCTCTGCCGGTGTTGGGCGTGTCAGGTTTCCCGGCAAATATCCTTTGCAGTCTGCCCTGGAAATGCCTCTTAATGTCTTCCTCGAGGTAATCCATGACGCCCTCCATTTCTCTTTGCATAGCATCAAGCCTACCGCGCATATCCATGATAATTTCAAGCCCTGCCTTGTTTACGCCCAATTTTCTGGTGAGATCGACGATAAACTCCAGCTGCCTGATGTCTTCGTCTGAGTACTTGCGCTGGTTATTTTGACGTACCGGCGTGATAAACCCCTCCCGCTCATAAAGCCGCAGGGTCTGGGGATGGAGTTGAAACATCTCCGCCACTACGCTGATTACATAAAGGGGACGGCTGCTGTCTGCCTTTTTACCCATGAAGCTTTTACCCATGACGCTCCCCCCTATAAAGATTTTCCAGGGTTTCTCTGACGTTTTCCTTGTATAACTCATCGAGGCTGCTTACCAGCTCTTTCTGTTTTTGTGTCAGTTTCGACGGGACGGCAACCTGAACCTCGACATATAAATCGCCATGGCCGGCGCCCTTAGGAAGCGGCATCCCCTTGCCTTTGAGCTTGAATATCCTGCCGCTTTGAGTCCCCTCGGGAAGGGTCATCATGGATGCGCCGTCCAGCGACGGTACCTCTATTTTTGCCCCTAAGGCTGCCTCTATAAACGTTACAGGCAAGTCCATATACAAGTCGTCGTCCTTTCTCTTAAATATTGGATGCGGTTTCACCTGTATCTCTATGACAACGTCTCCGCCCATAGCGCCCTTACCCTTCAGCCTTACCTTGCTGCCTGTGGCAGCGCCCGGCGGGATTCTTACTTTCATTGAATCGGTGGCCGGGACAGAGCCTGTTCCCCCGCATACATGGCATGGTTTTGAGGCCTTTATACCTGAGCCACCGCAGATTGCACACGCGGCCTCGCGCCTTATGCTCATCGATTTTGTCACGCCCGTGTATGCCTCGTCAAGCGTCAGCGTCAGCTCGGCAGCCACATCTCCGCCTCTGTCGGGCGTTGGGGGCTCCTGCTGACCGTTGAATCTAAAAATATCCGAAAATATATCTCCAAAGCCGCCAAAATCGAAATTCGCCGCTGACTTTTTGCCGCTAAAACTCCTGGCATCGCCGAAAGGCCTGGTGCCGCCGAACGGCCTGCTCCCGGCAAAAGAGCTTTTGTTGAAATGCTCAAACCCGCTGCCAGCGCCAAAGGGATTACGCCTCGCTTCGTCATATTCTTTACGTTTCTTCTCGTCGCCCAGTGTGTCGTAGGCCTCGTTTATTTCTCTGGACTTTGCCTCACATTCCTTGCTCCCGGGGTTCAGGTCGGGATGGCATTTCCTTGCCAGCTTTCTGTAAGCCTTTTTTATCTCGTCATGTGTGGCGGTCTTGCTTACGCCCAACGTTGTGTAATAATCTTTTGTCCCCGGTGCAGACATATCAGCCTCAGTGCTCACACGCATTTATTAAGCCGCGGACGGCGGCCTGCGGCGGTTTGCCGCTGCTATCGGCACTACATTCAGCCACCAGCCACCCACCACTGTTTAAGTATAACACTTTACAAGCTCATTGTCAAGTTATTTTTATTAATCATAATCAAGTATTATTATAAGCCGCACTCTAACGTTAAGTTGAAACCATAGGTGTAGATGCCGGAGTTCAGAAGCCGCCAACGAGCGGCAGCCCAAACTTGATGATAAAACATGTGCGAGAAACAGGGGTGAAGGGGGATTATCCCCCTTCGTCTTTAATCCTTAATGAGTGTCTCTTTCCTTCTGCTCTATGCCTGATGACCGTCGTTAATAATTTCCTTTAGCAGGGCGATGTATTTCTGAACTATCACGTCGAGGCTATATTCCGATGAAATTTTATGATATGCCCTTGCGGCGAGGTCTTGTCTCAAGGCGTCGTTTCTTAGTAGTGTGTCCATAGCCTCGGCCAATTTAACAGCGTTTCTCACCGGAACGAGGATGGCCGTGTCCCCGGCAAGCTCCGCATTTACGGGAATATCTGTCGTTATGACGGCAACTTTTGACGCCATTGCCTCCATAATAGCGTTGCTCATGCCTTCGTAAAGCGTGGGAAGGACAAATACATCGCTTATCCTCAATATCTCGTGGATGTCGTCCCTGTTGCCGAGGAAATGGATGTTGGCCTGAGAGGTAAACGGCTTGATTTGCATCAGAAGGTTGTTCTTTTTCTGCCCATCTCCGGCAATCAGCAGATTTACGCCCGAAAAGCGCCTTAAATACAGCTCCTCGAAGGCGTCAAGCAGGTATTGGTGTCCCTTGCCCTCTCTAAGATTTCCAACGCATACGATATTTTTATCGCCGGGGTTGAGGCCGAGAGACCTCTTTTTTGAGTTGGTGTCCATTGGGAAATCAAACGCCTTCATATCGACCGCGTTGCCAACTACGGCAATCTTGCGTCCGTCAATTCTAAGGGCGGCCTCCAACTCCTTTTTCGCCGTCTCTGTCTGCGTTATATATTTCGTCACAAGCGACTTGGTAAGCCTGTCAAAATGGCGCAGGAATTCCCAGTTTAAGAGTGAGCCGCGCTGATAACATACGAGCCTCTTTATGCCGAATGCCCTCCCGAATATCCTTCCAAAGAGGTCGGCGTGGATTAAATACGTTACAAGTATATCTGGTTTGAACTCGTCGACAAGTCTCTTGAATCTCAATACCGGCCTCAGCTCAATCACCGCATGAATGTCCAGATAAACTACCGGAATCCCAGTCTTTTCAAGTTCTGCCCCTAACGGCCCCCTCCCTTTGATTACGCACACACGGTTTTCGACCATCGCCCCCTCCATGCGCGGGACCAGCTTCAGGAGCATCTTCTCCGCTCCGCCTACCTCCATGCCGGTTATCAGGTGAAGTACCTTAATCGAAAAACTCACGAAACCACAACTCAAGCATCAGGAGTGCCCAGAGCTGATATCCACGATTTATCTTTGTGTGCTCGTCAAGCAGTGCCTTAACCGCTTCCTTTTTGAACATACCGCGCCCAACGGCCTTATCCGAAAGCAGTACCGATGTGGCATAGTCCCTGAGGCACGTCCTGAACCATACGTCAAGCGGGATGGCAAAGCCCATCTTAGGCCTGTACATCACCTCTTTGGGAAGCAGCGTCAGGAGTGCCTTTTTCAGGATATACTTCTTACCGTTGACGCCCTTTAATTTCAACCCTGACGGGATTTTGGCCGTAAGTTCTATGAATTCATGGTCCAAAAACGGGCTTCTCCCCTCGAGGGATACGGCCATCGAGGCGATATCCATCTTGACCATCAGGTCGTCGGGCAGATAGGTCATAAAATCCGCATAGAGGGCGGCGTCAAGCATATCCTGAGTGCCGGCCTCCCTGAATCTGTCCTCTATGAGCGTATAGGAGTCGTTGCCGTGAGTGATAGCGGCGAAATTGGCGCTGTAGAGTGCATGTTTCATTGCGTTTGAAAAGTAGCATATATAATTTACGTATCTGCGGGCGGCGTCATCGGGAAGCGTATCGATGACATGCTCGAGGCGGTCAATAAATGTGGCTTTAATCCTGCCAGCGAGAAATTTTCCGATTTGGCCTATTGAACGTATCAGAGGCGTTGGCAGGAGACCGCCGCAGGTAACGGCAAATTTATGAAGGGCATATCTGCTGTAACCGGCGAAGTTCTCATCGCCTCCGTCGCCGTTGAGGGCAACCGTTACGTGCTCCCGCGTGAGTTTGCTGACATAGTAAGAGGGCAGGGCGCTTGAGTCGGCATATGGCTCCTCGTACATATGCGCGAGCTGCGGCAGGATTTCCTCAGCGTCAACCGGCGTTACGATAAGCTCGGTATGGTCTGTCCTGAATTTATCCGCAATTATTCTGGCGTACCGCAGCTCACTATATTTGTCCTCTTTAAAACCTACCGAAAATGTCCTGACGGGTTTACTGCTCAGGCGGCTCATGAGCGCTGTAACGGCGCTGCTGTCAACCCCGCCCGAAAGCAGCGCCCCAAGTGGCACATCGGAGCGCATTCTGATGCCGACCGCCTCGCCGAGTTTCTCCATAATCCTGCCGCACCACTGCCCTTCCGTAAGCGCCCACTTCTCTGAATAATCCAGTGACCAGTAGCGCTTCTTAGTTACCTTCAGAGTGTCTGTTTCGATTATGAGATAATGTGCTGGCTCAAGTTTTTGGATTCCCATGAAACCGGTCAGGGGCGATGGCACGTACTGATATGTCAGATAGTGGTGAATGGCCTCGTAGTCCGGTTCCCTCCGGGGTTCGTCCTGTGTCAGGATGGCCTTTAGTTCGGAGGCGAATATGAATACGTCATTATTCAGATAATATTTAAAGGGTTTTTTACCAATCCTGTCGCGTGCGCAAAACAGTACCCGCCGCGTCTCGTCGTATATCGCAAAGGAGAACATGCCGCGCAGACGCAAAAGGCAGTTCACGCCGAATTTATCATAGAGGGCGGGGATGACCTCCGTGTCCGAATTTGATTTGAAAGAGTATCCATCTTTTTCGAGAGCGAGGCGTAGTTCGGCGTAGTTATATATCTCGCCGTTATAGACAATCCAGTATTTGTTGCCGTTTTTGCCGGGGCAGTACATGGGCTGCCTGCCAAGCGGCGACAGATCGATAATCGACAACCGCCTGTGCCCGAGGCCGACCTTGCCGTCGCGGGATATAAATATGCCGTCGTCGTCCGGGCCGCGATGCACCATCGCCTTGTTCATAGCGGCAATATCGCCTTCGGCCACACCCGCGCCTCTAATCTTTCCCGCTATCGCGCACATTCTCTATTATCGCACATATAATATATTAATTGCATGTGTAGTTCAGGGCAAACGCCCCGATAGAAGTGTAAGAATGCCGGAATCTATTCCGGCGGCCCTGCGGCGGTAACAATGTGGCTGCCCCCTGCCCTAAGTTACATATAGCATGGGGACATTCTATCTGCTCTTTGCAAAAAATCCCTTCAACTCATCCAATGATGCTGCCTTCCTGATAAGATTTTTGAACCCCTCTAATTTATCCACAGAATCAACTGTCCTAACCATGCCCATCAGCTCAAGTCCGGCTGAACCATATTTGATTTCAAGGCCCAGCTCTATCCCCTCGAGCAGCCCTTGCCGCTTTCCTTCAAGCAGCCCCCTCTGCTGCCCTTCGAGCAAGCCCCTCTGCTGTCCTTCAAACAGGCCCTTCTGCTGTCCTTCAAGCAGTCCTTGCTGGTAAATCTGGCTGTCTTTAACGTCAATCGTTATAGGCATCTTTATTACCTCCTCATTTACTTTATTATACAATTTTCGTAAATCCGATAGATATAGCAATTTCAATATGTAATCTCTTCGTGTCTTTAACGGTAACGTGGATAATTTCTCTAATATTCTTGCTATTGTAACGTCCATGTCGTCAGAATGACACAATATAGCCAACACGATGTCCTCGGGTTTGTCACTTTGCAATAATTCGGAGCAGTTGATGTCCCGAATATCTACTAATTCATATGAATAGCTTCCTATCTCATTCTCCATATCCAGGGGCTTATCGCCTACGTATAATAACACCTGTCTGGGCAGCTTTCCAAACTGATTAAAAACAGGCGCCGAATAAAGATACATCCTTCTTAACATCGACTCATCATTGGTGCTCTGAATCTCCAAATGCAGAAGTCTGCCGTCGGGAAGCTCGATGAGTAAGTCCATCTCGTTGAGTTGAATATTCGGAAGCTGGATGTCGAGAAACTTTCCATCTTCAAAGCCGGTTAGAATTTTAAGAAACTTAACCGGTATGTCGTCAGGTAGGTCAGGGTTCTCACGAACCCTTTCCCCCTTAAGAACCGAACATGCGAATTTCTCAGCATTCGGCTCAAGCCTATTAAATGTCTGATTTAAAGACACGGCTGCACACTTTCATTAAGGCAGTACTTTAGATTACAGGACTCATATGGATTAAAGTTGCATTTCACTTTTACGTGCCGTATTATTTTTGTTTTGGATGCAGATAGTAGTTGACTGCTTTTTGTGCCAAATACCCAATCTCTACTTCCACTCCTCGTGAAATACTTCTTCTTAATCCATTCAGAAGATTTGTTATGGTGTCTACGTTTAGCCCATCTCCATACGGCTTGCCAAATACTATGGTCAATAAAGGAAAAAGTCTGCTTGGCTGAGACATGTCTGTGATAATTAGCCCATCCTCTAATTAAAGGATTTAACAGTTTAATTAGATTGTCTGTTGTGGCAGAGCGATACTTTGTTATTGTATCCCGAACCTTCTTCAGAAATACTTTGACATTTCCCTTCGATGGCTTTATTATAAACTTGTCTTTATATTTACGAATGTTCTGACCCAAGAAGTCAAAGCCATTCTCTATATGAGTGATACTCGTCTTTTCAGAGGAAAGTTCCAAACCTCTTTCACTTAAGAATCGTGTGATTAGAGGCTTTACACCGTTTTCTAAGATTTCCTTGTTTGACGCTGTTACGATGAAATCATCAGCATATCTCACAAAGTTTAACTTATCGCGGTTTTTTGCAATAAGGCCGCTTCGGCTATGTGTTACTTTCCCGAATTCGTGTATCTCTCTTTCCATTCCATCTAAAGTTAAATTTGCTAGTACCGGACTAATTATGCCGCCTTGTGGTGTCCCATTTTTGGTTGGGTAGAGCTTGTTGCCTTTCATATAGCCACATTTCAACCACTTACCAAGTATTGTTGTGTCCATTGGGGTCTCTTCAACCA
>JADFYO010000056.1 GCA_015233015.1 Nitrospirota bacterium | reverse complement strand
GCGTCCCTTGTGCCATAATATATTCACCTCGTTGGTGTTAGTTTTTTGTTCCACAAACTTATTCTAACATCCCGTTCCCACGGGTAACAACGAGGTTCCCTTCTTTTTTTGATGGTGAATCAGGGCCGTTTCAACTATAAAATATCCAGCTGTCAAACCACCTAAGCGCTGCCCTGACATATGCCTTGGTCACAGTGATGCCCGTTAATATGGGATAAAACGCTATAAATAGTGCAACCGTCAGGGAAATATATGCGTATGTCAGCCACCTAAGGCCATATCTGCGCTCTTCAAGCCATTTTATTGCATAGGTTATACAAAATATGACAAACGGCACTGAGGCGTAGAAATGATATATAAACGTCAGGCGCGGTACGGCAACCCACGGCAGATACTGCGCGCACAAGCCCGTAAGGACGACAAACACGCCGCCACCCACCCTTTTCCCCGCCAGGGCTGCCCCTAAGACAACCAACACCGCCACTATCCCCATCCACCACACCGCAGGGTTTCCCATAGAAACAATGCTCTGCACCTGCTGAACAGGCTTGCCTGATTTGTCCGGCACATCGGGCGGGTTCCCGTTGTAAAGCCAGAGCGGCCTTTTCATTATCGGCCACTCGTACCAGTTGGACGAGAAAGGATGCTCGGCGACCAGATTCTTATGGTAATCGTACATGTCCGTTTGGCTTTGTTTTACGGCGCTTAGGAGCGCTGACAGACCTTGATACTTAGCCGTTGGAATATAGGACAAGGTATAAATCACGGCGGGAATAAGTATAAAATACAGTGCGGCGTGTTGAATGGCATTAAGCGTGGCCGCATGTAAATGTTTGACGCTTAACCGGGACGTCTGTCCTGGCGGTTGTTTCTTCAGAGACTTGCGTCTGACTGCCTTTTGAGATGCGGCCTGTCTGCCATGTTGTGCAAGCACTATGTATCTCCTTATGACAGACGCAAAAAAAATCACCGCAAGCCCGCCCACCGCATAAACAGAGATCCATTTTACGGCCACCCCTAATCCAAAAAATAATCCGCTCAGTCCAAGATATAAATTGGCTCCTTTGAACGCGCCGTCTGTCTTGCCTCCCGATTCAGCGACTGCCTCCCAGTATCTGTACATGTAGTAGTACATGAGTATTATAAAAAAAACCGCGTACGTATCTACTGTGGCCATCCGTCCCTGGGCAACCCGCATAAAATCGGCAGTCATTAAGAGCGACGCTATCAGGGCATATCTCGTCCCGCCAAACAGTCTGTAGCCAAACACATAGACAATGGCCGGGATAAACGCGCCAAATAACGCCCCCATTACCCTCCATCCAAAGGGATTCATTCCAAACACAGCAATGCCAATCTCGATAAATACCTTGCCAAGCGGAGGATGTGTCGTTTCATACACCGGCAGGCCGTGGAGATATTCATAGGCCGTGCGTGCGTGATATATCTCGTCAAAGTATGTACTGTTCATATATGATGGCGCCGGAGGTACGGTATGCTGCTCGTCAATTATATTACCGGCGGCCTTATCAGGTACAGCGGCTTTTGTAACCGGCTCCAAAGGCATTGCGAATTTAACAGGCAGCGGGGTCAGCGCGTCCTTGTCAAAAAAGGCTATTTCGTTGAGCATCGCCCCCGGCTCTGCGGCAGTCAATGAGATATAACGCCCCTTAATATCCGTGTTTACGCACTGCCATTCAAATACGGCCTTTTGCTTGAGTGCGCCGGTCTGCCGCCAGTTCTGAAAGTCCGTCGAGTACCGCATATCATATTGTCCATCGCCAATACCGCCAAAGAAACAGACCCTGCCGACCATTTGCTCCCCGCCAAGGTCAACATAGACGCCCTGACCTTTGTGCTGCGCTGCCCAAAAAGTCTCAGGCGCCTTCAACGAACCAAGTTCGTAGTACATAATGGCAAGATTTAAAATAGTTATTATTGCTATGGCGGCGTAGTCTCTTCCTCCAAGCTCAAGAGGCACAGTTACGCTTGTTTCATTTTCTGTAACAGGCAGGGCTGTCTGTGATACAGATTTTCTCATATATAAGTCCACGCCAATCTTTATAAGATAGACAAGACACCCGACATGCGCTATCGAGACAATCTGAAGCACACCGCCATACGTGTCCATGTGGTAGTTTCCCCTCATGGCGTAGTAAAGCACGTATGCCTCGTTGATAAAAAACGTTATACTGATAAACGCGTAAATATACAGCAGCCTTTTGTCTCTTATCGCAACATAACCGGTAAGTAAAAGCGCAAGACCGGGAAACAGATACCGCTCGTGCATCTTTACCGACGTGACGAACACCGCGGTAATCAGGAAAGCGGCGATAAAATAATAAATCCCCGTATCGCTTTCTCTTTTCTTATAATATATATGTGTGCAGAAGCCGACGGCCATTACGATAAACGCATAGCCCCACAACTCATATGTAATGCCAAGAAGCCTGTCCGTAACCGGCGCGAAATTCCCACCCCAGAGGGCAAAAAGATTAAACGCGTTGAGCGAGGCATACGGGTACGAGGAGAGTGTGGCGTAGTAGTGTTTAACTATCCAGAGGGCATCTTTATTTGTCATAAACGGCACTATCGCCGCTATAAATACACAGACGGCAGAGCAGACAGCGATGCCCGCTTTTTTCAGAGATACCCGGCTCAGGGCAAATATCAGGACAGGCGTAAAGATAAGCCCCTGAGGTTTGATTAACACCGCAAGCGCAAACACAACAGCCCCAGCTGTCAGCCGCCCTCCCGCGATTAAGATGATAATGCAGAGCACACAAAGGCCGAACACCGCGTCCACCTGTCCCCACACGGCTGAATTCACTATAACCGCCGGGTTAAAGGCATAGGCAGCCGCAAGGGCTGCGGCCGCAGTAAAGGAAAAATTCCTGCGCGCCAGTAAAAACACGCAGTGCGCCGCCGCTATGTCAGCAATAATAGAAGGGAGTTTTACGACATATAAAAAGGCCTTAGGCGAAAGCGAAAGTGCCGTTTTTATCTTTCCTGTCAGATAAAACATATAGACATATCCCGGCGGATAGTCGGCAAACACATCGCCCGAATAAAAACCGGACAGTCCCACTGACGCGGCACGCATTGCCCACGCCTTAAACGTTCCAATGTCAATAGGATGGCCTTCGAAAGAAACCGCCAAAACAGATCGAACAACAAAGGCCGCCATAAGGGCGGCGATATAATATAACGGAGTTATGCGCCTGAAAAAGTGCGCATTCAAAGTATTTTGTACACCGTTGGCGTTTTCATACGTTCCCATCTATCGGCATTTACCCTGGTGATGAGATAATATATACTTTTACGCGGCGTCTTTGTCAAGCAACCGAGTGTCAAAATAATTATTGAAATTATTTTAACAAATAAATTATAATCGCGGCGTGCGGTATAACGCAAGGGGGAGGGATATCATGAAGAGAGCGTTTTCAATGGTAAGATTTTCAGGGTTAGTAGTTGTTTTATTTGCTGTATTAACTGGCGTAGTTTATGGCGGTGTGAACCTAAGGCCGGAAGAGATAAACGCCTCAATCGAGGCAGCCGGAGCGCAGTGGCATGCGGGTGAAACATCTGTTTCGGGATTAACGTATGAACAAAAGAGGCGCCTTTGCGGGACAATGCCCTCGGCTTCAGGGGGCGCGAAAAAACCGGCACTGCCGTTGCAAACAGGGGAAACACCTCCGGCAAGTCTCGACTGGAGGAACAATTACGGCAACTGGGTTACAGATATCAGAGACCAGGGTAACTGCGGCTCTTGCTGGGCATTTTCTACTACAGCGGCTTTAGAATCATATTCGTTAATGAAAAGCAACTCCCCGGGTGCGGACAACAACACTCCGGCTGCAATAGATTTATCCGAACAAGTGCTGCTATCCTGCGGTGGCGCCGGCGATTGCGAAAATGGCGGGTATCTGGACCGGGCGTCTGATTTTCTACGCAACACAGGGTTACCGTCTGAGTCTTGTTACCCATACACACACACCGATGGCAGCTGCTCCAAAGCCTGCTCCAACCGCACAAGCTCATCGTCCACAATAAAATCATGGCAATGGGTTTCAGCTACTGTCAGCTCGTTAAAAGACGCCCTCGGCAGATATGGTCCATTAGTAGTTTCAATGGAGGTTTATGATGATTTTTACTACTACAAAAGTGGTATCTACAGTTACACCTCTGGAGGGGATTTAGGAGGCCATGCTATACTTTTAGTAGGGTACAATGACGCGCAACAGTATTTTATCGTTAAAAATCAATGGGGTAAAAGTTGGGGTGAACAAGGTTATTTCAGAATAGCATACTCTCAGGTTACAAGTGTCGTACAATTCGGCGCCGAGACCATAGCATACGGTACTGTCCCTATCCCGCCAAACCACATCTCGCCAAGCGGTACGATTACCACGTCAACACCCGCTTACACATGGAACGCGGTATATGGAGCAACTCAGTACGCACTTTCCGTCTATGATTCCACCGGCAACGCGATACCTGCCGCCGTTTATACCCCATCTGCCGCGGGATGCAGCAGCGGCACAGGCACGTGTTCCATAACCCCTTCAAAGGCTTTAGCCAGCGGCAGTGCCAGTTGGTACGTTGCAGCGGGGAATTCCGTTGGATGGGGAGCGTGGACTAACGCCATGACATTTACGGTATCATCTAATAATACTGTTCCCGCTGCGCCAACGCTCGCCTCGCCAAGCGGTACGATTACCACGACAACCCCAAATTACACGTGGAATGCGGTGTCCGGGGCGACACAGTACGCGCTTTCTGTCTATGATTCCACTGGCAACACTATCCCTGCCGCCATTTATAGCGCGTCTGCCGTGGGATGCAGCAGCGGCACCGGCACGTGTTCCATAACCCCGTCAAAGGCTGTAGCCGGCAGCAGTGCCAGCTGGTACGCTGCAGCGGGGAATACCATTGGATGGGGAGCATGGAGCAGCAAAATGAGTTTTACGGTATCATCTAATAATACTGTTCCCGCTGCGCCAACGCCCGTCTCGCCAAGCAGTACGATTACCACGACAACCCCAACTTACACGTGGAATGCGGTATCCGGGGCAACACAGTACGCGCTTTCTGTCTATGATTCCACCGGCAAGAACACATTTGCCGTTTATAGCACGTCCGCCGTGGGATGCAGCAGCGGCACCGGCACGTGTTCCATAACCCCGTCAACCGTTTTACCCTCTGGCAACAGCAGTTTTTATGTCGCGGCGGGGAATGCCGTTGGATGGGGAGCATGGAGCAGCGCTAAGAGTTTTACGGTAGCATCGGCTTCGACGATTTATTACGAAATAGTAAACAGGGCAAGTGGTTTATGTATTGAACCCTATGGCACAGGCGCCGGGTCACTTTTACAGCTTAACACGTGCAGCGGCACAGCCAACCAAAACTTTTCCTTACCCGCTGGCTCTGTTAGCGGATATTATAAAATAGTGAATAAAACCAGCGGGTTATGTATGGGTATCAAAAATGGGAGCAGCACATCCGGTATAGCCTTTGAGCTCAATACCTGCAACGGCACGGACAACCAAAACTTTTCTTTACCCGCTGGCTCTGTTAGCGGGTATTACAAAATAGTGAATAAAACCAGCAGTAAATGTGTCGATGTCCCTTATACTACCGCATCCATTTATGACACTATCGAGCAGTTTAGCTGCGTCTATGACACACAGGACTTTTCTTTTACGCAGCAGTAGAAGATTAAAGACGAAGGGGGATAATCCCCCTTCACCCCTGTGCCGCCCGTTGGCGGCTTCAGTACTCCGTCATATGCCTTGAAGTTTGAAAATATAACCGGCCATGTCGCGATTATTATAAACACAATTATTAACACGATGGAAATCTTCGTCCATCTCCTCTGGATATGGTCAATAGCCGGTCGTATCGATGCTATTTTTCTAAACGGCTCGGTCACTGCCGCCGCAAGACCAAAAACCACGCCGCCAAACAGGCTCCCATATAGTGGATAACCTATAAACATATACTGTCTTTGCAGTATATCGAAAGGGCAGTGGTGCACAGGGGTTTCATAATAGTAGATGGACACAAAGGCAATTATAGACATAATTGAAACGATAAAGAAGATAAACGAGCTGACGCCGGATATATACCGCAGCCGCGGGGATGCTGTCTTTTTCAGCAGCAGCGCTGACAACAGGGCAATCTCGATTGCAGCCGTGATGTAAAATATATACATCGCCGTATCTACGGGAACCGACGCCAGAGACGACGCTACCGTAACCCCCTCGTCGCTAAACAGTGAGCTGCAGCACGAGGTGATCACATTTGCCCGCAACCCAAGGAAATAGTCCAGCTGCCAGTACGTCTCAAGCGCTATGACCGGGGTAATCGCGGCCAGATATTTATACTTGAACCTGACAAGAGGATAGTCCTCGGCCAGCTCATCAATGTGGTTAATAGCAAGCCACAAACAGCAAAGGAAAAAAATCACAATCTTAGTAAACAACACCGGCCATCCTATGGGATTGGCATTAAGAGACCCCGTCGCGCACATTGCCCCTACGAAGAGTTGATGAATATCGTCCGCCGTGTATATAAAAAGGAACAGGGACAGGATTTGAAACCCCATCACGTATTTCATAATTACCGCAACGAGATATGTCTGGCGCTCAAGTATCAGCTGTCTTGCCGTGCTTTTTGTAATATCCCATCCTATGATTATCCTTAACGCTAAGATTACAGAAAAAAGGGTCATGACAAGGACAATCACGGAGCCTGTGACGAGGGCAAGAACTCCGGGGTGAAATATCACAACCGCGCGGCCTCTCTGACCGCCCCGTCGCGCATCTCTATTACGTGGTCAATATAAGGTTTGTCGTAGATTAACGGGTCGTGAGTGGCTATGACGATGGTCTTTCCATCCATGTTCAGAGCCGTAACGATGTTGAGAAAATCCTCCGAGAGTTTCGTATCGAGATGTGCCGTAGGTTCGTCGGCAAGTATTACGGCGGGTTCGTTAATCATAGCACGGGCAATTGCCACACGCTGCTGCTGCCCGCCAGAAAGTTTTCCTACATTAACGCCGCGTTTTGCCGTTAGCTCTAGTTTCTCGAGGATTTCCTCCATGCGCCGCTCCATCTGCTTTCCATCTATCTCTGTAGGATAGAGTGGGAGCATGACGTTTTCCCTGACGGTCAGCCCCCTGATGAGATTAAAGTGCTGGAAGATAAATCCAAAGGTCTTGCGTCTCACCGTGGTAAGAAAGCGCTCCGGGAGCTTTGCCACATCCTTGCCTTCCACAAAAATCTTCCCCTCTGTCGGCCTTGACATGCAGCCGATAAGCCCCAGCAGCGTGGTCTTCCCTGAGCCGCTTGGGCCTTTTAACACCGTAATCTGACCCCTGAGTATCTCAATCGATACACCAGAGACCGCCCTTATCTCACCAGCAAGCCCCGCGTTAAACACCTTTGACACACCCTCAGTCCTGATCACGGCGTCCATGTTTATCTCATCACAGAGTCGGGGTCGGAAATCGCGGCCTTCCATGAAGGCACAACGCAGGCGGCAACATAGGGAACCACTGTGAGGAAAAACAGGACAAATATCTGATAAATGTCGATATACGGCATCGGCTCAAACTTTGGAAACAGCACAGACCAGCCCTTTAATACAGGGGCAAGGAACTGGGCGTGAAAATAAAACACATGCATGTATGCCAGTATCAATCCAGTCAAAAACGAACTCAGAGAAACGACAACTCCCTCCCAGAACTTCAGCTGGAGCACATCGGACGTCTCCCAGCCGATGGCCTTGAGAATCCCTATCTCCTGCCGCTCCTCGGCGTTTATCCCCGTGGCCTTATCCCAGACGAATATCATGAAGGCCGCTATTGCCCCAAAAAACATTATCAGGACAATTCCCCCGCGCCAGTTGAATATATTGTCGTAGGTGCGGAGCAGCTCGTTTTTCAGTATTGGCCGGGAGTCAGGGAAGGTGCGTCTGATTTTTCTTGCCACCATCGATACTTCCGCGGGGTTATTGACCTCTATGGTAATGTCTGTTGCCTTGTCTGCGGGCATATTGAAAAACTTAATAAGGTCAGCCTTCGTCAGGACGACGAGGTCGTTTGTGAGAATGGCGGAGTTAGCGGTGAAAGTTCCGACTATTTTCAGATTGACGTTTTGTTCTGTGCCGAGGGTGAGGAAGATGTCGTCTTTTATTCCTACCTGTCTGAGGTCTGCCACACCCCTGCCAACGGCGCATTCGCCGTCCGCCGCCGGCATTCGCCCGTCTATCGGCTTTACATCCCGCATGGTCTCATCAAAGGCCATAAGCGTATAGTTGGCGCTGGTAAGAGAATCGTAATAGTATCCCCAATATCTCGGCGTTATCTGCCCGACGCCCGCAATGCCCGAAAGTGTCCCGATATATTCTGTGGGAATGAGTTCGTGCCTGCCGCCTGACATATTCTGGAGGATTATCTCCGGAGAGTTATCAAGCAGTTTAAGCGTCTCTGTTTTATATGCGTGCATGAGGAAAAGGATAGAACTAAGCACGGCAATCAGGACACTAAAGACAGCGGCAACAGAGAAATTCTTGAATTTCCTTCTCGCTAAGGTCGATAGCGCGTACTCAATTATACGGCCATGCCCTTTCATCTTTTTGCCCCATGAATTTGCGGTGGAGGCACGACAGAACCGGCTGGAAAGTGGTCAACCGACGAGGGGAAATCCTGAAAAGGGGCAAAGAAGTCTGCCTGCGAAGGATGCCTCGTATATCTGGCCTCTGTCCAAAAGGCAATGTCTGTTAATTTCATAGCGCGCACCATCGAGCGCTTGAGAGACATCTCCGGCTCCTTTAAATGAACTCCGGAAGCGGCGCTCAGGTAGAGCACAGCAAGCGCCGCCACCTCTATGATAATAAACCCAGCGAATAGTCTCGTCTTAAACATAGTATAGGCTAGTAATATAATAATATTAATGCTTATGGCCTGGCATGCCCATATCGCCTGACTGAAGGTCAGCGGCCTTTATCTCGTCAAACTTGAGTATTTTCTGCCCCTTATGGTCAACCATGAAGCTATTTGCCTTTTCCTCAGTCAGGGGAACAAATTCCTTACCCATAGGTCCCATGACATCGCTGCCAATTACATATACTACGCCTTGTGCCTTCACCGGTTTAGCGGTATAGTATTCGGTAACGTAAATATCTGTTATATCGGCCTGTGTCCTTGTGGGGGCGTATGTCGGGACATTGAAGTAGAACTTGAACATGTCTTTCGGGCCGTCGAAGAACATAACAGTGCCGTCTTTAAAGATAATCTGAGACAGCCATTTCGAATGAGGGCCAACGAGCATACCGCAAACGGCGCATTTATCGGACGCGGATGGTTTATGCGGTTCGGCGGCATAGGCCGCAACAGACACGGCAATAATCAAAAGTACACAAATTAAAGATTTTCTCAACATTAAAACCTCCGGGCGCTGCTCAATAACCTTTTATAAAGGATTACACTATTATAGTCAATCCGCCCGATATAAATAAACACGGCTGTTGCGCGTAGGCGGCATGAAATGGTAGTTTATGGCATGGAAAACATCGGGATGCTTGACATATCGGGCGATTTGGGAATAAAAGTATCTGCCCCGACGCTTGAGTCAATCTTTGAAACCGCCGCGATATCCCTGTTTGATAAAGAATTCATAAAGACCGGCATATTTGATAAATCTATGTCTAAAACATTACATCGTGTTTTTGAACTCAGGCAAAAAGGAGACTGTATGGTACCATATCTGATGAGGATGTGTAGGAACTGTTTCCAAAGGTTGAGGATTTTGTTAATTCAGCAAAGCGTTATTTTTCAATGGAGAATAACATTTGACATCAGACAGTGAAACGATATGGCATTCTCACAAATAATACCTCAAAATCATCGCCGCTATCGTCGAGATCATCGCAATCGCCAAATAGCATAATATCAATATCCCAAAGCGCGGCTTCATGGTGTCTACGTGGAATTTAGTATTATAAAATAATAGAAACAGCGCCGGCGTTACGGGTATAAAATATCTGCCTGTCAGACCCTCTATTATATCTTTATCAACATCTGTCCATGTCAGGTACTGCGAGAGGACTATTAATAGTGTTGTGCTCACCAACGCCGCCGCCGCTATCGCCTTGTCTCTTAGTCTTATTTTGATGGCGCAGTTGTTTTCGCAGAGGGCCGTGAAAATCAGGAGCGCCCAAAACGTTATGTGAATATACGCGGGAAGCTCCGTGTCAAGCCATCCCAGTTTCCCTATGAAATCTGTCAGCACGTCAGACCAATATTTTATAAGCGTGTTCTTCATCGCAATGACGAAGTCCAGAGGATGATGCGTTATGGAGTATAACTGCCTCTCAGGCGATATGTCGTGATTTATTCTCAGTGGGACAAGCAGGTCATTCGACAGTAAATACCACGAAATAGCAGTAGCGGCGTTGACAGCAAAAAATGAGACCACGGCGGTTATGTATTTTTTCGGTGAGCCAAACTTACTGACCGGTATAATCAGAACAATCAACAGCACCGGTACATAGACCTGCTTAGACAGGGACAACATCGCCGAGACAATAAAAATGAGAAGGAGTTCCTTCGTAGATACCTCAGGAGTTCGACTAAAGGCAGCCCTGAATATCAATGCGGCAAACACAAAGGCTATAGCGTTGGTAAAGGCGTCGGCTGACAGCGACGCCCCCAAAAACAGCGACATCGGCGTCAGGGCTAATAACAAAAACAACCACTTATATACCGGCGTTATGGTTATCGCAATGTATATCAACGCAATCCAGATAAATAAATTCGTCATCCTCCCCAGGTACATTATGTAAACAGGGGCGGCGTTAAACAGCCTTCCCGCTAATATCCCCAGCGCCTGTGGGGCGTACATAACGGGGGCATATCTGGCCGTGTTGGGGAAGAAGTAAAATATGGTTTTCTCAGGCTCAAGCGGTATGTGCATGACCTTCCCAATGTCCTTAGGTTTTTGCTTGTTGTTTGGATGCTGGGAAAGATTTGTAGATACGTTTATGACCGTATTTCCAAGAGATGCGGGAAGTAGCGCCCCGGATATGCCGTCGGCCTTCGACGAAACTAAGCCGCCCATCGATACGTGGTAGGCACGAAACATGTGATGATACTCATCGGGGGCCTGAAACGGCGGCGTTACGAATACAAAAATATACCCGAACACCACGCTTATTATCAGAAATACCCATTCCGGTGTAAGCGTGTCTTTGTCGCTGCCCGTGTTATTCGCATTCATATTCTTGCCAGCATTTTAACATTATGGGCATTTTAACATAATAGGGCGGCAGAGATTAATCACTGTGGGCGTGGCGGTGGCGGTGGGCGAGAATGCCGCCTTTGTCCTTGTGTCTGTGGATATGCTCATGGATAAGGTTTACCCGGAGGAGCATCTCTTCGTCTGCGAGAATTGAGTCTGCGCTTCCAACCCTCTCAATCGTGTGCCCCTCTGTAAGCACCGCCGTCTCACCCTGCAACTCCTCGACAAGGGCAAGGTCATGTGTAGAGAGCACTATGGTCTTTCCCGCGTCGCCGAGGGTAAACAGCAGCTCGACCAGAAAGGCCTGCGTCCGCGGGTCAAGCCCGCTCGTTGGCTCGTCTAACAGGATAACCTCGGGGTTCATTGTCAGGACAGAACCTATTGCCGCCTTCTTTTTTTCGCCGCCTGAAAGCATATAGGGCGGCCTGTCCCTAAGGGCCTCTATTTCGAGCATCTTCATAATCTCCAGAGCGCGCCCCGATGCCTCTCCCTCGTCCATACACAGCTGAAGCGGTCCAAACATCAGCTCGTCATACACAGTAGGGCAAAATAGCTGCACATCGGAGTCCTGAAACACATACCCGACAGCCGTCCTGAATTGCCGCAGAAACTCCGCGTCCTTAAACGATTTTTCAGTAAACGGCACACCGTTAAACAACACCTCGCCGCTCTGGGGAAACAGCAGCCCTGCCAGCACCTGTAGCAGGGACGACTTACCGCTTCCATTTGCCCCGATTACCGTGACCCGCTGCCCCCTGCCAATGGACAGGCTCACGCCGTCAAGGGCGGTTATCTTGTCATAATACTTATATGCCGCCCCGCAGAGGGCTAGTATCGTCTCCATCTAATCCCCGTTATCATACTATTAATAATAACATCCACAACGTTAAAAATAACGCACCGTACATGATGTCCATGTTTTTCATCTGTTGCAGCTGGGTGAGCTTTACCTCGCCCGTGAACCCGCGCCCGACCATTGCCTTATTCACTTCATCGGAGCGGAGCTGCGTCTTTTTGAATAACCAGGCAATCCTCCCCGTTATCCAGCCCGCGGCGTCGGCGGCGCCTATGAGGCGCGCCCTTTTTGCCGTGTGCATGTCACGAAGCATCTTCAAAAATATGAACATGTACTTGTGTGACAGGCTGAGTATCATCAGAAGATATTCAGGCACCCTGAAGGCCTTTAACGCCTTCAGCACATCCGAAAACGGCGTTGTGGAGACGACCAGAAGCGTAATCGTGACCGAATTGGCCACTCGTGCGGCAAGCAGCAAAACCAGCAGGATACCCTCGCGGGTTACAGTGATAGTTTGAGGCACATGATATATCCAGAAATCATACTCCCGCTGAAGTTCTAAAATCCTGTAAACCGGCTCCCCCGGCGTTATCACGTTTAACACGGCTGGAAGTCCGGCTATAACCCCAAAAAAGAACCCGGCTATTAATACCTTCCAATAAAACCTGAAAATTCTGACCCTCGACAAGACGACAAAAGGCAAAATAAACACCGCCGCCAATATCTCCGACGGCAGGTCTTTTTTCACACTAACGGCAAAAAGATAAAACACCATAAATAATATCTTAGTCCTCGCGTTTAAGCTCTGAAACAGGCCGTCTTTTTTCGACAGCTCCCACTGCACAAAGACCGTCTCATAGAACTCAGAGAT
This sequence comes from Nitrospirota bacterium, assembly GCA_015233015.1. GTDB lineage: Bacteria > Nitrospirota > Thermodesulfovibrionia > Thermodesulfovibrionales > Magnetobacteriaceae > Magnetominusculus. Next base: position 11,442 of record JADFYO010000056.1, on the reverse strand, counting down.
ACGTCCGATTCCCTTGTCTATAAATGAACCCCTGACTCTGCCTTCATATGCCTTTGGGCGCGGCTGAGTTTCCAGCAGGAAAGACGGTATCTTATTTTCCACGTTTTTCACGCATGGCCGCAGACCTGTATATGGCCTTAGATATTATATATATAATAAGACCAGCAATAGCGGCCCCGATTAATCCCGAAGCCATGTAAGAAAGTGATTTAACGAGGGGGCTTGTAACGCCCGCGGCAATATCATAATCGCCAATCGGGGCGCTCCATATCCCTGTGTGGCGGCTTAGACCCTCCGGGAGATAGCCGAGCATTTGGCTGAGTGTGGCGGAACTCCACTCCCCCCACGCGCCCGACGCGCCAAATCTCTCCGGCACCACAATGCCAAGCGGCACCATCAGCGCCACAACCAGTAGCCACATCCAAAGTTTCCTCTGCCTCATGTGCTGCCTCCTTTCCTGCTCAGTGTATCATAAAATGGGCGTACTTTGACAGGCTCACCGATATGAAGTCGTTACATCTGCTCTGTTCCACCAGCCACCGCCAAGCGCCTGAAACAGTGCGGCAGTGTCTGCGTAGCGGTTGGCAAGGGCCGTAACAAGATTGATTGCCGCCTGCTGATACTGCTGTTGCGCGATTAGCAGCTCCAATGAACTGACATCACCGAGTTCCAGCCGGCGTTCTGCGATTGCCACGGTTCTGGCCGCGGCGCGCTCGGCCTTAGTGGCTGCCTTAAAGGCGTCGGCGTCAGACTGGATAGCGTAAAGTGTATCGGCCACATTCTGAAAGGCGGTCAGCACGACGCCTCGATACTGTGCCGCTGCCTGGTCATAGGCGGCTTCGGCGGCCTTTTGCCTGTGCAGCAGCGCTCCCCCCTGGAAAATTGGCTGTGTCAAGTTGGCTGCCAATGCCCAGAAGCCGCTTCCGGCCGAGAATAACTGGTTGACTGCGGTAGCGCTTGAGCCAAGATTGGCGCTCAGTGCGATGTTCGGCAGGCGGTTAGCGATGTTGACGCCTATGCTGGCACTGGCCGCGTGCAGCTGCTCTTCGGCAGAGCGAACATCGGGGCGCTGCTCGACGAGTTTAGAGGGAAGGCTCACGGGGAGCGCCTCCGGCAATTGCAAAGATGAGAGGTCAAATTTCTCCGCCGGCGGCTCGCTGGGGAAGCGCCCCGTAAGGCGGCATAGCAAGTCGCGCTGCTGCGCCAGTTGTTTTTCCAACGGCGGCAGAGTGGCCTGAGTTTGTGCGAGCAGGGCTTCCTGCGCCGCTATGTCTGCGTCGGTAATCTGTCCAAGCTCAAACTGGTGTTTCATCAACCCGAGAGACTTACTCTGAAACCCGATTATCTTCTTTGTCGCCTCGATCTGGCCGCGCAAGGCCGCCTCTCCTATTGCCGCCGTTACTACATTGGATGTCAGCGTCAGGTAAGACGCCTCGAGTTGAAATCGCTGCATGTTGGCCTGGGCCTCCAGCGATTCCACCTGACGGCGTGTGCCGCCGAATACATCCGGGGTATAGGCCACAGAGACCTGTGCGGTATGAAGGCTGTATATATTGTCGCCGCTTGCAAGCGGGCTGGCAACGGGATCGGAAATCCTCTGGCGCGTTGGGCTAAGTACTGCATCGACACTGGGAAAGAAGGCGCCCTGCGCTGAATAGACGTTCTCCCACGCTCCGGCAAGCGCGGCCTGAGCGGATGCTATGTCGGGATTGGCCCTGAGAGCCTGGTCAACAAGCTCGTTGAGCGGTTTTGAATGAAAGAGTTCCCACCACTGGCCGGGGATGTCCATGTCCTCTATAAAACGCTGCGCCTCGCCGCCCTTTTGCTCTGTCGATGCCGTCTTCGCGGCCAGCGGCTCTGGTGTGTAACGGTCGACGGCGGGAGGGGCTGGGCGCTGGAAGTCCGGCCCAACGGTGCATCCCGCAAGTACTACAAGACATAAGATAACTACGGCTCTATACATTGTCATCCCTCCTCTCCCATCAGCTCTGGTCTTCCGGCATGACGGCGTTCCACCCATCTTTCCATGATAAAGTAGTATGCCGGCAGAATAAAAAGCGTGAGCAGGGTGGCAGGCCCAAGCCCGCCAACTACAACCGTGGCAAGGTTGCGCTGCACATCTGTTCCGACGCCTGTTGCCAATGCTGCCGGCAGCATACCCACGGCAGCCACAGTGGCCGCCATAAGCACCGGACGAAAACGCTCCACCGCACCGGACACTACTGCCTCGTGTAACGGCATCCCTTCTTCACGCAGCCTGTTGATATTGGAAACCATAATAATACCGTTTTGCACTGCCACGCCAAACAGCGCTATGAAGCCAACAGCGCTGGCCACATTAAGCGTCCCGCCGGTGACGTGCAGCGTGATAAGTCCCCCAAGGGTGGCCATCGGCACCACCCCAAGTATCAGCGCCGCCTGACGCATTTTGCCAAACTCGACAAACAGGAACACAAGCATAAGCGCCAGCACAATGCCCATTATAAACGTCAGCCTGGTCTGCGCGCGCTCCTGATTCTCAAACTGACCGCCCCATTCAAGGTGATACTTGCTATTGTCGAACTTCACCGACTGACCAATCTTCTTCTTTGCCTCCACAAGGTAATCGGACAGGGCACGGTCCCTGTTGTCAATTCGGACTATCAGATTGCGGCGGCTCATTTCATGAGAAATGCTGCTCTCTCCGGTCTGCGCCCTGATATTGGCAACCTGTGAGAGCTGAACTTGTGCGCCCCCGGCGGTATTAATGATAAGATTGCCCAATGCCTCAGGACTATTACGGGTCTCCGGCGTGAAGCGCACGGTAATGTCGTACGTGCGGTCAGCCACATATACCTTGCTGACCGGAGCGCCGCCAATCCCTGTCTGTATAAGATTGGTGATATCCGATACGTTGATGCCGTAACGCGCTGCCGCCGCGCGGTCAACATCGATAGCAACCTGTGGAATAGGGGGTTCCTGAAATATGGACGCCTCCGCCGTGCCCCGTATGCCGCGAAGCACTTCGACTATTTCGCCGCCAATGCGCCGCAACTCATTGAAGTCGTTGCCGACAATGCGAATTACCAGAGGGCTGTGTGCGCCGCCTATGGCGTCGTTGACCATATCTATGATAGGCTGGCTTACTCCGACAGAGGAAAATCCGGGCAGCTGCTGCAGTTTGGCATTGAGTTTAGAAATGAGCGCTTCTCTGGTCTGCCCCTTCTGCCATGTGCTATAAGGCTTCAGGCCGACGGGGGCTTCAATATGGGAGGGCGTCCAGGCGTCGGTACCGTCATCGTTGCGTCCAAGCTGGGTGATGGCGTAAGACACCTCGGGAAACTCAAGCAGTGTGCGCCGCAGCTCACCGGCCATCTCACTAGCCTTGTCAAGTGACAGTCCTGTGGGTAATTGCGCTTGCAGCCACAAGGAACCCTCATCGAGTTCGGGCAGGAATTCCATGCCTGCCGTAGCGCCCAGGGCTATCACGGCTATAAGCGCCGCCCCGCCTATTAAATATGCAAGTCCCGGCATAGCCAGCATACGCTTCAACGTTCGTCTAAAGCCACTCTGAAGCCACTGAAGAGGCCGGTTGTGAAAGACCCGTCCGGGTTTGCGAAAGGCTATATAAGTCAGACCGGGAATTAGGGTAAAAGTACAAAGGAGCGCGCCTAACAGCGCATAGCCCACAGTATAAGCCATTGGCGAAAACAGCCTGGCCTCTGCCCGCTCAAACGAAAACAGCGGCAGGTAGGCGGTGATTATGATAAGAGTAGAAAAGAATATCGGCCGCGCCACCTGTGTCATCGTATTAAACACATCCTGCTCAGTCATGTTAATGGCCTCGTCAGCCTCCCTTCTTCGCAGTATGGCCTCGGTTACTATGACAGCGCCATTGACGATAATGCCGAAATCCACTGCGCCCAGCGAGAACATATTGGCAGGCATCTTAGTCAAGTGCATCATAATGAAAATAACGACAAGGGCAAACGGGATTGTAACCGCTGCAATCAGGGCACTGCGAGGGCTGCCAAGAAACAGGATGAGCACAATGCACACCAGCCCAATTCCTGAAAGCACGGTACGCGAAACTTTGCGTATCGTCTCCTGTACAAGGTCATCCCTGTCGATATAGGGGACAATGCGCACGCCCTCAGGTTCGAGCTTTTTAGCCAGCTCGGCAACTTTGGCATGGATGCCCTTGAGGACTTCCGATGGATTTTGATACTTCAGAAGGGCTACAATTCCTTCTATGGTGTCGGGGTTATTGTCCTTGCCCAAAATTCCCTCACGCTCCTGATGGCTATAAGTCGTCTTGCCGAGGTCGCGTACCAGAACAGGCACGCCGTTTCGCTGAGTTACGACGATATTGCCGAGGTCGCCCAGTGTGCGCACCATGCCGATGCCGCGTATAACGTAGCCCTGTTCACCGCGCGCGATGCGGCTGCCCCCGGCGTTCGAACTGTTGTTAGTAATGGCCGTAGTCACGTCGTTGAGGCCGATACCATAACGCTGAAGCTGCGCCGGGTCAAGTTCAAGTTGATACTGCATGGTGAAACCGCCGAAGTTGTTTACTTCAACCACGCCCGGGACCTGCTTAAGCGCGGGGATAACGACCCAACGCTGGATTTCAGAGAGTTCCATCAGGTTCTTTGTGTCGGACTCCAGCGTATAGCGGTAGATTTCCCCTGTCGCGCCTGATACCGGATCGAGGGTGGACTGGATTCCATTGGGCAGTGTGACAGTGTTTATGCGCTCCATCACGCGCTGGCGCGACCAGTAGTCCTCGGCGCCGTCGCGAAATACCAATGTGATAAGAGAAAGGGCAAACGTGCTGCTCGAACGCATAGTCTCAAGCCCCGGCGTGCCGGCCAGAACGCGTTCCAGCGGTATGGTGATTTGCTGTTCAACCTCCTCGGATGCAAGCCCCGGCGCTTGGGTGATAACCTGTGCCGTAACGTCGCCAATCTCCGGATATGCCTCTACCGCCATCTTTGTCCACGAGTAATAGCCGTATAAGGTGAGCATCACCGCCGCAATTATTACAACAAGCCGCTTGCGAAGGCAGATGCTGACAACCCGGTTAATCATTTATTAACACCCCGCCTTTGACTATGACACGGTCTCCCGGGTTCAAACCCTTGTCAATCCGGGCGCCGTCGCCCTCCCCATAACCGGGGACGACAGTACGCTTGACAAACGTCCAGGGAGCAACTTCCAAAAACACCGTGGTGTTGTCGTTATTCATAAGCAAGGCGGAATTGGGCACAAACACCGCTTTTTTTTGCGGTATCATGAAGCTGACATTGGCAAACATATTAGGCTTGAACTTTCTGTCAGTGTTAGAGAAGGCTATCCGCACCTTGGTGCGCCTTGTGTCCGGTTCGACTATATCGCTTACAAAGCCCACAGTGCCGTGAAATTGCTGTTGGGGATAGGCCGAAAACGTTACGTCAACCGGCTGCCCCTCAGTAATGAATGAAATGCTGGTCTCAGGCACATATGCGGTAACCCAGACGGAGTCAAGATTTGCGATGGTCATAAGCGATGCGGTGAGGTCGTTGACGAACGCCCCTTGTGCCGTTGCCAGGGCGGTGATGCTGCCGTTTGAGGGGGCTGTGAGCGTCAGGAGGCGCGGGGCGTCTTTGGGTTTAGCGGGAACGCCGATTTCCTTGAGGCGCGCCTCTGCCCTTCTGAACTCGATATTGGCCTGTTCATAATCACTCGCCGCCTGCTCGAGGTCTTTGACGGCACCGGCACCGGCCTTATTAAGGCCGCGTACGCGCTCCAGCGTACGTTTGGCGTGGTCTAAGGCGTCGCGCGCCTTATCGTCATCGGCATAGGCCTGTGCGAGATCGGCCGATTCTATCACGGCAAGCGTCTGGCCTTTTGTGACACGCTCCCCAAGCCTGACCTCAAGTTTGGTCACCTTGCCAACAACGGGAGACATGATGTTGTTCGTGCGTGCGGGGTCGGCCTCAACCACAGCCGGCAGCGTCATCGTGCGTGGGGTGTCCTTTACGGCAACCGGTGCTACACTCACCTTTGAGCGCAGCACACAGCCGTCGGGGATGATATACTTATCGCCCTGATGAATAAGGGCGGGCGGCTTGGTCTCACGCTCAGCGGCTTGGCAGGACAAGTGCGGACGCGTGTTAAAGCCAACACCCAGCACAGCGGCAACCGCTATAATTACTATTAAGGCAAGACGCTTACGCCATGAACAATTACTCAATACAGACATCTCTAAACTACCTCCGTAAAACAATGTTATTCACTGTCATCTTGAAAAACAGTCACCTGCATTCCCTGCAAATCCCGTAAATCTCCAGCTTGTGCCGCTGGGGGACAAAGTCGTTTGCCTCGGCCAGCTTATTCTGAAGCATCTCTATGTTACTGTCGTGCACCTCTATAAACGCACCGCATTTCAGACAAATAAGATGGTCATGGTGCTGGCGGCCATAGTGCCGCTCGAATCGCGTCCTTTTGTTGCCTACCTTTATTTCATCCGCAATGCCGCATTCAACCAGAAACTTCATATTGCGGGCAACCGTGGCATATCCTATATCCATGTTCTTTTCTTTGACGAGTGCGTATAACTCCTCAACGGTAAGATGTTTCATGGACGAGAGAAACGTCTCCAGTATGGCCTCCCGCTGGCTCGTGTAGCGCAGTCCGCGGGATTTCAGGCAGTCGATGAACACTTCCTGTGCCTCTTTTATATCAATCATGTCAGTTCTTGGCATCTCAACTCCTGCCACAATAAACAATAATGATAACCATTATCAATATCACCATAAACCCCTTCGGCTTGGCAAGATGTATAATTTCAATACAGGATATTAATTTCGTCTGAACTCGACGGCGCCTTAACCTTTCGCACCCCTCAGCGCGTAAATCATTTCCGGGTCGTGCTTCTGGAAATACCTGAGCAATAACATCGTCATCATGCCCTCGACAATACAAAGTAAAAACATATGGCCAATAGCCATAGCAGGGATAGTAATCGACAGAGGGTAGGGCGCGTAGAGCGGCCTGCCGTCGGGTGCGGCGGCGATTATAGGCTGCACTCCCAGCTCCACTGCCGCTGCCATAGCCGAGGCCAGAAGCCCCGCATAACCGGACAAGAAGGCCGCGGTGGACAACCTCGCAATACTTTGGGACTTTCCCCTTATAAGTGTAAATACACCGTAGGAAATAAACGGCATTACGACGGCCATATTAAAACAATTCGCGCCGAGTGCGGTAATCCCCCCGTCGCCAAACACCAGCGCCTGAACGATTATAACCACCGACACCGCCACAACGGCAGTCCACGGCCCAAGCACAACGGCAACAATTGCCGCCCCGACGGCGTGTCCCGTAGTTCCCCCTGGAACCGGTATATTAAACATCATAATAAGAAACGAAAACACCGAGGCCATCGTCAGATAGGGAATTTCCTTCACAGCCAGCCCTTTCTTTAACTTACGCAGTGCGGCAGCCCAAAACGCCCCCGTAACCGCATACATCGGTATATAAGTCTGAGGGCTTAGATACCCATCCGGTATGTGCATATATCTCCCATATTTAAATTGTTTTTAACTTACAATTACGTTCAACCAATGCAGTATCATTAAAAAAAAAGCCGCAAAGGCGACAACATCAATCGACCCACCAATCAAACACAGACCTGAATCGACTGCTACTGCTGCCTTCGTGGCTTTTATTATACGACAGACCTTCGCGGCCTTCTAAATCTTATTGCAGTTTAGCATAGTGGTTTGAATATTTGCAAAAATGCTGTCTCAGGGCATGGGCTGCTTGAAGTGGAGAGACAATGAGGCAATTCGGGATATAGACAAATCAGTATGCCTGATAGTAGACTATCATCTTGGAAGCGCTTACAATTGAACGGGACTTCGATTTAACGGAGTTAGGTATTTTGCGAATATTGCATAAGGCATTGCCGAAATGAATTTTTCGATAAATATTCATTCACTGGTTAGGATACGTTTATCAAATTTGCATTTTTCCATAGCGGATAAGCTCAGGAAATATTTTAACTTATTCATAACCGATTCTGCTGAAATCTCAGGAAATTACGATATAGAAGTCATGCCTTTCACGACTGAAACAAAATCTTATGCTCTGGCGTCAAAAACTATTATGCCGTTTTGGATTAAGGAGCTAAACAATGATGCACATGTGGTGATTGGACATAGAGGTAACCCTGCCATGGCATTTAACGTATCAGGACCAATTACGCTGTACTATTGTGATAAAACCCAGGACTTCAGCAAACTACTCCTTACCCTTACCTATTGTATCCAGCTTATACTGTTAAGAAAAGGCGGGATATTATTTCATGGTGCTGTTTTATCCAGGGGTAATGAATGTATATTGTTTGTAGGTCCATCCAGTGTAGGGAAAACATCTCTGACGGTTGCTATGCTTAATGACGGTTGGGATTATCTTAGTGATGATAAGTTTATTCTACACAAAGGAATGGCCTTAATGTTCAGGCATTACATACCGATGGAAAGATGCCATTTGGATTATCTGAAGAGTAAATGCTTAATTAGCGTATCAAAGAGATTCAAATATCCAAATGTGATAAACCAACTCGCTAAGGTTTTTGTTGAGCAATATTCCCCTGAATTTGCAATCCCCTTATTCGGCCAATTGTGCTCCCCTTTTGTGTTTGTGGATGTAAACGAGATGTTTCCCGAATGCAGGCCACGGATTACCGCAAAACCTTCAAAATGTGTTGTATTGATGCAAAGCGCCTCATTCAGATTTCAACAATTCAGCTATGACGATATCATAAGAGATATCGTCAACATCCAATGGCTGCATTTCCCGAATTTTGAGAAGTTGACACGTATTCTCAGTTTGTCGGACTATTCATATAACAAGGTGTTCGAGGCGGTAATTTTCAACAATCTTGCTAATATGCAGTTTTATAAACTAAACTTTCCTTATGAATGGAATCAAGAGAAACTATATGAAGCGGTTCTTAATGGAATCAACCCATAACAAAAAATGTCAGAGATAGAATGGTTACTGCATGTTGCAGAAACAAAAGGGGGCGGATTTATTTTTGTGAACCCTATCTGCAACTATATAACAGTGGCAACAGTCTGGTTTATCTGCTATAATCAGCTAATGGGTAAAATTAACAAGAGACAGATCGATTTCGAAGCCAAAGGATTTTACTTTCGATGAGCTTGTAGTTCTTTTGAAGCATTATGGATATGATAAGGCTCTGTTCGGCAAGACAAGCGGCTCAGTGAATGTGTTTCCATAGTGATATTTTACCCTCAGGCAAAATGATTTGTCTATCTGCGTCAAAAAAAAGCTGTGACAGCATCAAAAAAAGGCTTTATTTTTATTGTTGAGAAGATATAGAATATAAGGCTATGGATTACAGGTTAACGGAAAACGTAAAAGCAGCCGGTTGAATGTCCAAGATGGGTCCGGCGGACCTGGAGGACGTAATTGACTCAATTCGTGCCGAGGCGAGAGAGACGTCCGGCGCGCGGGCTGATGCTGTGCTGGTCTGGTCGGGCGATGACGCCGGCGTATATATGATAGGAGATACGGCGGTTGTCGAGACGGTGGATTTTATTACGCCGTTGGTAAACGACCCGTTCACTTTTGGCGAGATCAGCGCTGCCAACTCATTTAGCGACATATACGCCATGGGCGGCAGACCGGTTGCGGCCCTGGCCATAGCGGCCTTTCCGAGCTGCACATATAAAACAGAGGTGCTTAAGGCAATATTGCAGGGCGCACTAAAGACAATAAAACGCGCCGGCGCAGTCCTAATAGGCGGCCACAGCCTCGATGACACTGAGCTGAAGTTCGGGCTTTCCGTTACGGGGACAATAGACAAGGACAGGATACTAAGGGTCGGCGGCGCAAAAGAAGGCGACATAATTATTCTCACAAAACCAATCGGCATAGGGGTTCTGACCAACGCTCTAAAAAGAAGCACATTTGGCGACGAACATATTGCGGAGGCAGTGAAGTGGATGACGACACTGAATGCGGAGGCCTCGGCGCTCGCGCTAAAAGCGGGGGCGTCGGCGTGTACCGATGTAACTGGCTTCGGCCTCCTGGGACACGCCCATAATATGCTCAGGAATTCGCAAATAGATTATATCATAAGCTCCGATGATGTTCCATTGTTAGATAATGTAACGGACCTGGCCGAAGAGGGCATGTGTCCGAGCGGGGCGTATCAGAATTTGAAATACCTGTCAGACAAGGTTGGGTTTTCCGGGGCGGTAAATATGCAGCAGCGGCTGATAATGGCAGACCCGCAGACATCGGGGGGCCTGTTAGTGGCGGTAAAAGAGGAAAATATTGAGGTATTTCGGGCATCTGGTGCGTTTTACGCGGTAATAGGGAAGGCAGTAAAAGGCAGCGGCAGGATAGCTGTCGAAAAAAAAATAAATATTTTAAAATAATGAAAAGATTTCTCTTGACAAAAGAAATTCAATGGTGTATTGTATAAATAGGTTACAAGAGTTCTTTGAAAAGCTAAATTAATGCGTAGTGCTCCTGTCAATAGAGAAACTTCAACTAAGACAGAATAAGTCAAAAGCCAAATTGGATTAGAGCCAAATTAAACTCGATTTTGACTCACAAGTTAAAACTGAGAGTTTGATCCTGGCTCAGAGCGAACGCTGGCGGCGTGCTTAACACATGCAAGTCACACGGAGTTATGAAGGGGTAACCTGACATAACTAAGTGGCGGACGGGTGAGTAACGCGTAGGTGACCTGCCCTTGTGCCTGGGATAACCACTGGAAACGGTGGATAATACCGGATAAGACCACGATCAGGTAATGATAGTGGGAAAAGGAGTAATCTGCACAAGGATGGGCCTGCGTCCTATCAGGTAGTTGGTAAGGTAAAGGCTTACCAAGCCTAAGACGGGTAGCCGGTCTGAGAGGTTTTCCCTACACTGGATGGACCTACAAACAATATACATTCATTACCCCTGGATAAAACAGCACCATGAAATAATATCCCGCCTTTTCTTTTGCGCAATGGGCGAAAGCCTGATGCAGCGACGCCGCGTGGGGGATGAAGGCCTTCGGGTTGTAAACCCCTTTTGTAAGGGAAGATAATGACGGTACCTTAAGAATAAGCCACGGCTAACTCTGTGCCAGCAGCCGCGGTAAGACAGAGGTGGCAAGCGTTGCTCGGAATCACTGGGCTTAAAGGGCGCGTAGGCGGTTAATCAAGTTTAGGGTGGAATGCATGGGCTCAACCTGTGAATTGCCTTGAAAACTGGTTGACTTGAGTAAGCGAGGGGATGGCGGAATTCCTGGTGTAGCGGTGAAATGCGTAGATATCAGGAGTTGAGATGCCAAGAACTGACATGATTGATATAAAAGAGGCACAGGAAGTGTTCATCGACTGCCTGAAATCCCGCGGACTGCGCTACACGAGCCAGCGGGAGGCCATACTG
>JADFYO010000055.1 GCA_015233015.1 Nitrospirota bacterium | reverse complement strand
AAACATACATCATTAAAAAAATCTAGACTATATATATGTATATACTCCCGCTGCGCGAAAAATATTTCTTACTCCCTCTCTTTTCCCCCTTCCTTACTTGCATTTTTACTTCACCGAGAATTGCTGAGAAATATCCTATTTTGGTTAATAATAATTAGAGCAAAGCCGGTTACGATTAGGCGGTGAGTGAGGCCGTCGTCCATTTCTATTGTTTAAACGCCTGTCTCTTTGTACCCTGTCTCTCGCCCTTTCTCCATGTTATTTTAACAGACCCTGGATTTCTTTCTGAACGGCATTGTCAGACCAATCTACTTCGCCAAAGTACCTTCTTATAATCTTCCCTTCACTGTTTATTAAATATGATGTCGGCTGGGCTGTGACTTTATATAGTTTTTTTGCGATACGTTTGTCAGGGTCTAACAGGACGATAAAATCTAATGGATTTTTTGTGACAAACTTTTTCACCTTTGAGGGCGAACTGTCAAGTCCTACCGCAACAACTTCAAACCCATTTTGTTTATATTTAAGATATAATTTATTCATTGACGGCAGCTCATCGACGCACGGCGTACACCATGTCGCCCAGAAATTAATTAAAACGGTCTTTCCCTTGAGTGTTGACAGAGAAAAATCTTTCCCGTCTATTGTTTTTAATGTAAAATCGGGGGCGGTTTTGCCTATGATTTCATCGCTTTCCCATGGCGCCGGAGGCACCGCACCGGCAGCCGTGGCAAGAAATAAAACAAGTATGACTGTAACGTATTTTTTAATCACAATTTTGTCCTCCTATTTAAAAAAATGTTCGCCTTTAATTATTTTTTCTTTTTTTATCACTAATGCATCCCCGATGATTTCACTGCCTAAGTCGATGGGAACGCAGCCTCCAATATTTATCCATCTCTGCTCCTTAAGTGGAAATTTCGTCCTGCACTCCCTGCATATTATCTCAGTACCTTCCACCGTGTAACCCTTTTTGAATTTGAAGCAGGTAAAACAGGCGTCAAAGTGTGTGTGCAGGCTGCCATTGCCGTCCATTCTAACTAAGAAATTAATGTTCGTACCGTTATGCTTATAAGTATAGAAATGAACATCGCCGTTATTTACCTCTTTAAGCGGGATAGCGACATTTCCGTCGTGGTCTTCCACAAGGGTATATTCTAACTGCCTTGCGCTGCACGCGTATATGGCGATTGAACATAGAAGGGTTGGGAAAAAGTATAGTGAGAAACTTACAGGTCTTCTCATAATCGGCGGCATTCTCAGCCCATATCCTTTGACGTTAAAATTCCCCGGTTCATGACGAAGTGCTTGTTGCACTGTTTGGCAATGTCGGTGTTGTGAGTTACGATGATGAATGTTATGCCCTTTTCGACATTCATTTTCCTGCAAAGCTCAAGCATCTCGTTCTCGGTTTCCTCGTCCAGGTCTCCGGTTGGCTCATCGGCGAGAATTATCTCAGGGTTGTTGATAAATGCCCGTGCTATGGCTGCCCTGCGCTGCTGCCCGCCGCTTAATTGCGAGGGGTAGGCGTTTTGTTTGTCCTGCAGTCCTACTTTAGACAACAGGTCTTGCGCGTCATCGATAATGCCGCGTCTTGCTGCCTTGTTAAACGTGGCCGGAAGAATTATGTTTTCCAGGACAGTTAGTGTGGGGATGAGACTTGAGAATTGAAAGATAAAGTTAATCCTCTTGTTTCTGAATTCGGATAAGTCATTGTCGGTGAGAGACCATAACTCCGTGCCGCCGTATCTTACGGTGCCCAACTCTGGTTTGGTCAGACCGCCAATGATGCTTAACAGGGTAGTCTTGCCGCTTCCCGAATGACCATAGATCATTATCGAGTCGCCTTTATTGACTTTAAAACTGGCGTTATCGACGGCCTTTATTATGTCTTTGCCGATTTTATAGCTCTTGCAAAGGCCGGTAATCTCTATCATATCGCGTTACTCCCCGCCCCTGATTGCGGCGTATGGCTCCATTTTCATCGACTTGACAGCCGGATACAAGGCGGCAAGCGTGCCGGTAAGAAATGACAAAAACAGGCATATCAGTACTAATAATACCATATTGACGGGCTGCGGCCACATGTAAGGAACATTGAGGGCGGCCTTTATCGGGTCTCTGAATAAAAACAGGAAAAGCCCTCCTATACCTATGCCTGCTAACCCTCCCGAGAGTGACAGGACTGCCGCCTCGGATATTATCAACCTGAATATGTCTGTCTTCTTTGCCCCAAGGGCGCGCAGGAGGCCAAGCTCTCGCTGCCTTTCGTTTACTATCATAGAGAAAACCACGCTGATAAGCAAAATGGACATCACCCAGAGTATTACGCTGATGGAGAGGATGCTCCTTAAGAGAGTGAAAAGCTGCTTTCTGACAGAGGCCGCCACATCCTCGGACACGATTGCCTTTACGCCTTCTATCCGGCTCTCTATAAAGATAGCCACCCTGCGCGGAGAGTACTCCGGCTCTGTCTGTACCAGTATCGTGGAGATTTCATTATTTATTTTGTCGAAAATGTTTACGGTGCCGTTGTCTGTCTTCTCGACCATATCCCGAAACGATTCTATTGGCAGGTAGAGGGCGTTATCGATGAATGGCATTCCGGTAGCCTCCAGCATCCCCGCGATTTTAATTAATTGACCATATATCTGAAAGCTGTCCCCCGGCCTGTATGCCGTAATAGACCGCCCCATTATGCCCTCTTTTGGAGCGAGGGGGCTCTTCAGGCTTTCAGCCAGCCACGGCGTTATCGTAAAATCATGCTCAGGCTCGAACCCGACAATGAACATATCGCCGGTATCGCAGCATTTATATCTCGATGTTTTAAGATACAACTGGCCGGCAACTTTTTTAACGCCCTCGATTTTTCTGATTTTTTCCTCGATGCCTCTGTCCATATAGAAAGTCGAAGGCTCCCCTGCCAGGAGCGACGCCATCGCCTTTGTCTCAGAATTCGTGGGGACGACCATCACATCGGCCCCAAGGCGTTTGGTGCCGCGCGTCAGGCTTGTCTCAACCGAGTCCATCACAGTCGTAACCGAAAACAGCGTGGCGGCTACAACCATCACGGCGGCGGCAATTGCCATGCTGCGAAAGAACTTTCTGCGAATGTTCTTATATGCTAAGGTCGATAAGCTAAATGACATCGTAGTTATAAATATAACATTTTAAGGCGGTTTAATGACAGCGTCAAATGCAAAAAAAAATACCGGTGTAACAGCGTGTGCCGTTACACCGGTATATCTTACGTTTTTACTTCTAAGCGATAGTTCGAAGAGCTATTTGGATTTCTCTTTCGACATATCTTTTATCTTTTCATCATGCTTCATCGGCTGTGCATCTTTCGGCATGATATTCTCGGCGCCCGCGGGCAGCCCCTTGCGGTCCCAATCTATCTGAACTGCGCAAAGATACGGCCTGCCGTCGTCTGTCTTCTTAGGTACTGCAAAGTTTAATGCGTAGTGGCATAATTTACATGCACCGCGCATATCCACAACTCTCTTGTTGGCAGTGTTGACAACTACTAATGCGCTGTCATCCTGGTCAGGAACCTGTCTGGTAGATACGAGGGCGTATTTGCCGTCAGGGGTGAAATCTACGTCGTGAGGATTGCCGCCTATCAACACCTTGTCTGTTACCTTACCTGCCTTGGTATCGATAATGGTTACCGAGCCTGGAATAGAGCCGCCCTCTGTGTAACCTACGCCGGCCGGCTTACCGTCTTTCAGCTCAGCGCCGTCGGACTCCCACATTTCGTCAGTCCCCGGCCTCATTCTACCGCGGTGAATGAACGCTCCTACGTCTTTAACCTGTCCCGTCACTTTCTTCGTCTTTACGTCAACTATGTTTACAAAGCCTCCGGGCATATCGGCAACATAGGCTGTCTTGCCGTCTTTCGAAAAAGCAATGGCGCAGATAGACTTGCTTACAGGGAAGCTGTCAACAAGCTTCTTTGCCTTTGGGTCAAATACATATACATGACCGTCGTCCATATCGGAAACCCAGATAGTGCCGTCGGGGGCGATTGCCGAGCCGCAGTGTTTCTTGCCGATTTTCTGCCATTCAGACTGTTTGCCTGTCTCAACATCAATCTCTTTCTCAAATCCATCGAGTGAAAATACATAGATGGTCTTTTTATCGGCTGAAAGCTGGAGCGTGTCAGCGGGTTTGCCGTGGCTGTATCTGGCCAACTCTCCGGTTGCAAGGTCCATTACTGCTATATGTCCGCCATGTCCCTGAATATATGCCACACCCGAAAGTTTGGGCGCATCCTCGGCGCCGACCATATATGCGCCGACTGTTAAGACCACAAGTACTGATAAAGCTAATACAAGATACTTTTTCATTCTGAGTCTCCTCACCTAATAGTTTTTTTGTTCTTAACCACGGCTGCCGCCGCGTTTGACTGTAATATATGATTCCAGTCGCTTCATCCTCCCGTGCTGCATTAACGTCCCGATTGACATTCACGTACGTTCGATGCTCATGTACGACAACTCCGCCCCGATGATTATCACCTCCCATAAGCTGATAATTGATAAATAAGCCGCAATCTGCTTAGCCCTGCAACTACCATCG
Source organism: Nitrospirota bacterium (assembly GCA_015233015.1). GTDB lineage: Bacteria > Nitrospirota > Thermodesulfovibrionia > Thermodesulfovibrionales > Magnetobacteriaceae > Magnetominusculus. The sequence continues at coordinate 20,617 of JADFYO010000055.1, read as the reverse complement.
CAACACATCTGCATTAGATCGTTTTTAGGTCTCGTCTAATTCAGGTAAGTATAGCATAATCGTATTAAAAAATCTACTGTTTTGGAAAATAATTATAGTAACTGAATGTCACAGGGTGGGCACGGCAGAAATATTTAGCGCTGGAAGCTGAGGACGAAATCAGGGCATTTCGTATATAATATATTGGCAATGGATGATAAATCACTGATGCGGCGCTGCCTTGCTCTTGCCAGACTGGCTCGTGGCAGCACCAGTCCTAATCCTATGGTTGGGGCGCTTTTGTATAAGGATGGGCGGGTCATTGCCGAGGACTATCATCGAAAGGCTGGAGAGCCTCACGCAGAAGCGCTTGTATTGAATAAGGCCGGGGCTGCGGCAGAAGGCGCGACACTTTTCGTATCGCTCGAGCCTTGCTGCCACACGGGTAAGCGAACGCCGCCCTGTACCGGCGCTATCATCGGGGCGAAGGTAAAGCGGGTAGTTGCCGCTACGGAAGACCCCAACCCGTCTGTTTCCGGCAGGGGTATTGAAACGCTCATAAAGGCTGGCATTGTGGCTGAATTTGGCGTCTTACAAGATGAGGCGAAAAGATTAAACGAGGCATATAATAAATATATTACGACAAAAACCCCATTCGTGATTTTAAAGGCCGCGATGACGCTTGACGGGAAAATGGCCGCCCCTGACGGGCAATCGAAGTGGATTACGTGTGAGAAGTCGCGGCGTTTTGTGCATAAGATGCGGGGCAGCGTCGATGCCGTATTAACGGCAGTTGGTACGGTAAAGGCTGACAACCCGCGCCTTACGGCAAGGGGCAAAGGACTGCGAAGTCCCATTCGTATCATAATAGACCCTTTCCTCGAGACCCCGCCGGGTTATGAGATATTAAAAACCCCGCCGGCAACGATTATAGTTACGGGGAATATTGACACGCGTGGATATGGCCCGGGCGTTGAATTCATTCACTATGATGGCCGCCTCGACCTGAAATGGCTTATGCTGGAACTTGGACGAAGGCAAATCACATCCGTCATGATTGAGGGCGGGCCGTCCCTTACAGGGCACGCTGTGGAGGACGGGATTGTTGACAAGGTGGTGTTTTTCATAGCGCCAAAGATAATCGGAGGCAAGGGCGTCTTTTGCCCGGTCTCTTCAAAAACATTCAGGAGTATCGGCAGCCCCTATGAAGTATTCGATATGAAGGTGCGGACTTTGGACACAGATATTGTCATCGAGGGTTACTTGCGATGAGCTTGTGAGCGCAATAGTAAAGGGGGATTGGTTTTTTTATGGCTATGATTATTCATATGTTTTTTTTGTTTAGTTTTGTTAGTATATACAGAGGCCGATATGAGCGATAATCTTCAGAATAATGTCGATCCATACCTTCATAGGGTGAAGGTCCTATACGTCGAGGATGAAGACGTTATAAGGGATAGTATTGCGAGGTTTCTTAAAAGACGCATTAAGGACCTTCTCCTTGCATCCAATGGAAAAGAAGGCCTTGAAATATACAAGCAGGAAAAGCCCGATATAGTTATAACGGACATAATGATGCCCTTCATGAGCGGCATCGAAATGTCCATAGCGATTAAAGCCATAGACGATGACGTCCCGATTATCGTTACCTCGGCGTTTAACGACGAGGACTATTTTCTGAAGTCAATAGAAATAGGGGTTGTAAAATATATCAAAAAACCAGTAAATAACAGCGACCTGCTCACTATACTTCTCAAGGTGGCAAGGATGGTGTCGCAGCAGAAAGAGATTGAGGCAAAAAACGAGTTTATCAAAACTATTCTCGACAACAATCCCACATTCATTATGATTACCGATATAGACGAAATTTACTTTCTGAACTCTTCGTTTTTGCATTTCCTGGGGTATGAGACATTTGATGAGTTTCTCGAAAAGGGCAAAAATATAAACCGGTTTATAGTTGTCAAGGAGGACAGTTTTTACAAGGGAAAATCGTTTAATGTATGGATTAAGGAAGCCATGAGCGGTGACAGGGCAGATTATATTGTCCATATGGCGGGCAAAAACCAATTAAAGAGCGAGGCCAGTTCCTATATCATTCACGCAAACACCATTCCGGAAATGCAGGCCCGCAAACGCTATCTCATCACCTTTACAGATATCTCGCACATAGAGTGCGACAGGAAAATGTTTCAGAATTTGGCCACAAAAGACGGTTTGACAAATATATATAACAGGAAGAAGTTCGAAGATGAACTTGATAAAGAAATCGAAAGATCTCTGCGATATAATAACTTTCTGTCGCTCATTATTTTTGATATAGACCATTTTAAATCCGTCAACGACACCTACGGACATCAGACAGGGGATTATGTGTTGAAGGAGATAACAAGTTTAGTATCTGAAAATGTCAGAAAATACGATATGTTTGCCCGTTACGGAGGTGAGGAATTTGTTATACTGACGCCGGAGACAAATCTTGCCGGCGCAAAAGAGCTGGCAGAGAAACTCAGAGAGAGAATTCAGGACTATGAATTTAAAGAGGTTGGAAGGGTAACCTGTAGTTTTGGCGTCTCAGAATATGTCAAACAGGAAGACCCTGCAGGTTTTATCAAAAAAGCGGACTATGCCCTCTATATCGCTAAAAATAAAGGCAGAAACAGGGTAAAAGCCATCGAGAAGGAACACTCGTTCTTTTTCAATCTTCCCTATTAGGTATCTTATACAGAAATGTCAAAGAAGAAGATATTAATCGTCGAAGACGAGATAATCATAGCCAAAGACATACAGAAGTGTGTGGAGGACCTCGGTTACACTGCTACAGGGGCAGTGCCCACCGCGCGCGAGGCATTTTTAAAAATCGAAGAGCGGCGCCCTGACCTTGTCCTCATGGATATAATGCTTCAGGACGGAATAGACGGGATTGAGGCCGCCACTCAAATACGTGAAAAGTATGACATTCCCGTAATATATCTAACCGCCTATGCGGACGAAAAAATGATCGAACGAGCGAAAATAACCGAGCCGTTCGGTTACCTGCTTAAACCGTTCGAGGACAAGGAACTGCACATAAATATCGAGATGGCCATCTACAAACATAAGCTTGAAAAATGTGTGCGTGAAAGCCAGCAGTGGCTCTCCACGACGATAAACAGTATTGGCGACGGCGTCATAGCTACAGAATTAACAGGCCGCGTCATTTTTATAAACGCGGCCGCACAGATCATGACCGGCTGGGATAGCGGCAACGCTATTGGCAGAGCTGCCAACGATGTATTCAATGTAGTTCTGGGTGATAAGGGTGAGAAGTTTGATATAGAGAAGCTCAGCCATGACACCGTTACTACGCTTGATAATCCCGTATTAACGGGGCTTCACGGTAGGCAGTATCATATCAGCGGTTGTACGGCGGCAATCAGGGATGACCTTGGTATATGTTATGGCATTGTCATAGCGTTTCACGACATCACTGAAAGGATAAAGGCCGAAGAGGCATTTAATGCCCAGCGGGAGAAATTCATCTCCGTGCTCATTCACGATTTGAAAACCCCTCTGCTTGCGATTAAAGGTTATACGAGAAGGTACTTAGCCGGCAAGGCCCCGACAGAAGAAGCAAAAAACGAAATTCTTCATATAATAGAAAACGCTGCGGCTGATTTACTGCAAATTATCGAGAAGACGTCGATGTCACTAAAAGAAAAGGCGTCGCTTGAGACGTTTAATCCTGTGGATGTTGATTTTTTATCTATAATATCTTTGGTAGTCAGGAATTTCCTGCCCGTGATAGATGCCCGTGGATTAAGCCTGAGAATTAATGGTGTGAACTCTGTAGATTATCAGGCGGAAGAGGCTCTAATCCTGAAGGCAGACCCGAATCAGCTTAAGTCTGTTGTCGAAAATATCCTGAGCAATGCCGCCAAATACGCCAGGACCTCAATAAAAGTAGAGGTCTCGGGTGACAGTTCCACGATATTGTTTTCGGTATGCGACGACGGACCGGGGATTGGCCCGCAATATCACGATAAGATATTCGATGTGTATTTTCAGGTTCCCGGAAGCATAAAGGGGACTGGACTTGGTCTTTACAGCGTAAAGAAGGCTGTGAATGATCATTATGGCGAGATAACACTGCGGTCGGCTGCTGGCACCGGCGCATGTTTTGAGATTAAACTACCGCGTGTGCCTAAATAGATTCAGTGATAGAGCTGAAATAGAGCCTGGATAAACAGAATGTATCTTAAAGTAATTTTAATATGCTCGTGCATCGTTCAGCTTACCGCGGCCGTTTTGAGTTTCAGGCTGATAAGGATTACAGGGCGAAGAGGGGCGTGGATGTTTCTTGCAGCCGGCGTCTCTGTCATGGCCGTGAGACGGGTGATTTCACTGTTTGATTTGTTTTATAGAGATATAGAAGACATTTCATCTCTGCCATGGCCTTTGTTCGAGACGGTTGGCTTTGTGTCCTCAGTATTAATCCTAATTGGGATTATGATGGTTGCCCCAATATTCCACAGCGTAAGGGCAACGGAAAGGGAAAAGGCAAAAGAGACCATGCGCCGTTTAGACGATGTAGTTGAACTCATCGACGACGCCATAGTTGCCGTCGATATTGGAGGGAGGATTACTCACTGGAACATGAGCGCCGAATATATATATGGTTACGCAAAGGGCGAAATAGTTTCCAGCTCTATTCTGAATTTATTTACTAAGTCCGGCGAGGTTCAGGAAATTCTGTACGAGATAAGCTCGGGGGCACATATCAAAAATTATGAGACCGTCCACCTGAGAAGAGACGGCAGACATATCAATGTATCCCTTACCGGTACCCCTATTTCAGACGCGAAGTCGGGTGCTGTCGCAGGGGTGTCTTTCATTGTAAGGGACATAACGCAAAGAGTGAACCTGATTGAGTCCCTCAGAAAGTCCCTCGAGGAGAAAACGCTTCTCCTGCAGGAGGTTCACCACAGGGTAAAAAACAACATGCAGATAATCTCAAGCCTTATTTACCTTCAGTCAGCACAAATAAGCGACGGCAGTATTATAGGGATATTTACCGAGATGCAGAACAGGATAAATTCAATGGCGCTTATACACGAAAAACTCTACCAGACTAAAGATTTATCGAGGATAGATTTCAGGGACTATGTCCATACGCTTGCTGAAAATATCAGGTCTTCATATACGCAGAGGGACTATGCCTTAACCATTGACATAGACATAGTAAACGTTCTGTTAAATATTGAGACGGCAATACCGTGCGGTCTGATAATAAATGAGCTTATATCAAATTCTCTTAAGTATGCCTTTGTCGATGGCAAGGCCAATGCCGTAGTCTCGATAAGTTTACATCGGGCAGAAGATAGCAGCCTTGAGTTGTGTGTCAGGGACAACGGTTTTGGAATCCCCGCTGGTTTTGACATAAACAACACGAAAACCCTTGGCTTAAAACTTGTGAAGACCCTTGTGGAGCATCAGCTGGGAGGGGCGTTGGAGTTGATATGCAAAAGGGCGGCAGGGACTGAGTTTAAGATTAAATTTCACGAACTAGTGTATAATCAAAGGGTATAGTGATATCTAGCGCTAAGATACAGATAGTTGAGGACGAGGCCTTAATAGCCCTCGATATGAAGAGTAAAATCGAGAGTCTTCCTGGCTTTGTAGTTACGTCCTTAACCGCTTCCGGCGAGGAGGCAGTTCTTGCTGCTGAAAGGGATATGCCTGACCTTGTGCTTATGGATATTGTGCTGCGTGGCAAAATGGACGGAGTTGAGGCCGCCAGAGAGATAAATGGCCGCTTTGGAATCCCAATCATATATCTTACGGCTTACTCCAGCGATAAAATATTAGAAAAGGCAGGACTAACCGAGCCGTCGGGTTATTTATTGAAACCATGTAACGACAGGGAATTGATGGTAACGGTTAAGATGGCGCTGTATAAGCACAAGATGGAAGAGTACAGGAGGAAGGCCGAAGAGGCGGAAAGACTAAGACAGGAAGAGAAGCTGGTCATAGAGCAGGCAAAGATCTCTGCAATGGGCGAGATGCTTCGCTCAATTTCTCACAACTGGAGGCAGCCCTTAAACGCCCTCGGCCTTATTGTCCAGGACATAGAAGACGCACATAAGTTTGGAGAGGTTGACAGTGACTACCTGTCTGAATTCGTCAAAAACGCAATGGCGGAGATAACTTCCATGTCCGAGACGGTCAGTGGTTATCGAAACCTCTTTAAGCCGGATAAGCAAAAGAGGCCATTCGATATTGTAGGGGAAGTTGACGAGGTCTGTTCATTCCTTCACGGCCAAACAAGGAGCATGTCGGTTGATGTAAGAATCCGACACTCCGGCATAGCAGCCATATATGTGACGGGCTATCTGAACGAATTTCGCCAGGTGGTTTTAAACCTGATGTTTAACTCAATTGACGCCATTGTCGAAAGGAGAAGGGCGCTGTCTCTGTGCGGCAGAGCTAACCCGTCAATTCATGTAGGCAGAATAACTATCGAGGTAACCGCGCAGGATTCTATGGCAATACTTAAGATAATTGACGACGGGGGAGGGGTGCCGGAGGCACTTGGCGGCAGGATATTCGAGCCATATTTTACTACCAGAGAACAGGGCAAAGGGATAGGGGTAGGCCTTTATGTATCAAAGGTGCTTGTAGAGACTCATATGGGCGGCAGGCTGTATTTTGAAAACGTGGAAAACGGTGCCGCGTTTTACGTTGCGCTTCCTGAGATATCTGCTCAACCGGCTCAAAATGATAAGCAATAAATGGAGGATTAATAATGGTAAGATTTTATGCTGCGGCATTTGTTCTTTTGCTGCTTATTGCAGGATGTTCTAATGGAAAAGACGACTCATTACACATAGGAGTGATAGCCGAGCTGACCGGCGACATACCGGCCGTCGGCGCTTCCTGTAAAAATGCCGCCGAAATGGCCGTAAAGACAGTTAACGACACAGGCGGTATCGATATAGGGGGGAAAAAATACATACTGAAACTTCAGGTTGAGGACTCGGCCGGAAGGGCGGAACAGGCCGCCTCAGCGGCACAAAAACTAGTCACGCGCGATAAGGTTATCGCCATTATAGGACCAAACGCCAGCAGCGGGGCAATTCCGGCATCGGAAATCGCCGAGACCGCTAAGGTTCCCATGATCTCCCCCTGGTCAACAAATCCAAAGACCACGCTTGACCCGAGGACAGGCAAACAAAAAACCTATGTCTTTCGCGCCTGTTACATGGACTCTTTTCAGGGACGCGTACTGGCCGCATTTGCCATGGGTGAGTTGAAGGCAAAGAAGGCGGCAGTACTATATGACGTTGCCTCTGAGGTGCTGAAAGGGCAGGCGGAGGTCTTTAAAAAGACATTCGAAGAGAAAGGCGGCACGATTACCGGATTTGAGACCTATACGACCGGCAACAAGGACTTTACCGTCCAGATGACGAAGATAAAAAACGGCAGCCCTGAGCTGATATTCCTCCCCACATATTATAGCGATGTACCATTGCAGGTACAGCAGGCACGCAGGTTTGGCATAACTGAGCCTATTCTGGGCAGTGACGCGTGGGGAAGCCATGACCTTCTTGACCTTTGCGGAAAGGACTGTGACGGGTCATTTTTCAGCAGCCACTTCTCAGCGAATTCCACCTCGCCGCGCGTTAAGAAATTCGTCGATGATTATAAGGCCCTCTACGGTAGTATCCCCGATGATGTGGCCGCCCTCACATACGACTCATTAGGTCTCCTGTTTGAGGCCATGAAAAGAGCGGGAACCCCAACCCCCGAAGCAATTAAAAATGCTGTTCAGAAGATAACCGGTTTTCAGGGCGTTACAGGGACAATAACATTTCACGAAGGCTCAGGAGACCCCGACAAGAGCGTTGTCATTCTGCAGATAAAAGATGGGGAGTTTAAGTGGTTTACTGACGTTAAACCTTAACAGCACTCAAACTTATGGCCTATATCTCTCAGCAGCTATTAAACATGCTCCAGTTGGGGAGCATTTATGCCGTCATAGCCCTTGGCTACACGATGGTGTATGGGGTGTTGTCGCTGATAAATTTTGCCCACGGGGATTTGTTTATGATTGGGGCATTTTTGTGTTTTATAGCGACGGCCAAACTGCACCTGCCGTTTGTAGTGGTTATTGTTGTGGCGGCCATTGGAACGGCGGCCATTGGCGTGGCAGTGGAGAGGCTTGCGTACAGGCCGCTCAGGGATGCTCCAAAGGTCTCGGCGATTATTACCGCACTTGGCGTGGGGGTGTTTATCGAGAATTTTACGCTTGCCCTCAGTCCCTATCCCCGGCATGTCCCTTCGGTGCTGCCAAATGTGTGCTGGAATTTTAACGGTCTTACGGTATCCTCGATACAGGCCGTCATAGTGGTGTTGTCAGTGCTGCTCATGGCGGCTCTTGATTTTATAGTAAGAAAAACGAGGTTTGGCACGGCGATGAGGGCGCTTGAGTGGGACATGAAGACGCTGCCTCTGATGGGTGTCCCTGTAAACACAATAATTGCCCTTACGTTTGCCATAGGGGCGGGGTTTGGCGGGGCAGCGGGGACTATGTACGCCATGTCATTTCCCGTAATAGACCCGTATATGGGGATAATGATAGGCTGGAAGGCCTTTATTGCTGCTGTAGTGGGAGGAATAGGGAATATCAGAGGGGCAATGCTTGGCGGATATATACTTGGGGCGGTTGAGACTGTGGCCGCAGTGGCGCTGCCTTCGACATACAGAGATGTCATTGCCTTCACGCTGCTGCTTATTCTCCTGATTTTCAGGCCGAACGGGATATTGGGAGTTCCAAAGACACTGAAGGTATGACTACAGCCCTTCATAAGTCCTGGGAGGCACTGATGTCAAGGCGCTGGCTGCTTTTTGTGCTTGTCGGCGTTGGTTTTATTGCTTCGATAATAGTAAGCCGCTTGGGCCTCATAGATCAATATGTTGAGCTTGTTGCGATGTATGTCGGGATTAATATCATACTTGCACTAAGTTTAAACCTCGTTAATGGTTATATGGGGGAGTTTTCAGTAGGGCACGCGGGGTTTATGGCGGTGGGGGCGTATGGGGCGTCGATATTGTCTGTACGGGTGTTTCCTGCCTGGGCGGGTGTGTGGATTTTTCCTTTAGCAATAATAGCCGGTGGTGTGATGGCCGGGGCGGCAGCCGTAGTGGTTGCCATACCGTCGTTCAGGACGCGGGGGGATTATCTGGCAATCGTAACGCTGTCGTTTAATATGATAGTGAAATCCGCCCTTGAAAATATAGACGCAGTTGGCGGGCCGAGGGGTTTTCTTGGTATGGAAAGGCTGACGACACTGCCGTGGACATTTATGTGGACGGTGGTATCGGTCTGGGCAATCAGGAATTTCGTTTATAGCAATATTGGCCGCGGGGTTTTATCCATAAGAGAGGATGAGACGGCGGGGGCGGCCATGGGCGTGGATACCAGAAAAGTAAAACTCCATGCCTTTGTCGTGTCGTCGTTTTTTGCCGGAGTGGCGGGGGGGTTATATGCCCATCTGCTGCAGTTTATCTCGCCTCGCACGTTTGACATAATAAAATCTACGGAGATACTAATCATGGTATATTTGGGCGGGGTTGGCTCGATTGCCGGGTCGATTGCCGGGGCAGTTATCTATACCGTATTAATTGAGGCACTCAGGGTACTGGGGCAGTGGCGCATGGTTATAATGCCGCTCATGCTTGTGCTTCTGATGATATATCGTCCAAAGGGCATATTTGGATTTACTGAGTTCAGGTGGTTTAAACCCATTGCAAGCAAGAAAAAAGATGTTGCAGTAACGGCGGCAGAGCTTATAAACATGACGCCGCGTACAGCCGCCGATGGAGGGCAGCTCCTGGTAATCGACGGCCTGACTCATTATTTTGGCGGACTTTGCGCCTTATCGGATTTTAATCTGAGGCTTGACGCCGGGCAGATTATTGGCATCATCGGCCCAAACGGTTCAGGCAAGACGACCCTGTTTAATCTGATATCCGGCTACTACAGGCCGACGCGGGGAAGCATAAAGCTCAACGGCACTGAGATTACCCGTATGCCCCCCAATGAGATAAACTCACTAGGCATAGCGCGCACGTTTCAAAACATCCGCCTGTTTAACAACCTCACGGTGGAGGACAATGTAAAGGTAGGGATGTTTAATTCGGTCAAATATAGCGCCGTGGCCGCGATGCTGCGCACGAGGAGTTTTAATCAATGCGAGGGGAAAGAGGTTTCCGATTGTACGCGAATGCTGCTTGAGTTATTCGCGCTTGAGAAGTACGCCTATGAACCGGCAAAAGGTCTGCCCTATGGCCTTAAACGCCGTCTCGAGATAGTGAGGGCGCTTGCCACTCGTCCGCAGCTCCTGCTGTTGGATGAGCCGGCCGCTGGAATGAACCCCTCTGAGACTGGGGCGTTAATGGAGCTTGTCCACAGAATCAGGGATGAGTTCAAACTCACGGTCATGGTGATAGAACACCACATGAGTTTTATAATGGGGCTTTGTGAGGAGATCCATGTGCTGGATTTTGGAGTGACGATAGCCGGTGGAACCCCTGATGAGATAAAAAGCGACAAAAAGGTAATAGAGGCGTATTTAGGCAGTTCCGGGGTAAGCCGCGCTCTTAAGGATACTTAGGATGAATGAGGCAGTGGTGTTGTCGATAAGAAATCTGACGGTAAGCTATGGGACTATTAAAGCGGTAAGGGGGATATCCTTCGATGTGCGGCAGGGGCAGATTGCGGCCCTGATTGGGGCAAACGGCGCGGGGAAGTCATCGCTTCTGCAGGCAATCTCTGGCATGGTCCCATTTGACGGCGAGATATACTTTAAGGGGAAGAAATTAAACGGCACGCGTGCCGATAAGATTGTCTCGTTGGGCATAACACATGTGCCGGAGGGCAGGGGGATATTTGGAAGCCTTACGGTAAAGGAAAACCTTACTCTTGGCGCGTGGCTCAGGAAAAAGGATATTGAAGGCGTAAAAAGGGATTATGAGCATGTTATAGAGTTATTCCCGCGACTGGGGCAGCGCATTGGGCAGTTGTCCGGCACTCTGTCCGGCGGGGAGCAGCAGATGCTTGCCATAGGGCGCGCCATGATGTCAAAGGGGGACTTAATGCTCCTCGATGAGCCATCAATGGGGCTTTCACCGGTTCTGGCCGATGAGATTTTCAGGATAATAGAGGAGATAAACAAGTCTGGGGTGACGATTTTACTAGTTGAACAAAACGCCTTCATGGCGCTTCAATTGGCTGACTATGGCTGTGTGATGGAAAACGGGGAGATTGCGCTTGAGGGGGCAGCGGCGGCTCTCCTCGATGACCCGCGCGTAAGACAGGCCTATTTGGGGGTATAGCGTTGGGCGTTAAATCGCGGCCGGCATCTCGTATTTTTAAGAAGGGAGGAGTGGGATGGGATACACGTATGTTGCATCAAATCGACTCATCGAGGCAGCGACTCGATTTGCTGTGCACCCCACCCCAAGCTGTACAGAAGCTGTGCAGTGCGACTTGCGGTGTTTCTACTTAAGCAATTTTAGCTATTTAAGTAATAGCGACGCTCCAAAATAAACGATTGTAAACAACAGTGCCCACCTGATCAATCTATCCAAATTCACATCGTTAGAGCGGCTGTCATCGGCATCGCTGCCGGTACGGATACTAATTTTATCTTCCTTAGCTCTCATTACAATTACATAGTAGCAAAAATAATGCCAGAAATAATTAGCGTCGGCAGATTCCTGAGAATATGATAATTATCAAGTAATAACAATGAGTTAGTAAATATCAGGCAGCCGCGTCAACCCGCGAAAAGAGGAAAAAGAACTGTAAGGAATCACAACAACTGGTGGCATGGATTTGACGGTGGTTAGAGGTGGACCTTTGAACGGCGTTGTTAATATCGCCGGTTCCCCGGAAATTGACAAAACCATCGGCAAGGGCATAATATTTATTCATGGCCGGATTAACCGAATCGTCTAAACTCAAAGAAGGCATGGTCGTTGTGCTGCTTTGTGTGCTTTTGACCGGTGCGTATTCTTTAGGCTCGTATATTTATTTTAAGACAGCCGGGATAGAGTTCAGCGATACCGCCCGATTTGGCTGGGATACGTGGGAGTATCAGTCGATGGCGGCGAATTTTGCCGCTGGACACGGCCTAAAATTCGGCGCTATCGAGGAGTTTGATTTTTATAAATTCACTCAGTCCGACGGTAAGGTCTTTGGCGATGCAGGCCCAAAAGGGTATGAGCGTTTCCTTGAACTCGGCAGCCGCGGCGGCAGTTATAATTTCTACAGGACGCCGGGATACCCCTTTTTTCTCGGCTTGTTGTATAAGATCTTCGGCGTATCTCCAAAAGTGGCGAGGGTTTCACAGGTGTTTTTGGTGATACTGATTGCAGGGTTTTTGCCTTTTGTCGGGTTTGCCTATTGGAGGGTCAACGGTTTTGCCGCGGGGGTTGTATCAGGCGGCATTTTGATGAGCACATATGTGTATATTCACAATATACAGGATGAGCTTCTGGCTGAACCGCTTATTATGTTCTCGGCCTTTTTGAGCGTGCTTATGTTTGTTTTGTGGGAAAGGAAAAAAACAGCCGCTTCCACCGCCGCACTTGGCGCTGTCATGGGGGCGGGAATCCTGGTTAAAGGTTCTCTTATATTCACGCCGGCTTTAACGGGTTTATATTTTCTATACTTATATAAACGTAAGCTGCTCAGACCTTCGCTGATTTTGGCCTTCGTATTTGGTGTGGCGTTTATTTTACTTTCGTGGTCAGCATATGCAAGTATAAAAGAGGGAAGGCCAATATTTATCTCCACCGAGGGAGGGCAGCTCCTGCTTGAGACCAACAGCACAGTCTCAAAAGACGGCACATGGCACGCAAAGCCCATCGACCTATTTTATGAAAGGCAGGAGATAAAACCGCTGCCCGGCCCGATTAAGGTCGCCATGTATTATCTGAACCACAGGGAACTCCTGCCCTCGATATTTGTCAACAAAATAAACGCGGGCTTTAACGGGTTCTTTTTTTTCAAGACGGCCATGCTGTTTATTCTTTACGCGCTAACCATGAATACGCTGAAATTCTTTGACAATGACGGCAAGGTTAAGGCTGTCAGGTATATAAGCAGGATATTGTCGTTTCTCATGGTAATTTTTCTTGGATGGACGCTGGTTGCTGTTTGCGTGGTGATGTTTAAATTATATTTACCCCCGATTGCAGCGCTGGTGTTTAGGAATATTATTAATCTCATGCCAGGCGCTACGCTTCTTATATATATGTTAATAGTGTATCTCGTTGTATCTTATGCGTTTACCAAAAGTGCTGACATTGACTGCCCCGCGCCGTTTGCGATATTGTTTCTGAATTTTTTCCTGATTACCGTAATATTCTACGGACATCCGAGGCATGTCAAGGTCATAGATTTTATATTTATGCTGATGGCAATGCAGGCGGTTTTCGGTGCCGTTGCGCAGCTTTTCGTTGCCAGTGAATCGCGGCGGCTTACATGAAAGCAGCGCTGATTAATCCCGGGAGAGACCAGAAATATGCCGTTCAGGAGCCGCTCAACCTTGGGTTTCTGGCGTCGTACTTGCTTGCCAACGGCGTTGAAGTTCAGATAATAGACGAGCTGGCAGGACAAGACGTTGCACGCGAACTGGAACTTTTTAAACCGGACATCGCAGGCATTACCGCTACCACCCCCATTGCCCCCGACGCCTACAGAGTTGCCGGTATGTGTCGTGAAATGGGTATTCTTACCGTGATGGGAGGGGTTCACGCAAGCGTTATGCCCGATGAGGCATTACAGCATGTCGATATGGTTGTCAAAGGCGAAGGGGAGGTTGCCCTGCTCGATATAATCAGAGACGATATTCGCAGCGGCATAATCTCACGCCCATATATTAAAGACATAGACTCTATCCCGCCTCCGGCGCGGCATCTGCTTCAGATGGATTTCTATGTCAGGTCAAAATCGAGAATCCCCCACAGTTACCTCTATTTCGTACCTGCCGGGGCAAAGACCGCCTCCGTGCTGACAAGCCGGGGCTGCCCCTATAGCTGCATATATTGCCACAACACGTGGAGAGGCACTCCAACCAGATATAACAGCCCCGAGCGCGTCATATCAGAAATCGCCGGTATTAAAAAAGACTATGGCGTAGAGACCATATTCTTTATAGAAGACAACCTGTTCGTCAATAAAAAGAGGCTTAGAACCATTTGTGAGCTGATGATAGAGAATAATCTCGATGTGCTGTGGGGAGGGAATTCAAGGGTTGACAATATAGACCCTGAAATCCTGAATCTGGCAAAGAAGGCTGGCTGCCGTCAAATCACCTTCGGGTTTGAAAGCGGTTCGCAGCGTGTGCTGGATATACTTAAGAAACGGACGACCGTTGCCCAAAACAAACGTGCCATAGAGCTGTGTAACGAAGTGGGTATAATCCCGCAGGGGACTTTTATCGTCGGAAGCCCCGATGAAACCCTGGAAGATGTCAGGCTTACCATGAAGTTCATTGAAGAGAGTAACATCGAGAGCGCAGGTATTTGTATCGCCACACCATACCCCGGCACTCAGCTTTGGGACTGGGCACAGGAAAATAACCTGATGCCTGAGACATACTCGTGGCCGGACTTCGATTATCTCAATACCCCGATTAACCTATCCCCCGCGATACCGAAACAGGAACTTCTGAGACTTATCGGGAAAGTAAACATACTCCTGGCGATGAGGCAAAAGGGCAGGGTGAACGTATTGAGCGCCCTAAAGGGGATCGTTAAAGAACCGTCTAAGGTATTTACGATAGCGGCGTCGCTGATAAAAAATCCGTATCTGATAAAGAATCTTGCGGGGCGGTTTCTCGTGCAGGTGTTTTCGCGCCGACCCTGAACTTTTCGATAAATAGTTTGACAAAATATATTCAGTAGGAATAAACTTAGTGGATTCGAATTTATCTGGAGGCAAATATTATGATGACCAAACTTGACGAGTTATGTATCAATACAATAAGAATGCTGTCAATTGACGCCGTTCAGAAGGCGAACTCAGGGCATCCTGGGATGCCGATGGGCGACGCCGATATGGCATACGCGTTATGGACGAAGTTCTTAAGGCACAATCCTTCTAACCCTCGATGGTTTAACCGTGACAGGTTTATCCTTTCGGCAGGGCACGGTTCGATGCTGCTATATAGTTTAATGCACCTGACCGGTTATGAAATTTCATTAAACGATATAAAGAATTTTAGGCAATTCGGAAGTAAAACACCCGGTCATCCTGAGTATGACATTGAAACCGGTATAGAGGTATCTACCGGGCCGCTGGGCTATGGTTTTGCAGTTGGGGTAGGTATGGCAGTGGCCGAGCGCTACCTCGCCGAGACGTTCAACAGGCCTGGTTTTAATATAGTGGATTACAATATCTATGCCATAGTAAGCGACGGCGACATAATGGAGGGGGTTTCGTACGAATCGGCGTCCATCGCGGGGCACCTCAAGCTTGGCAAATTGATATACTTATATTCTTCCAACAATACTACGATAGACGGTTCGACCGATTTGACATTCACCGAGGATGTCGCCAAGAGATTTGAGGCCATGAACTGGCATGTCGAGCATGTTGATGGATATAAATTACCGGCAATAGAGAAGGCCATCGCGAGGGCAAAAGAGGAAAAAAAGAGGCCGTCCATAATAATAGCGGCCACACATTTAGGCTATGGCAGTCCCAACAAACAGGATATATCCGATATACACGGCTCTCCTTTGGGAGAGGCAGAGGTTAAACTGACGAAAGAGCATTTTGGCTGGCCGCAGAAGACCTTCTATGTCCCGAAAGAGGTTCTAAAACACTGCCACCAGGCATTGGAGGATGGGAAAAGAGAGGAGTCTGAATGGAATGCCCTTTTGAAAAAATACAAGTCGAAGATGCCGGAGCTTGCGGCATTGTTAGAGCAATTCATGAGCGGCAAACTAAACGGCACGTGGAAGGATTCCCTGCCTCAGTTTGACGTCACAAGCGGGGCGATAGCGACGCGCAGCGCCTCAGGAAACGTATTAAACGCCTTGTCCGAGGAAATCCAAAACCTGATAGGCGGCTCTGCAGACCTGTCGCCGTCCAATATGACCAGTCTGAAAAAACACGGGCGTTATGGTCAGTCAAAGGTTGGCAGAAACATCCACTTTGGCGTAAGGGAATTCGCCATGGGGGCAATCCTTACCGGTATGGCCTTGAGTAAATCGTTAATACCGTATGGTGGGACGTATCTCGTGTTCTCCAGTTTCATGTACCCGGCTATAAGGATGTCGGCGCTGATGAAGGCGCACGTCATATATATTTTAACCCATGACTCAATAGGAGTGGGAGAGGACGGCCCAAGCCACCACCCGATAGAACAGTTGACCACATTGAGGCTGATACCCAATCTTCTGGTCATAAGGCCTGCCGACGCCAACGAAACCGTCAAGGCGTGGGAGTTAGCCCTGGAGTATGAGGGCGGCCCTGTGGCCTTGATCCTAACGAGGCAGAGTGTGCCGGTTCTTGACAGAAAGGTCTATGCCTCACATGAGTGGCTTCAATATGGGGCATATGTGCTAGCCGATTCGGGGAAGGCACCGGAGCTTATACTCATGGCCTCGGGTTCGGAGGTTCATCAGGCACTTGGGGCGTATGTCCAGCTGGTCAAAGAGGGCGTTGCGGTGAGGTGTGTTAGTTTTCCGTCATTCTCGTTGTTTGAGAAACAATCGGCGGAGTATAAGGAGTCCGTACTGCCGGTCAGTGTACATAAGCGCCTTGCCGTTGAGGCAGGCTCCTCACTTGGCTGGTATAAGTATGTAGGGCTTCACGGCGACGTAATAGGCATTGACCAATTTGGCATTTCAGCGCCGGCAAAGCAGCTCTTTGAGCATTTCGGCTTTACGGTGGAAAATGTCATTAAACGCGCACGCGCCCTTTTAGAGAAATAGTTAGTCCGGCAGCACCGGCTATAATCATAATCGAAGACAGGAGCTGTCCCATGGTCAGAAGTCCCGCAAGCATCCCGAGTTGCGGGTCAGGCTCTCTGAAGAACTCTACGGTTATTCTGAAGACGCCGTAAAGGATTATAAACACGCTTGTCAAGGCGCCGCGATGCGTACTGAGCTTGTCTTTTATAAACCACATAATAGCAAAGAGCACGACGCCCTCGAGGGAAAATTCGTAGAGCTGAGAGGGGTGTCTTGGAAGCGGCCCGCCGCCGGGGAATACCATCGCCCATGGGACATCGGTGACGCGCCCGAAGAGTTCGGCATTAATAAAATTCCCTAATCGCCCAAGCCCAAGACCTAATGGGACGGTAACGCTGACCATATCGCAGAGCATGAGAAAATCAATCTTTTTACGGCGGCAAAAAATGACCCCGCCGGTTATCGCCCCAATCAGCCCGCCGTGGAAGGACATCCCCCCGTGCCAGACGGCAAATGCCTCAAGAGGGTTGCTGAGGTAATAAGCGAAGTTATAGAACAGGGCATAACCAAGCCTCGCGCCCAGAATCAGGCCGGTAATGATGAACAGGTAAAGATTTTCAAGGTCTTCGCTTTTGAACTCAATGCGGCGGCGTTTCATCTGATATTTAACAAGTAAGAATGAACCCACAAATCCAATCAGATACATAAGTCCATACCATCGAATTTGCACTGGGCCTAATTTAAATAAATAAGGCCGTATCTCAGGATAAGCAAGCATAGCTACAGGTAATCTAACATAACGCGGCGAAAAATGTAAGGAATTCTCTCTTGTCTCCCAAGTCAATCGCATTAGCAAACTTAAACTGAGACCGGGGCTTAATTTGATGGTGGATTTAGGGTTAATTGTTTGCTTGACAAAAAAACTCCCTTCATATAACATAAGTGCAAATGTTTGCGATAGTGGTTTTTCCCGGCAGCAATTGTGACCATGACTGTTATCATGTTGTTAAGCATGTCATTGGGCGGCCTGCGCGGTTTCTCTGGCATAAGGAGACCTCGATAGACAAAGACGTGAAGGTAGTGGTTTTACCCGGCGGGTTTTCTCATGGAGATTATCTGCGGGCGGGGGCGCTGGCACGGTTTTCTCCGATTATAAAGGCGGTTACAGATTTTGCGAAAGACGGCGGGTTTGTCATCGGTATATGCAACGGCTTTCAGATACTCCTTGAGTCCGGCCTTTTACCCGGGGCGATGCTTCGCAATCGGGCGCTTAAATTCATATGCAAGGATGTATTCGTAAAAGTAACTAACCCTAAAAAAAGTCCTTTTGCCGCAGGATATAAGGAGGGCAGGGTGCTCAGGCTCCCAATTGCCCATGCCGAAGGTAATTATTATGCAGACTCTGGAACAATCGATGAGCTTAAAAAAAATAATCAGATTTGCTTCACCTACTGCGACAAAGACGGCGTTGTTTCTGATGAGGCTAATCCCAACGGCGCACTTCTTAATATAGCCGGAATATCCAATAAAGAAGGCAATGTCCTCGGAATGATGCCGCATCCTGAGCGTGCCTCGGAGGAAATCCTTGGAAATTCCGACGGCAGGATGCTATTTGAATCGATTGTGCAACACATAGAAGGCGCCTAAGGCATTGAAAGAAGATATAAATAAAGCGAAAGCGGCTATATTAAGAAACATCCCATCGATTGACAGCCTGTTAAAAATCCCCAAGGCCATTAAATGGCTGAAAGAATACCCAAGAAACCTTGTCCTAAGGGCACTGCGCGACGCCGTCGAGACGAAGCGGACGGAGGTGCTGCGTGGCGAGTCGAAAACTGTCACGCTGACCTCTCTCATCTCGATAGCGACAGACCGGCTTTCAGCGCATACATCATTCAGTCTCAGGCCGGTAATAAACGCAACCGGCATAGTGGTTCATACGAATCTCGGCAGGGCCCCACTCAGCAAGTTAGCAATAGAAAACGCAGCAGCAGTTGCCTCTGGATATTCGACACTTGAATATGACCTTAAAACTGGCAGGAGGGGTAAGAGATATACCCACGTTCAGGGCGCTTTAAGAGATTTAACGGCAGCAGAGGATGCCTTCGTGGTGAATAACAATGCCGCGGCAGTGTTTCTGTGTCTGATTGCTATCGCAAATGGCAAGGAAGTCATCATATCGAGGGGAGAACTTGTGGAAATCGGCGGCTCGTTCAGAATCCCCGACATAATGGCCCACACCGGGGCAAAACTAATAGAGATAGGCACTACGAATAAGACGCACCTCTATGACTACGAAAGGGCAATAACAGAAAACACTGCTGTTATATTAAAGGTACACCGGTCGAACTTTCAAATTACGGGATTTACAGAGGAAGTAGGTATCGAGGAGATTGCGGCCCTCGCGAAAAAGTCCGGGATTTCAGTAATGTATGACCTTGGAAGCGGCTGCCTCGCTGACCTGCTCCCCTACCGTATGCACGATGAGCCGATGGTAAAAAATATTGTAAAAAATGGTGTTGACCTCATAACATTCAGCGGAGATAAACTACTTGGCGGCCCGCAGTGTGGTGTGATAGCGGGAAGGAAAGATTTAATCGAGACCGTGAGAACTCATCCACTGGCGCGCATGGTCAGGGTTGACAAGTTTGCCATATCGGCGCTTGAGGCCACGCTGATGGAATATGTAGATGCGGACAAATCGTTTAAGAACATTCCCGTTTTAAAAATGTTGACTGAAGATATAAAGGAGATAAAGAAAAGGGCAGGGCGCCTTGCCGCCGGAATAAAAGGCCAAACTACCGGCCATATGGAAGTAACAATGATAAAGGATTCGTCATATGCCGGTGGCGGGTCGCTGCCCGGTCATGAGTTCCCGACGTATGCCGTTGCATTGAGACCGCAGAAGCAGACGGTTAACGAGCTTGAGGCCAGCCTGAGGAGTTCAAATCCTCCCGTGATTGCGAGAATAAAAGGCGATACGCTTGTCCTTGATGCCAGGACGATTTCTGATAAAGAAGTGAAGACTATAATAGATATGTCAAAGTCGTGGTGTGCGGCCTGATTGGCCATAATCGGGATAGATATTTGCTGCAGCAAAAATGTATAATACCGTAGGATTAGTAGTTCAAACAATCGGGGCGTAGCGCAGTTTGGTAGCGTACACGGTTCGGGACCGTGTGGTCGCTGGTTCGAATCCAGTCGCCCCGACCATAGATTATCAATGTACTGTTGATTTTAGGCTATTTGTGGATCTCAGGCTTTGTAGTCATTTGTTATCGGTTACAAATTAACTAATATGGTAATTTTTGAAAAATCACGGTGATAGAACACTATGCCTCTTTTGCATTGGCTCACCCGCGACGATGATATTAAAGCCGTCACGCACACCCCTTACCGCTTATTAGAAGAAGTACGGGAATTGTCGTACGGTGACAGCGATACCGGCAATATGCTGATTCAAGGCGACAACCTTGACGCGCTGAAAGCCTTGCTTCCCTACTATGCCGGAAAGGTTAAGTGCATTTTTATCGACCCGCCTGAGGTAAGCTGGAAAAAGTGGACACCAAAATAGAGTAAAATAAGAAACTCAATGGAGGTGTCAGATGGAAAGGATCCCGAATGGGAAGTACACGAAGGAGTTCAGAGAGGAAGCGGCAAAATTAGT